>CAYLLY010000099.1:0-7569 GCA_964384595.1 uncultured Nitrospirales bacterium
GCCCGTTGGCATTTGGGGCCGCCTCAGGTAATATCGCTACTGTGTGGAATCTGCGCCGAAAGCTCGCCTGGCTGGTCCTCATTCCCCTCGCCGTCCTTGCCGCCATTGCGCTCTCCCTTCCCCTCCTGCTGAATACCGCCGATTACAAGGCCCTGCTGGTCGAGCAAGCGGAATTCCAGCTCGGGCGCAAGGTGGAGGTGGGACGCGCGCACGTCGAAGTGTTCCCCTACGTCCGGATCGCCTTGGATCAGGTCATGATTAGAGAGCCGGGCAGTCAGGCGGTCTTCATATCGGCCGAGCATTTATTCTTGGATCTCCGGATCTTTCCGCTGTTGGCGAAAAAAGTCGTGGTCAAGCGGATCGAGCTGGATCGTCCGAAGGTGGCGATCAGGCGAGGCGCCGCCGGCCTTCTGAACATCTCCGATCTCTTTTCCCAGACGGCCCAACCGACCGATTTCACGACGCCGATGCTCGGGGATGAGATCTCCATCGCCGACGGCGAATTCGTGTTCGAGGACAGCTTCGGCGCGGAGGCTTCCCGCACGGTCGCGATCCGGCACGTGAGCACTACCTTGAAAAGGGCCGGCGTGCAATTGGGATTCAAGTTTTTCGCCGCCCTTCCCCAGGAGGCCGGGGAGGCGACGTTCACCGTTCTGGGGCAGGTCTCGCGGGAGGCGCTCGCGGGGACACGTCCGGGCGGGAAGGCCACGGGGCGGGTGGAGGTCAAGGGAGTGAACCTGAGCCGGCTGGCCGCGTTTCTGAACGAGAATCCCATTCTACGAGGCATCCAGATTCCGGTTGATCTGAGCGGGTTTTTCGAATATCGCTGGGCACGGGCGGATCGTGGATTGACGCTGAAGGACCTGAAGGTGACGGGCGCCGGAACGACGATCACCGGCAGCGTCTCCCTGAACAAGCTGTTCACGCCCCAAGCGGCGCTCGTCTCGTCGCTGACCTCCACGCCGTTTCGTCTGGAAGCGCTCGTGAATAGGCTCCCCGAGGAGACGATCCAGTCCTATGCGCTGGGTTTTTTGAAGGAGGGGCAGGCCGGCGGTTCCATCCAACTGGTGTCCTTGCAGGTGGAGTGGAGTCCCGAGCAGGCGCGCCGGCTGACGGTCAAAGGCGAGGTGGATCTCTTGAACGGGAGCGCCGCCGTGGGCGCGCACCGCGTGCCGATCTCGGAGGTCAAGGGCAGGCTGCTTTTCGACTTGGACCGTGTCGCGATCGAGCAGGTGACGGGCCGGTACGGTCTGGCTGAGGTGACGGAGGGACGGGGGGAGGTGACGCGCCTCACCGACGATCCGCACCTGTCCCTGGCCATCAAAGGCACAGTCTCGGCCCAGGAGCTTGCCGTGATCGTGGCCCGCTTCGCACCGAAGGCGCTGCTGCCGGCCGGCCCGGCCGGTCTGGCGAAACTGGCTGGCGAGGCCGATGCCGCCGTCAAACTGGAAGGCGCGCTGAACCGGCTCGACGATCTGCATGTAGAGTGGGGCCTTGAGGCGAAGGACGTCGGCTTCATGGATCGGCGGCTGTCCCTGCCGTTCACCGGCTTGCGGGGGCGGGTCCGCTCCGTCCCGCGCGGGGTGCTCTTCGAACGTCTGGCCGGTCACGTGGGCAAGTCCGCCGTGGTGCTGGATGGAGAGATCGCGGTCCGCTCCGATGAAAGAGCGCATTATGCCCTGACGGTCTCCGGCCAGACCGATGCCCAAGAACTGCTGGGGGTTGCGGCGAAGGGCCCCTCGAAAAAACTCTCGGTTGACGGCACCGCGGGGTTCGGGCTCAGCATTTCCGGGCGGACGAGGGAGTTGCGCGGCATCGGGCGGGTCGATCTGCGCCAGACGTGGATCAGCCACGCGGTGGGGTTCAGGAAGCCCCACGAGGTCCCGGCTGCCGTCGAGTTCGACCTGCTGCTGGACCCGGGCCGCCGTCTCAAGGTGAACCGGTTAGCGGCAGAGATGCCTCCGCTCAAAGTCTTCACGAAGGGAACCCTGAACCTCCGGCAGCCCCGCGTCTTCGACCTCGAGGTGCGGGTTCCCCCGGTCGCTCTCCGCGCGCTTCCCAAGGGACTGCTCGCCGCGAAGACGGCCTTCGACGCGGGAACCATCCGGGCGCAGTTCACGACGACCGGACCGCTCGACAACTGGTGGGCCGCCAAGCCGAAGGGCCGGGCGGAGATCAGGCAGGCGGGGTTTAAGATTGAAGGGTTGACCGCGCCGGTCGAGGATTTGACGGTGGCGTTCACGTTTGAAGAGGATCGCATCGAGATCGAGCGGGGCGCGCTGAAAATCGCGGACAGCCGGATCACCGCCACGGGAGACGTCCGCGGCTGGAGGGGAGTCCCGCGCATCCAGGCCGTCTTCGACTCGCCGGGCCTCGATCTGGCCTTGCTGATCCCCGAAGGCGAGCGGTCCCTGGTGCGTGTGGCGATGGAAGCGCTCACCAGCGGTACAAAACTGGCGGCGACCGCGACGATCCGGAACGGCCGCTATCAGGGCGTGCCCTTCGACGAGATTCAGGCGAAGGTTTCCGGCGGGGACGATGCGCTCGTCCTGGACCCGGTCACCGGCCGGATGGGAAAGGGGACGATCGCCGGCCAGACCCGGGTGGCGCTGCCGCCCGGGAAGCCCGCCGCGGTCGAATCCACCCTGCACCTGAAAGGGATCGCGGTGGAGCCGGTGTTCCATTCGGTCGGCATCAAAGAGCCGCCGTTCACCGGTGTGCTGACATTGGACGGGGCGCTCCGGGGGGACGGCACGCATCCGCAGGGAACCGCCCCCACTCTCAACGGAGACGTCAAAGTGCTGGTCGCCGACGGCCGTTTCCGGAAGCTCTCGGCGACGTCGAAAATCGCCGGGCTGCTGAACCTGGCCTCGCAGCTGGCGGGCAAGGCGGATGTCTCCGAGCAGGGGATGCCGTTTGATTGCGTCTCGGGGCGCGTGGTCGTGAAGAACGGCATCGCGGAGGTCCAGAACTATCGGGTGGACAGCCCGATCCTGAAGATCACCGGCGCGGGGACGTACGACATCCCCAACGACCGGTACGACATGGTCATGGTCGTCACGCCGTTCGGCTCCTATGAAGGGATCCTGCAATCCATTCCGCTGTTCGGCAAGCTGTTCGCGGGGGAACGCGAGGGATTCAGCACCGCGTTCTTCGAGGTCAAGGGCCCGCTGACCGACCCCCAGGTGACGTGGCTGCCGATGAAGTCGGTCGCGTCGGGGATCACCGGCTTTGCGCAGCTCGCCTTCGACATCATGAAAAACATCGTCCTGCTGCCGAAAGAGCTGATCGCGCCCAGCGACAAGGGGCCGAGGACGCCTTGCTCGGCTTCGTAGGGCCATGCTAGGATAAAAACATCGTTAACCGTTAAACGTTATTCGGGAATTTCTGTCATCGAGCATTTCCGTTTAACGAATAACGAGTAACGTCCGATTCGGAGAATCAATGCCGGCCGATCCCGACGTCCTTCTCATCGCGGCGAGCGAGACCGACTCCAACCTCTATTACGCGACCCGCTTTCCGGCTCCGGACCCCTTTATCTTTCTTCGCGTGAAGGGCGAGAAAATCCTCGTCATGAGCGACCTGGAGGTGGACCGCGCGCGCGCCACGGCCACGGTGGCGACCGTCCTGTCCTACACGGAATACGAAGCGCGGGTGAAGCGCCGCGAGGGGGGCCATGCTACCGCGATCGACGTGGTGGACCTAGTGCTGAAGGAACGCGGCGTCACGCAGTTGCAGGTTCCGGAGAATTTCGGCTTCGAGCATGCCCGCCGGCTTCAGGCGAAAGGGTACGGGCTGAGCACGAAGCGCGAGCCGTTCTTCGAAGAGCGGGCCGTCAAGACCAAGGAGGAAGTGGCCGCGATCGAAGCCGCCCAGCGCGCCGTGGAGTCGGCCGTCCGGCGGGTGATCGATCTCCTGGGCGCGGCGTCCGTGCGGGACGGCCTGATCGTCCATGAGGGCGAGCCCGTGACCTCCGAGCGCATCAAAAAGCTCATCAACGTCGCGCTCATGGAGCAGGAGTGCATCAGCCAGCACACCATCATTGCCGGGGGGCTGCAGGCCTGCGATCCCCACAATGAGGGGTCGGGCCCACTGCGGGCCGGCGAGCCCATCGTCATGGACATCTTTCCCCGCAATGCGACGACCCGCTACTTCGCCGACATGAGCCGCACCGTGCTCAAGGGCAAGGCGAGCCCCGAGAAGAAGCGCCTCTATGACACGGTGCTGGCCGCGCAGGAAGAGGCCATCGATTCAGTCCGCGACGGCGCGGACGGGCAGAAGATCCACGCACGCGTCCTGGAACGGTTCGAGCGGGCCGGCTACAAGACGGGCCTGATCAAGGGGCGCATGCAGGGTTTCTTCCACGGGACCGGCCATGGGGTCGGCATCGATATCCACGAGGCGCCGCGGATCAGCCGGACCGGGTCTCCCCTCAAGACCGGCCATGTGGTCACCGTCGAGCCGGGACTCTATTACCCCGATATCGGCGGGGTCCGGATCGAGGACATGGTCCTGGTCGAGCCCGGCGGCTGCCGTAACCTGACGAATTTCCCCAAGGTCTTCGAAATCGACTAGGCGATGCGCCTGGCCTTCACGATCCAGCGGTACAACCCCGAACTGGACGCCGTTCCCCACGACGAGACCTATCGTCTCGACGTCACCCGCGGGATGACCGTGCTCGACGCGCTCATCCGGATCAAGAACGAGTTGGACGGGCGGTTGACCTTCCGCTATTCGTGCCGGTCCGCCATCTGCGGGTCCTGCGCGATGACGATCAACGGCGGCGAGAAGCTGGCTTGCCGCACGTCCGTCCGGAAGGAATGGGAACGGCACGGCGGGATCGCCGTCGAGCCGCTCCGCAATCTGCCGGTGCTCAAGGACCTGTCCGTGGATATGGGGTCTTTCTGGGGCAAGGTCCGCGCGATCGAACCCTGGCTGCGGAACGACAGTCGCACGGCTGTTCCCGTCGCGGCGGGCGCCCCACAGTTCCACAACGTGGATGCCTGCATCATGTGCGGGGCCTGCGTGGCGGCCTGCACGGTGCACGAGGTGGACAAGGGGTTTCTGGGGCCAGCCGCGCTGGCGAAAGCGTACCGGTTTGTTGCGGATGTTCGTGAGCCCGGAGCCGCGCGGACGGCCCGGCTGGCCGCGCTCCAGGGCCCGACCGGCATGTGGGACTGCACGCGATGCAATTTCTGCGTCGAGGTCTGCCCCAAGGACGTGCAGCCGATGGAGGCGATCATCCGGTTGCGCCGCGAGGCCATCGAGGCAGGCTATGACGAGACCGGCGGCGCCAGGCACGTCGTGGGGTTCCGGGATCTGATCGCGAGGTTCGGGCGTCTGAACGAAACGCTGATGCCGCTGAAGGTGGTCGGCCTGAGCCTGCGGAAGTTCCTGCACGTCCTGCCGCTGGGCGTCCGGATGCTGCTCAAAGGGAAGGTGCCAAACCCGCTGCACTCGTCGATGGACGGTCCGGAGCGGGTGCGTGCCCTGCTGGAGCGACGGCGATGAGCGACAAAAACCCCGCCAACGAGATCCAATTCCGCACCCCGCACATCCGGATCAAGGAGCCGGACACCTGCCTGCGGTGCGTGAAGAAGCAGTGCACGATCGTGTGTCCGGCGGGGGTCTATCGGTGGGACGGGCTCGACATGAAGATCAAGGTGGAGTGGCCGGCCTGTCTCGAGAGCGGGGCGTGCTTGGTCGCCTGCAACGAGTTCAACAACATCGAGATGGCGTATCCCGACGCCGGCACCGGCGTGAAATACAATTATGGGTGAAAAATTGCGGGTCCTGCCTCCGCATAGCCCAGCGCAGCTGGGCGTTTCGCCGTCGAAGTCCCGGAACCCGGCTGTACGCCCTACGCTGCTTCTGGGCGCCCATGCGGTGTCACCCGCAAGAAGCCCGATCAGATGTCGCCTGAGGCGCAGGGGTGACGCCGGGAGGGGGCCCCACCCGCCGCGCGCAGTAACGAGGAGCACGGCGGGGGAGGACGGCGGCAGGACCCCGGAGCCGGAGGCGACACGATGAAGTATGCCTTGTATCCGGGCTGCGCGGCGAAGGGGGCGACGCCGGAGCTGTACCAGTCCACGATGGCCGTCATCGGACGGCTGGGGATCGAGGTCACCGAGTTGACCGCGTCGTCGTGCTGCGGGGCCGGGGTGGTCGGCGAGGCGGACCCCGACGGCGCGCTGGCCCTCAGCGCGCGCACTTTCGCGCAGGCCGAGCGGCTCGGCCTTGACGTGATGACGATCTGCGGCACCTGCCAGGGCGTCATGGGCGGCGCGAACCGGAAGCTCAAAAGCGATGCGGCGCTGCTCCAGCGCGTCAATCGCCTGCTCAGGCCCGAAGGGCTCGCCTATCGCGGAACGGTCCAGGTCAAGCATCTCCTCTGGATCGTGGTACGGGAGGTGGGACTGGAGAAACTCAAAGGCGAGGTGCAGGTGACGCTCGGCGATCTCAAGATCGCGCCCTTCTACGGATGCTACATTCTGCGGCCGTCGTGGGATCTGGGATTCGACGATCCGGAGCACCCGGATTCTCTCGACAAGGTCATCCGCGCGGTGGGGGCCGAGCCGGTGGACTACGGCGGCAAGATCAAGTGCTGCGGCTTTCCGATCATTCTGGAGAAGGAGGACATCGCGCTCGCGATGAACGGCGCGAATCTCAAAGAGGCGAAGGACGGCGGCGCGGACGCGATGGTGACGCCCTGCCCGCTGTGCCACATGAGCCTGGATATCTATCAGGAGCGGGCGGGGCGCAAGGTCGGGGCGGACCTGAACTTGCCGGTACTGCACCTGCCACAGATGCTGGGGCTGGCGATGGGCGTCCCGTCCGAGGACCTCGGCCTGCAGCGCCACCTGGTGCCGGTCGATTCGATCGTCCGGAAGGTTGAAGAGAGGACAAGGGAGCAGGGAAAGGAGAAGGGCCGATCATGACGGTGTTGGCGTTGAACGACTTCAAGCAGTTCTCATCCGAAAAGATGAAGAAGAGTAATCTCTTCCAGACGCCGCGCTTTTTCTGCGACGTATACGGTTTCGAGCCGGGGCAGGTCCAGAAGGGGCACGTGCACGGCGAGCAAGACAAGGTCTATATCGTGCTCGACGGCCAGGGGACGTTCCAGGTTGGCGCTGAAGAAAAGGTTCTGGGACCCGGTCAGGCGGTGATGGCGCCGGCGGGCGCGGAGCACGGGGTCCGCAACCACACCCAGCAGCGGCTCAGCGTGCTCGTCTTCGTCGCGCCGAACCCGCCATAAGTAGGGGCACGGCGCGCCGTGCCCCTACCCCGATCAATCACTATTTCGCCGGGCCGGGCTCGACGAACGGCATGAGCGGCAACGTCTGGGCATCCTTCTTCACGACCAGCACCGCGATGGCCCCGCGCAATGCGTCGGTCAGCGAGTGCGTGACCAGCGGGTAGCCCCCCTCGTTCTCCGCCACCACGTCCACCGTGTAGGCGTCGCCGGGACCGACGACGACCGTCTGCACGCCCGTCAGCTTGTTGGCCGGGTTGCCGCTCGCCCAGGCGTTGTCCCAGATCTCGCCGATCGGGTGGAAGGCCGAGAAGTTG
>CAYLLY010000100.1:0-7377 GCA_964384595.1 uncultured Nitrospirales bacterium
AACCCGCCGAGAAAGCCCTCATGCATGGCCTCCACGACTCCCTTCTCCACGGCCGGAATGAAATTCCGGGGAATGGCGCCCCCCACGATGTCATTCACAAACTCGAAGCCGCCGCCCCGCTTTAAGGGTTCGAGCTTCAACCACGTGTCTCCATACTGCCCGTGCCCCCCCGTCTGCTTTTTATATTTGCCCTGGGCGCTTGCAGCCTTCCTGATGGTCTCCCGATACGGCACTTTCGGCGTGTGAACGTTGACCTCGATGCCGTATTTGCGCTTCAGCTTCTCGAAGGCGACATCCCCGTGCAGCTGCCCCATGGCACTCAGGATCATCTCATGCGTCTCGTTATTTCGGAGGAACTCGAGGGAAGGGTCTTCTTCGACCAATTTATGGAGCCCCAGGCTGACCTTTTCCACGTCCGCTTTGGATTTGGGTTCCAGCGCGAACGACATGAGGGGACGGTTCAACGGCGGCTTGGGAATGCAGAACACCGCATGCTCGCCGGCAAGCGTGTCGCCGGTTTGCGTGTCTTTCAGCTTGGCGATGGCCACGATATCCCCCGCCACGGCCTTCTCGATCGGGGTGTATTTTTTCCCGACTCCGTGGAATAGCCGCCCGCCCTTCTCCTTGATGCTGCGGGTGGCGTTCAGAAAGCCCGCATCCGCCGCCAGGGACCCCGAGTAGACCCGCATGTAATTGAGACGGCCCATGAACGGATCGATGATCGTTTTGAACACGTAGGCGACGAAGGGCGCCGTGCTGTCAACCGGGAGCATGACGGCCTCCTTGCCGTCCCCCTTCAGCGCCTGAACCGGGCAGGCTTTCGCCGACTCCACCGGAGAGGGCAAGACCGACACGATGGCGTTCAGCAGCTCCGTCGAGCCGACGTTTTTCCCCCCGGAGCCGCACAGAACCGGGAACAGCCCGCGGCTCACAACGCCCGCTTTCAATCCCTTCAGCAGCTCCGCCGACGTCAAGGTCCCTTCGCCGAGGTATTTCTCCAGCAGTTGATCGTCCGCCTCCGCCACGTCTTCCATCAGTTTCTTACGGGCCGCTTCGACCTCCCCGCCCATGGCCGCCGGAATTTCGATCTTGTGCCGCTTGCCGCTGCCGTCCGCCGAATACCGGAACGCCTCCCCGCTCACCAGGTCCACGACGCCTTCGAGGGCCACGTCCCTCCCGATCGGGATGCTGAGCGGGACCGTCTTGATTTCCAGCGTCTTTTCGATTTCCTCCACCACCTTTTCCCAGGACGTTCCTTCCTTATCGAGCGCGCTGATGAACATCAGGCTCGGCAAGGAACGCGAGACGGCGTACTCCCACAATTTTTCCAGTTCCGTCTTCACCCCCACGCCGGCGTTGAAGACCCAGAGCGCGGCATCCGCACTGTGGGCGGCTTGTTTGGCCTCGGCCTGGAAGCTGGGCGCGCCCGGGTTGTCCAGGAGATTCAGCGCCGTCTCATTCCAGGGGATCTGGCAGAGGCTGGTCTGGATGGAAACCTTGCGGTGGTGCTCCTCCGGTTCAAAATCCATCGCCGCCGTGCCGGCCGCGACAGTCCCCATCTGCGGGACCGTCCCGCTGGCGCACAGCAGCGCCTCGATCAAGGTCGTCTTGCCGGCTCCACCGTACGAAAGAACGGCAACATTGCGGATGGCCTCAGGCTTGGGTTCCTTCATGGAAAAATCCCCCGTTAGACAAGAATGGCGCCATTCTAGGGGGGGGAGGTGAAAGTGTCAACGGCATCTTTCCCGCCGCCACGCGGCAGCGGGATCACGAGTTTCAGAGAGAGCCGGGCTTGGGGAGGGAGGCGACGAAGCCCCGGCTGAAATGATAGGCCATGCTGGCATCATAGGCGCCGGCGTCGAGGAAGGCCACGTAGTCGCCCTCTTTCACGTAACGCGGGATCCTGGCGGCATCGGCAAGGATATCGAATTCCATGCAGAGCCGCCCCAATACCCGATCGCTCCCATGCCCCCATAGCCCGACCTTCCCGGACGACGTGCGCGAAACGATGCGGTGGGGATGGGACCGCACATCGGGAAGCTCGGCAATGGAGCCGTCAACGACCATCTCTGTGTGCCCTGGAGCCCGCCGGATCTCAAGCACACGCGTCAACAGACACATCGCTCTCTGAGACAGGGCCTTGCCGGGCTCCAGGATGATCCGTTGGACCGTTGGAAGGTGCCGTCGGCAGGCCCCCGCCAATTTCTGAAAGTCCCGGCGCAGGAACGCCGTCCAATCGTCGGGGTGCCAGCCTCCGCCGAAACTGATCGTTGAGGGTCTGGTGCCGATGTGACCGATCATGACCTGGACGGCGGTGATGAAATTCTCGGCAAGATAGCGCCAGGTCCTGACCCCCACCATGCTGCTGGCCATGTGGAAGTGGAATCCGATGCCCTGCCCGGAAGGCAATCGTTTCAGCGTCCGGACGACCTCGCTGAAGACGCGCGGATCGGAGAGGTCGATGCCGAACCGGGAATTGACCGTGGCGGGACGAAGGCGAACGCCGAGACAGCGCGTCTTGACACGTCCGTCCGCCACACGCGGGTACAAGTTGCGCAGCTCTTGGATTGAATCGCAGAAGATCGCGCCATACGCGGGCACTTGGACGCGTTCCGGCCACCACTTGCCCGGACCGTTGAGGACGGTATGCTCCGGGGCAATGCCGTGCTTGATCGCATGCGCCACCTCACATTGCGTGATGGCTTCGGCCCACATACCCGAATCCCGGACCAGGTCGAGCAGCTCGGGCAGCGGGTTGGTCTTGACGCTGTAGGCGATGACGACGCGCGGAGAGGATGCGGATCGCGCAGGGAGGAATTGCGTCGCCTCTTGGAACAGCGAGGCGGCGTAGGATGTCAGGAGAAACCGCCGGGGAGTTTCAACGCCATCGGAACGGAGGATCCGGCCCACATCCTTGAGCGCGCGGGCCGGAAGGGAGTGCGCCACTCCTACCCTTTCGCGCCCTTACCTTGCGCGACGAGGAAAACCGCCTTGGCTTCGAATTTGAGCAGGATCTCGTTCTTCCTGCTGATGACGTTCGTATTGAATTCCTGCATTGACAGCGCTTGCCGGCTGAGCTCGACGGGAACCGTCAATGCCCGGGTCGAAAGCGGCTCCGCCGACGCGCTCCCTGCCATCAATGTCAACGGCACCGCCAGGACCAGTTTCAGGAGGTTTTTGCCTTTCACCGGAACGGCCGGGATCCATGGATTGACGGACACCACCTTGCCGCTGAAGGTTTTCCGGGGAGCGGACCGGCCACGCGTTTTCTTTGCCATCGAGCATCTCCTTCCTGTGTCAAGCGGGGGCATTATACAGGGCAGGGCTTTCCAAAACAACTCGTGTGAACGTCCGGGGCGACGGTATCGGCCCGGCGACTTCTTTCTTCCCCGCCGCCGCCTCGATCAGCCGTGCGGGAAGATTCGAGCCCGCCAGCGCAGCCCCGTAGATCCAGGCGGGGAAGCGAGGATTGCACTCCAGCAGCCACAGCCGGGAAAACGGGTCCCGCACACACTCGATCTCCCCTCCGCCCGACCAGCGCATGACTCGCACGAACGTCCGGAGGCGGCGTTCCAAATCGTCCGGCACGCGGCTCACTCGTCCCGACCAGGCTTTGCCTTCCAAGGTTCTTTCCAGCTTCTCAAGTAGCGCGGCGCCCAGAAACCGCCCGCGCCATGCGGCGAACGCGACCGTGACATCCTGCCCTTCCACATGGGCCTGCAAAAACAATTGTTCCCTCCCTCCCCACACTTCCGCCAGGCGGGACACCGCCGGCACCAATTCGTACCAGGACCAGATCGGCACTGCGCCGTAGGCCGAGCCCTTCACCCAGACCGGCCACCCCTGCTCACGGCAGAACCGTCCGAGCACTGCGTCGGACGAAGACCCGATGGGAAAAAACGGCGGTAACGCCAGGCCGAGCCGCTTGCCAACCCCGCCCGGTGGCTTTGCGGCTATCTTCAGGGCCGGCAGCAAAGGGCACGGCAGATTGGGGCGGTTGCGAAAATGCCGGGCGAGAAGCCGCAGTTCCAAATCCAGGCCGGAAAGCCAGATCTCCCCGCGGGCAAGAACGTCGGCGACGAACGCAACATGCGCAGCCGGGTCGATGGCATGCCAGGGGGGGCGGACGATGCAGTCGTTGAAGTCTTTCCACAGAAGGCCGCTGCTGCGCGCCGAATAGTCCACAGCGACCAGACAGGCCTCGGGAAAAGCCGCGCGTAGGCAGCGGGCAATCCCCACTCCCGGCATGGGGTTCGGTCCGCTGTGGACGCCGCTGATGAAGACCCGCAGGCCGGCCCTGTTTCCGGCTCTCCTCACTTCTGCCGGCCGCCTCCTTTCGCGACGTCCGTGAAAAGCCGATCGAATTGGTCTTCCCGTTCTGCCGCGGACAAATCGTTTCGATCAACCGCCATACGCCGTGCCCGGATTGGACAAGGAGTGAGGCATTCTAGGAGGGCAAGAGAACTGTGTCAACGGGGCCTAGCGCCCGCCGGGAATGATCGGACTTGATCCACCGCCCCGCCAGTGTTGCCGCACTTCAGCCAGAAATTGCCCTCGGTTCTTTTGCATTTTCCGGATGAGCGCGGGAGGGGCGCCCGTATCTTCGTATCGGGTCGCCCAGAGAACCAATTCCGTCAGAACCGGCGCCAGGTCGATCCCCTTCTTCGTCAAGCGATAATTCAACTTTCGCCGATCCTTCGGATCCTGCCGGGGGGTGATGATCCCACAGGCTTCCAGCTTCTGCAGACGATCGGCCAGGATGTTCGTCGCAATCCCTTCGTCCGACCCCAGGAATTCCTTATAGGTCCGGAACCCCCGGATCATCAGGTCGCGGATGACCAACAATGACCAACGATCTCCCAATATTTCAAGGGAAACGCTCAGCGGACAAGCGGACCGATGGGCTGGCTTGGACTTGGTTGACATGCTTCCAGGGTAGCAAATTTTACTTGCATTTGACAAGTAATTTGTTGTAACATGCCCGCAGTACATCTGACCACATTTATCCATTGAGATTCTGCCGCAAGGAGGTTCACCATGCCGGACAGACATCGGGCCCCTGTGAAGCCCACGACGACCGCGCCCAAACCAGCCACCGGTTCAGTCGTCCTGCTCGTCGGCACCCGCAAAGGTGCCTTTCTCTTACGCAGTGATCGCTCCCGCCGAACCTGGAAACTCTCCGACCCGCTTTTCCTGGGGCACATCATCCATCATCTCGTGCTGGACCCGCGGGACAGACGTACGATGCTGATGGCGGCCAGCACCGGCCATCTGGGGCCGACGGTCTTTCGATCGACCGATGCCGGCAAGACCTGGAAGGAGGCCGTCGCTCCGCCCGCGTTCCCTAAGGTTCCCGAAGGCGAGAAGGGCCGTTCGGTGAATCACGTGTTCTGGCTCACGCCCTGCCACGCGAACGAGCCGAACGCGTGGTACGCAGGCACCTCGCCGCAGGGTCTGTTCCGCTCCGACGACGGAGGCGTCACCTGGATACCGTTCTCTTACATCAATGACGATCCGCAGTACCGCGAGTGGATGGGCACCGTGCAGGACGGTACGCCGGACGGCCCAAAGCTGCACTCGATCATCGTGGACCCGCGCGACCCCCGACACCTGTACTTTGCGATGTCCGGAGGCGGCGTGCACGAGTCCATCGACGGCGGTAAGACCTTCACGACCCTCGTGAAAGGGCTCGACGTGGTTCAGGGGTTCGACGCAGCCAACGTGACGTTCCACGACCCCCATTGCGTCCGGTTCTGTCCCAGCAATCCGGACCGGCTGTACCAACAGAACCACTGCGGCATCTACCGGCTCGACCGGCCGTCGGACCAGTGGGTGCGCATCGGAAGGAACATGCCGAAGCAGGTCGGCGACATCGGCTTTCCGATGGTGGTCCACCCGCGCGATCCGGATACCGCCTGGGTCTTCCCGATGGACGGCGGGACCGTGTGGCCGCGGGTGAGCCCGGACGGGAAACCGGCCGCGTACGTCACCCACGATGCCGGCAAGACCTGGAAAAGACAGGACAAGGGCTTCCCCCGGTCGAGCGCTTGGTGGACCGTCAAACGCCAGGCGATGACCAGCGACGTGCACGAACCGGTCGGGCTCTACCTCGGCACCACGAGCGGAGAGGTCTGGGCCAGCCGGGCCGAAGGGGCCACCTGGACCTGCATCGCCCGGCACCTGCCGGAAATCTACTCCGTGGAAGCGGCCGCGCTCGGACGATGAGGGTGCACATCCCCACGCCGCTGCGATCCTACACGGCCCAGCAGGGCGAGGTGCAGGTGGACGGTGCGACGCTGGCCGATATCCTGTCGGCGCTGGATCATCGCTATCCCGGCTTTTGTTTCCGCATCATCACCGAGCAGGACACGATCAGGCCGCACATCAGAATTTTCGTGAACGAAGAGCAGGCGCGAGATCTCACGTCTCCGCTTCAGCCGGACGATCACATCTACATCGTCTGCGCCCTCAGCGGCGGATAAAAGCAGTCTGTCCGGTTTCAATACTGTCGGGTTGCGCCCCTTGCATTGACTTCGTATCATACACACACCCAATGGAAAGCGTCACACGCATCAAGACCAAAGCACCGAGCCCCTACCAGCTCACGGCCATCTACGTGGACACCCACGACACGAAGACTTTCCGTTTCGTCCTTCCGGACAATGCCACCTTGGACATGCTACCCGGCGACCATCTCTACGTGCACGCCACGATCAACGGCAAGGCCGTGAAACGTCCCTACACCCCGTCGTCTCTGCCGGGCACCGTGGGCCACTTCGAGTTGACCGTCAAGCGCTACGAGATGGGCGTCATCTCCAAGTATTTGCACGACCAGCACGTGGGAGACACCGTACTGATGAGCGGCCCCAACATGGGTGGCCATTGGGTGGATGGCATGGCGAAAAAGGTCGGGCTCGTGGCCGGCGGCACCGGCATCACACCGATGATCTCGATCATCCGCTGGATTCTGACGAAACGGCTTGACGTAGAACTGTTCCTAGTCTTCGCCAACAAGACCGAGGCAGACATCATCTTTAGAGAGGAATGGGCGCGGGACGTCCGGGAGCACCCGAACTTCCACTGTTATCACGTGCTGGAAGAGCCGCCGCCAGGGTGGTCGCAGGGGAGTGGGCGGATCACCGCTGACATTCTGCGCCGGCAACTTCCCCCGCCCGGCCCTGAGACCATCATCCTCCTGTGCGGGCCACCGCCGATGGTCGAAGCCCTGGAAGAGACCCTCCGTGGGCTCGGCTATCCAGAGGAGTCCGTCATCCTCCCTTAAGCCCCTCCACTACATGGCGATGTGTTTCTTCAGAATCGCCGAATCCTTAATCGCCGGGTTCGCTGGGGCCAGTTCGGCCGCCTTCTTGAATTCAG
>CAYLLY010000101.1:0-7241 GCA_964384595.1 uncultured Nitrospirales bacterium
GCGACGTCGAGCTGGTTCTCGAGCTCCCAGCCGTTGACCGCCTCGATCTTCTCCTGCAGCTGGGCCTGCTTGTCGATCAGCTTCTCCATCTCGTCCGGTGAGAGGTTCTCGCCGAGCCGGGCGCTGACGGCTTCGTACTCTTTCAGAATGGCGACGACGTCCGCACGGCCCTCCTCGACGACCTCCTTGACCGTCTTCCCCCTGTCGAGCTGCGGCTCCTGCTCGAGCAGCCCGACCGAGTAGCCCTTCGCCATCGTGATCTCGCCGAGGTAGTCCTTGTCCATGCCGCCGATGATGCGCAGCAGCGTGCTCTTGCCCGATCCGTTCAGGCCCAGGACACCGATCTTGGCCCCGTAGTAGAACGACAGGTAGATGTCCTTGAGTACCTGTTTCTTGGGCGGGTGGACCCGTCCAACCCCGATCAGCGAGAAAATGATCTGTTTGTCGTTGACGCTCATGCGTTCCTCAATTGATGAAAGACGTGAACAGAAACGGACTGCGCTCAGAGGCGCCAATACGAGATGCCGGCAGGCAGGGACCGGGGATCGAGCAGGCCTTTCACATCCATCACGACGCCGCCGTTGGCCTTGAGCATGCGCAGAAGGGCGTCACGCCCCATCTCCCGATAGGCGCGATGCGGAACGGCAAGGACGAGGCCGTCTAAATCTCCCAAGGAGTCCCACGTGGCCAGACGAATCCCGTACTCGCGTTCGGCATCGGCCGACTCCACCAGGGGATCGTGCACCATCACGTCAATTCCATACTGCCGCAATTCCGCGACGATGTCGGGCACCCGGCTGTTCCGCACGTCGGGCACGTCCTCCTTGAACGTCAGGCCCAGGACGGCGACCCGGGCGCCGGCCGTCGGCGTGCCCCTCCGGCTCAAAGACTTGACGGTCTGTTCCGCAACATAGACGCCCATGCCGTTATTGATCCGCCGTCCCGCCAGGATGACCTGTGGGTTATACCCCACCGATTCCGCCTTCGCAGTCAAATAATACGGATCGACACCGATGCAATGCCCGCCGACCAAGCCGGGTGTGAAGCGCAGAAAGTTCCATTTGGTCCCGGCGGCTTCCAGGACCGCGGCGGTATCGATCCCCAACCGGTGGAAGATCAGGGCCAGCTCGTTCATCAGCGCGATGTTCAAGTCCCGCTGCGTGTTCTCGATCACCTTGGCTGCCTCGGCCACCTTGATGCTGGGGGCCCGGTGCACGCCGGCCTTCACCGCCCGGGCATAGGTCTGCGCCACCACCTCCAGCGTGTCCGCATCCATCCCTGCGACGACCTTCACCACCCGCTCAAACGTACGCTCCTTGTCACCGGGGTTGATCCGTTCGGGCGAGTACCCCAGCTTGAAATCCTTCCCGCAACGCAGGCCGGAGCAGCGTTCCAGAATGGGTCCGCAGATTTCTTCCGTCGCGCCCGGATAGACCGTCGATTCATAGACAACGACCGCCCCGGTCTTCAAGTGTGATCCGATGAGCTCGGATGCGCGCATCAAGGCCGTCAAATCGGGCTGTAACGCCGCATCGATCGGGGTCGGGACCGCCACGATGATGAAATCGGCGGTCTTGAGCGTCGAGGGATCGTCGGTGAAGGTGATCCGCGCGTTCCGGAGGTCTGCCTTCGAAACTTCGCCCGTCCGGTCTTCCCCACGGCGGAGGGCTTCGATTTTGGCCTTGTTGACGTCGAATCCAATGACCGGCCCGAGCTTGCCGAAGGCCACCGCCACCGGCAGGCCTACGTAGCCCAGACCCACGACCGCGATGCGTTGCTTAGTTTCCATGGGCGACGGGTATGGTGTCCCCAACGGGATTTGAACCCGTGTTGCGGCCTTGAAAGGGCCGCGTCCTAGGCCAGGCTAGACGATGGGGACAGCCGTCCGGTTCGTTTACCACTCCACTTACCGAAAAAGCAAGGCGCCGCCGCACACTTACCCCGCCGTCACGCGATTGGTCGTCCAATCGAGCCCGGCGGCCTCAAGAATCTTTTTGCCGTCCCCGACCGGCCGGCACCCCATCCGCTCCAAATCGCAATCCACCATGATCTTCACCAGATCGGCGAACCGGACGCGCGGCGTCCACCCGACCTGCGCCTTCGCCTTCGCGGCGTCCGCCTGCAGGCCGTCGACCTCCGTCGGCCGCAAGTAGCGGGGATCCAGTTCGACGTGGCGTTTCCAGTCCAGCCCGACGTAGGCGAAGGCCGTCTCCACCAATTCGCGCACGCTGTGCATGTCGCCCGTTCCGATCACGTAGTCGTCGGGATGGTCGGCCTGGAGAATCTTCCACATGCACTCCACGTATTCGGGCGCGTAGCCCCAGTCCCGCTTGGCGTCCAGGTTGCCCAGGAACAGTTTCTCGTCCCGCTTGGCCACGATGGCCGCGACGCCCCGCGTGACCTTGCGGCTGACGAAAGTCTCGCCGCGTCTCGGCGACTCGTGGTTGAACAGGATCCCGTTGCTGGCGAACAGGCCGTACGCCTCGCGGTAGTTGATCGCCATCCAGTAGGCATAGACCTTGGCGGCCGCGTAAGGGCTGCGGGGATGAAAGGGGGTCTTCTCGTTCTGCGGCGGCGGCGTGGAGCCGAACATCTCGCTGCTCGACGCCTGGTACACGCGGACCGGCAGCTTGGACTGGTGCGCGGCCTCCAGGACCCGCGTGGCGCCCAGCCCCGTGATCTCGCCGGTGTGCTCCGGCAGGTCGAAACTCACGCGGACGTGGCTCTGCGCGGCCAGATGATAGAGTTCGTCGGGTTTGACCTCCAGAATCAACTTGGTGATCTCGCCCGCGCTGCCGAGGTCGCCGTAATGCAAAAAGAACCGCGCGCCGGGGGTGTGCGGGTCCACGTAGATATGGTCGATGCGCGAGGTATTGAAGGTGCTGGCGCGGCGCACGAGGCCGTGGACCTCATAGCCCTTGGCCAGCAGCAGTTCGGCCAGGTAGGAGCCGTCCTGGCCCGTAATCCCGGTGATGATCGCGCGTCTACGCATAGTTCAGTTCCCGGAGTATGCCCGGTACCATTCGACGAAGCGCGGGATCCCCACCTCGATGGGAGTATTCGGACGGAAGCCGACATCGTCGGCCAGGTCCTCGATTTCCGCGTAGGTCGCCGGCACATCGCCCGCCTGCATGGGCAGCATCTCCATCTGCGCCTTTTTCCCCAGCACCCCTTCGAGCACTTCGATGATCCGCAGCAACTCCACCGGTTGATGGTTGCCGATATTATACAGGCGATAGGGCGCGCTGCTGCTGCCCGGCTTCGGGCGCTCGCCCGACCAGGTCGGATCAGAGACAGCCGGCCGGTCCAGCACACGGACCACGCCCTCCACAATATCATCAATATACGTCAGATCTCGCCGCATTTTGCCGAAATTGAACACCGGGATGGGTTTCCCCTCCAGGATCGCCTTGGTGAAGATGAACAGCGCCATGTCGGGCCTTCCCCACGGCCCGTAGACGGTGAAGAACCGAAGTCCCGTGCAGGGGATCCCGTAGAGATGGGCGTACGAATGGGCCATCAGCTCGTTGGCTTTCTTGCTGGCGCCGTAAAGCGACAGCGGATGGTCCACGTTGTCCTGCACCGAAAACGGCATCTTGGTATTGCCGCCGTAGACCGAGCTGGACGACGCGAAGACGAGATGCTCGACCTTGCGGCGCCGGCAGCCCTCCAGGATGTTGAGAAAGCCCGTGATATTGCTCTCGACATAGGCGTAGGGGTTGGTCAGCGAGTACCGGACGCCCGCCTGGGCCCCAAGGTGGACCACCCGCCTGATGGGGTGCGACGCGAACACCGCCTCCATGGCCGGCCGGTCGGCCAGGTCGTGCTTGAGGAACCGGAAGCGCTCAAAGGGCGTGAGCTGCGCGAGCCGCGCCTCCTTCAGGCGCACGTCGTAATAGTCGTTCAGGTTGTCCATGCCCAGCACCCTGTCGCCCCGCTCCAGCAAACGTCGGGCGACGTGATAGCCGATGAAGCCGGCCGCTCCCGTCACAAGCACATTCGAGTCCATGTTGTCTCCCAAATGAGAGACCAAACTTTACACTAATGGCGCGATTTTGTGAAGGATTGCGGGGGGGACTGGCCCCCTTCTTCCGGGGTCTGTCTCCCTGCTTCACGTCCGCAAGTAACCTTTCCATTATCCCGGTGTCTCAGGGCATATGAGCGATCGGCAGCGGGAAAACACGGCCAAGTTTCTCTATGATATGGCGAAAGGCATCGGCTTGATTGTCGTGGTGGGAGGCCTGGTCGGTGGACAGGTCAACTGGTGGGGTGTATCATTGGGCTTGTTCACAATGAGCTGTTTGTTCTGCATCGCCTATTGGCTCGACGGGGAGGAAGCTGAATGATTCCGGGTTGGACCTTCTTTGATCAACTCATGCTTGTCCTCGCGGTGCTGAGTGGGCTCGGGGCCATCTGGACCTACTTCTACACTCACCCTCGCAAGAAGACGAAGTAAGCTCGCTCTCTTAGTCCTCAAGTTTCATCCGGGGATTCCAGGCGACCTCCCACAAGTGCCCATCGGGATCCTGGAAATAGCCGGCGTACCCGCCCCAAAACCGATCCTGCGCCGGGTCGGTAATTCTCGCGCCCGCCTTCCTGGCCTGTTCCATGACGGCATCCACTTCTTCCTTGGACGACACATTATGGCCGATCGTGAATTCGGTGGCGCTGGGAGGCTGCAGGAAGACCTTCGCATCGTGCGCGAGGTTCTTGCGCTCCCACAATGCCAGCATCAAGCCCTTTTGCAAATCAAAGAACGCGACGGCGCCGTGCTCGAATTCCTTTCCGACGATCCCCTCCGACACCAACCCCAACCCCCGATAAAAAGCGAGAGACTTTTCAAGGTCGTTGACCCCAATCGTGAGAAGGGTGATGCGCGGTTTCATGAGTTACTCCTTGCCGTCGTCCCGGCTTCGAGCGCGATCCGGATCGCCGAGAGGCGATGATGGCGGGCGCGGAGATGTGTGAGCAGCGTCTCGAAGGATTGGGGGACGTCGAATTCCATCACATTGAAGACGGCCGAGACATGGCCGTCGTCAGTAACCTGGAACAACCGGGCGTCCGCCGGCGCAATCGGCCCGGAGACATTCCGATGGTACGCGCCCGAGCCGCCAGCCTTGACCAACCGCTCGCGCCCCGCCTCGCTCAAACAATAGGTGATGGTGGCAATCATTGTTTCATCCGCTGTAGGGGCGTATCGCGATACGCCCTCTTCTTCAGAGCGACTAGAAAGAAAAATGGGACAGATTTATTTTCGATCTGAAGCCGGGAACAGCCGTCCGGGAAAATAAATCTGTCCCGATTTTTCAGATTTTTCATCCTAATTACTGTCCACACACTGTTGGTACCTGGGAAGATCCTTTTGGCTTCTCCAGCATGGCTCTCTCTAGTTCCAATGGGTAAGTCTCTTTAACAAACTTCTCAACGAAAGGGTGCAGTCGTGTTAACTCGTCACGGACTTTCTCGACGCCCGGAACAAGTTCCTCCTTAACTCGACGAAGCAACCTCTCCGAATCAATAAGACCAGCCGCACGAAGTGCCGTGCCTAATATGGCAGGAGGAATGATCCGCCCGGGACGACTAGTCGTCGCCTTTTTGCTTGTCGCATGTCCTGCATACTGATGCCTGACTAACTCGAAAGACTTCCAGTTTTCCGCACCGATAAACTCCTCAACAGGCGGGAACCCTAGTTTCCTCAGCTCTTCATCAGAAAACAGCCAACCAACAAGAAAATTGTCTCTTGTCTCCTTTAGGCGGTATATATTCACTATCACACTTCTCAGGACCATGTTCCGTACTGCGGCAATCGCATTGACGGGAATAGGATTAAGCTTCTCCCATACGGCCGAAAGCTCGACGACACGAAGTGGAGTGACTAACTCTCGGATGGCCTCGTTCAGCAGGAGACAGCCTTCGCCAGCAGCTTGCCGCAGTTTCTCATTATCAGAGGACTTTGACATAGGAAAATAAAAAGATGGCAGTCACTATTTCCTTGCAATGATTGCGTGGGCGTCCAAGGGACCGAAGGCGAAGGTGCACATTGGTGAGCCGAGTGGGACTCGAACCCACGGCCTCGCCTTCGCTACCCGGAATCCTACCACTCCCCCTCCGTAAAGTCATGCAGGAGAAAAATACGGCGGGTGGCGGGTGAATCTAAAAGGATACAGGGGGACGAGTCCGGCGCGGGCTACCTCCCGCTCCCGATCGGCGCGCCCTCGACAAACAGACAGACGCAGGGCGCTCCTCCACGGCCGCGATCGAGGCAGACCCGCTCCAGACTCTAATGGGAAGGGGGGAATGGAATTGGGGGGAGGCTTACGCGCGGAAGCCGATGCGGGGCTTGGGCGGGGATTCGATGGGAGACATCAGCTCACGGATGGCGTCGAACACGATTTTGAATTGGGAGTCGTATTTCTTTTCGAGTTCGTCAAGCCGCCTGGCCAGATCCTTGTTGGAGGCGATCAGTTCCCGCAATCTCACGAAGGCACGGACAACATACACGCTGGCATCGATGGCGCGTTGTGAATTGAGGACGTTCGCTGCCATGATCGCGCCGTGTTCAGTGAAGGCGAGAGGCAAAAATCGCCGGCCGCCCCACGATCTTGAGGTGCCAATTTGGCACCTCAAGTTTGCAACCTCTTGAATAGTTAGCGGAAACATAAAATCTTCGGGGAATCGTTCTATGTTTCGCTTCACGGCTCGGTTGAATGCTTTTGTTGTGACACCATAGAGTTCCGCCAAATCCGCATCCAACATAACCTTCTGTCCACGCAAGAAAAAGATGCGCTTCTCAATGCGCTCGATCGGTATGAGGTCCTTCATGCCTGGTTAGACACGAGCTCGACCGCAAAAGTTACTTGGATTTATTCATCGGGTAACACGCAACGGCGGCCCGACCCGTTGCAAGATGGTGATGGGGTGGCGCCGAACGGGCGCCCGGGCGGAGCGCAACGACTGTCCCGCGCTTCGCCGGAGTGAGCACGTCCGGGCTGTTCGGCGACAGGACCCCCGCAGATGGGATGTGTGGTGAGCCGGGTGGGACTCGAACCCACGGCCCTCGCCTTAAAAGGGCGATGCTCTACCGACTGAGCTACCGGCTCACGCGTCGAACTCTAACACACAGGGAAAATACGTTCAACGCTTGCGGGAGCGGGCGCGGAGCAGCGGATTGCGGAGCACGACCGTTTCTTCCCGCTTGGCGCCGGTCGAGACGATGTCGATCGGACACTCGGCCAGCTCTT
>CAYLLY010000102.1:0-7234 GCA_964384595.1 uncultured Nitrospirales bacterium
CGGTGCCGCAAGTACAAGGAGGCCGGCGCCGACGCCCTCTTCATCGAGGCGCCCAGCAGCGTCGAGGAGTTGAAGGCGCTCGCGAAGGAGTTGCCGCCGCCGCTCGTCGCCAACATGCTGGAGGGCGGCGTGACGCCCCTGCTCACGAAAGATGAACTGGAAAAGCTCGGCCTGCAGTTGATCGTCTGTCCGCTGACCGCGCTCTACGCTTCGGCCAAGGCCATGCAGGACATGTTCGCGTTGATCAAGACGAAAGGCACCACGCGCGACCACGTGGACCGCCTCCTCCCCTTCCAGCAATTCCACGACATCATTGGGCTCGACGAGTACTACCAACTCGACGAAAAATACCGAACGCCGGATTCGTAGGGGCAGGCCCCCGTGCCTGCCCGGATCAGGGCAACCACAGGGGGTTGCCCCTACACCGATCCGAACAATTTATACCGGTGGCGGGCGACGAGGCGGTAGGCGAGATAGGTCAGCGGGCGGAGCAGCGGCGCCTTTAGGATCGCATGCAGCGCACGCCCTCCGCGCAGGCCAGGCACCAGCGGCAGGAAGGCGTCCAGCCCCCGACTGATCGTGCCGTCGCCCTCGACGAGAAAGGCCACATCTGGCCGGCCCGGCTTGTAGTCTGCGCCCAGCCGGCTTGCGGCTTCCTCGCTCCGGTACGGAACGAACCGGACATCCTGTTCCGGCCCCAGCCGCGCCAATCCCTCCCTGGCCGTCACGCAGAGCCGGCACTGGTCGTCATAGATCAGGATGCGCGTCACCCACCCAGCCCCATGATCTGCTCCGGCAGCAACGGCTCGCGCTTCGCCAGGGCGAGATTGTCCCGGACGTGCGCCTCCTGCTTCATGCCGACCAGCGCCGTGCCGATGCCCGGCGTGGAACGGACGAACTGCAATGACCGCTGCGCGTCGGTGCCTTCGCCCAACACCTGATGGAGTTCGGCCGGCAGCCCGCGCGCGAGCTTCCCCTGGAGAATCGGCCCGCTGACCATCACGTAGACACCGAGCGCCTTGGCCGCTTCCAGCAGGCTCACCGCCGAGCCGTTGAGGTTCTGCGTCTTCTCGACGAGCGCCTCCAGCATGCCCAGGTTGTACGGCAACTGGATCACCTTGAAATGGTTGTCCTTGCCGCCGACGTCCTCCGCCAGACGCACCAGCTCCTCCAGCGAGAGGTGGCCCCTGGCCTTGGTCGGCACTCGATACCCTTCCCATGTCGCGGTCCCGTACAGACGGAGCTTTCCCCGGGCGACCGCTTCCTCCAGCGCCGCGAACGCCGCCCGCATGCGCGCCATGAACTCGTCGCGCGACACATGCTCGAGCTGGGTTTCCGGATTGTGCAGGTAGTACACGTCAAGACAGGCGAGTTCCAGGTTGGCCAGGCTGGTATCGATCTGGTGGCGCAGGTACGTCGGGGTCATGCAGTGGCAGTCGGCCACGACGTCCGACGGGCGGAAGATGCCGGGCATCACGAAGGTCTTCTGGACGTAGGCGTAGCCGTCGCGCGGCGGCGCGCCGTCGTACGGGATGAAGCCGCCCTTCGTCGCGATGAGCACTTCGTCGCGCCGGCAGGTGCCCGCGCGGATCAGCTCGGCCAGGGCCTGCCCGATCGCCCGTTCGCTGCGCTGGCAGCGATAGTTGATCGCGCTGTCGATCACGTTGCAGCCGGACGCGACGGCCTGCATGATCGCATCGCGATAGAGCGCGTCGGTCGCGTCATCGTGCTTGCCCAGGTAGGTGCCGAGGCCGATGGAAGAGAGCGCGAGCCCGCCGAGCCCTTCGCGAAAATGATCCTTGCGCGCGGCGCCGGCGCCGATCAGCCGGTCGCGGTAGCGCCTCGTCCCCTCCGCCGTGGCGTGGCCGTTGAGGCTCATGCGCCGAACTGCTGCCGGCACCACCGCACGGCCTGCTCGACTTCCTCCGGCTTGCGGAAGTCCACCGCTTTCTGGAACGTCGTCGCCACGTATTCCTCGGTCAATTCGCTCGTCTCTTCGAACCCGGCCCCGCGCAGCGCCGGACGGAACTTGGCGACTGCCGGCTGCAGGTAGTACTTCGCCTGCTTGGCGACTTCATCCGTGCCCAGGTCCTCCGGCGTCCCCTCGGACATCAGACTCTTGACGTCGTCGATGGCCATGCCCATCTGGCAGAGCAGGCGGCCGTCGGGCGTGATCTCCAGCAGCCATCCGTCGTCACCCAGGTCCATCATCAGCGCGCCCTCCGCCTCCAGTTCATAAAAGGCCGGCTGGCTCCGGCGAAGCTGCGCGCGCACGCCCGCCCAGGCCGGGTCAACGGTGTTGGTGTCGCTCATAGAGTCCTCGCTCCGACGCCATTATAGTCTTCCCGCGCTTCCACCGCACCAACATCCCATTGCTTGACCCCTTGCGGCGCCCCCCGTAGAATGCGGGTATGTTCGGCGTGTGGAAAAGAAAGCCCGCAACTCCCGACGTCGTCATCTACACCAGGCCGGACTGCCCGCTCTGCGACAAGGCCAAGGACCTTCTGAACGAGCTTCAAAAAGAGTTTCCCTTCAACCTCATGGAAAAAGACGTCGACAGCGAGGAGAAATCACGGAAGTATTACGCCGATCGCATCCCGGTGATCCTGGTCAACAACCGCGAAGTGGTCGGCTACCCGCCGGAAGACAAGTGGGTGAAGATCGCCCTCAAGAACGCCCACCGTCTCGACATGCGGCCGATGTAGGTCCGCGAAAGGAAGCCGCGCCGTGTTGCCGCGCATCCTCACTTATCTCGTCCTAGGCGTCATTCTCTTCATAGGCTACCAGTGGTGGAGCGCGCAGCAGGCGGCCATGCTCTCCGCTCCCCCGCCGGCGGCCCCGCCCGCGCCGGCCACGGCGCCCCGCCCAAGCGCGCCCCCTGCCGATCCCACAGCCCTGCCGGCTCCCCCGCCGGCCGGCCAGGAATACTTCAAGGTGGCCGTGCGCATCCCGGTCTCCCCGCAGGCGGCGGCGCTGAACGAGATCAACAACCTGATCGAGCAGGGCAACGACGCGGAGGCCGAGGCCAAGCTGGCGGCCCTGCCCCCGGACGTCATGGCCGACCCCGCGGTGAAGACCGCAACCGCCACCCTCTGGAACAACCTGGGAGCGATCAGGGGGCAATCGCGAGGATCGTCGGCCTCGGTGTCGGCATACAAAACAGCGGTCTCCGTCAATCCCTTTGACCGCACCGCGCGCATGAACCTGACCTTCGCTTATTGGGACCTGAAGGATCCGGCGCTGACGCCCGCCTTCCTGGAAGAGACGATCCGCCTGGTCCCGGACGAGCCGCTCACCCACCTCATCCTGGCGGAGATGTTGATCAATAAGGACGACCTGGCGGGCGCCAAGACACACCTGGGTCATGCGACCGAGCGGGCGTCCGCCGATCCCAAATTCCAGTCCTACCTGAAGTATCTGGCGTCAAGGGTCGAGCAAACGGGCAAGGCCGAGGAGAAATTCGTGGCCCGCGAGAGCTCGCACTTCACCGTGAAATTCGACGGAGGGGACGATCACACCGTCTGGGGTCGCGTCGCGGAAATCCTGGAGGATGCGTACCGGGACATCGGTCAGCAACTCGGCTACCACCCCTCCAAGCCCATTCTGGTGGTGCTGCATACGCGGGAGAGTTTTCATGACGCCACCGGCGGCCCCGCCTGGTCCGACGGACTCTACGACCCGGTCCTCGGGCGCATCAAGGTTCCGACGCAGGGCGCCTTGACGGACCAGGTCTGGCTGACCCGCGTGCTTCGCCACGAGTTCGTCCATGCCCTGCTGCATGACCGCATGAAAGGCCGTCCTATTCCTCAATGGCTGAACGAGGGACTGGCCATGCAACTGGCCGGCGATCCACCGCCCGACATCCCCGAGCTCGTCCGCGGGCAAGTGTCGCTGGTCAACCTCGCCCAACTGGAAGGTAACTGGAGCGGCCTGAATCCAAGGCAGGCCAACGTCGCCTATCTGGAGGGGAACTCCGCCACGAAGTATTTCATCGACCGGTACGGCATGCAGAAGGTGCGAGAGGTTCTGGAAGTGCTGGCGACCGGCCAGCCCTTCCCCGCCGCCTTCCAGGATCGGGTGTTCATTACCTATGATCAGTTCCAGCAGCGTTGGCTCGACGAGCTGAACGAAAAGTTGAAAGCGGGACGATCGTAAAGGAGGGACGCCATGTCTACTTATTTCATTCTTATCAACTGGACCGATCAGGGGATCAGGAACATCAAGGACTCCCCCAAGCGTGTGGACGCGGCCAGGAAGGCGGTCAAGGGCATCGGGGGAGAGGTGAAGGCGTTCTACATGCTCCAGGGGAGCTACGACGCCGTGCTCATCATGGAGGCGCCCAGCGATGAAGCATTGGCGAAGTTCCTCCTCACGATCGGCTCCCTCGGCAACGTCCGCACGACCACCCTGCGGGCCTACCCGGAAGCCGAGTACCGGAAAATCATCGCCGAGCTGGGGTGAGAGTTGGACGTCTCCGTCACAGCTCGGTCGGCAGCGTGCGGCGGAAGTCCTTGAGAAACTCGCCCGGCGTGACGACCGGAAACTGCACGAAGGCCCGTACCGTGCCGGTCTGAAAATGGCGGGTGTTCCAGGTGATCAGATAATCTACCTCGGCCTCGCGAGCCGCCGCGAGAATCGGCGCGTCCTTGTGGTGAATGACCTTCGCAGCCTCTTTGACTGACTGCGGACTTGGATCTTCGGCGATCAGAGGAACGAGTTGCGTCAGGAGCGTGCGATAGTCGGGAAGCACCGCCGGCAGCTTTGAGGAGAGATTACGGTCAGCCTCGGTCAGGACCTGCCTGGACACAACCAGGTCAACCAAGCGGGCTTCACATAATCGCAGAACTTCTCGTGCCGCCCCCGTGGGAGAGACCACGCCCGCGATCAGCGCGCTGGTGTCAAGAAAGACCCTCCACCGCTTAACTTCCATACCGCTCGCGGTTGTAGCGGTCGCGTTGCTTATCGAGGTCCGTTAAAAGGTCTTCCAGCCGTAAGCCGGCCTTCTTCATCGCGCGAGCGGCTTTTTTCGCTACCGCATCACCAATCAGCTTGCGCGGCGTGAGCACCAGGACATCGCCCACTTTGACGACACTCAGGGTGGCATCGTCACCGAGATCCAGCTCCTTCCTGATCGAGGCTGGAATCGTCACCTGCCCTCGTCCCCGAACTTTTACACTAGGCATGTTATTCCTCTCTTTTCAGAAAGTTTCTGAAAATCAGAATACATCAGCCACGACCATAAGTCAATCTTCGGATGTTTCCCTCCATGCCCTCATTTGACACAGGAACTCATCAGAAGTTTAATGGGAAGTACAGTATATGAGCAGTAGCGCGGGAAAGCTCGATCGGACGCAGATCGCCAAGGATTGGCGAGCGCGGGGCTTTAGCTGCGACCTCTGGGTGGACCCGCCCTATACCCTCCGCCCGGCGATCGGCGAAGAAATCCTCGTCCCAGCCAACACGTCGCACACCGTCCGCAACACCGGCGCCACAACGGCAAGATGGCTGTACGGATATAAAGGACGCTGACTGTGAGTCTGAGAGTTCGGAGGGCTCCGGACTATTCTCTTGGCGCAATAGCAGGGATAAACTCGACAGACTTCGATTTGAGTCGCTAGCAGCCATCCTGTAGTTGTCTAAACAAGTACTCATTAACAGCTTTAAACTTATGGCTTGACGTAAGGATCAATTATCCATATTATAATGTGTAAAATTGACAAAAAGAGAATAACTCTTGGATATTAATAAATTCTTGCAGCCTTATAATCCTTGGGTTGAACAAGGAGAAAACGGATTAAAGGGTGTTCCCGAATTCCAGCGTCCTATCTTCAAGGACTTACTAAAAAGTCTCCACACGCTTCCCCAGATAATCTCAATTACGGGACCACGCCGGGTAGGAAAGAGCACTCTTCTACATCAGATCATTCGGCATCACGTCCGTGAAGGTGAGTCGCCCCAGCGATTGGTTTTCTATTCGTTGGATGACCCTGGCCTATTTCGACCAGGCATTGATCGCCACAGTTTCATGGAAGCCTTGATGCGCGAGATGGCCCACCGGGGCAAACAGAAGCGCGTGTATCTTTTTCTCGATGAAATCCAACGACTCGAAAATTGGGAACTTTACCTCAAGAAGTTCCACGACCTGCGCTATCCAGTCCGGCTGGTTGTATCGGGTTCTGCCTCTTCTCCCATCTTCAAGAAAAGTAGAGAGAGTCTGCTTGGTCGGGTCAAAGACTATCATATTCTCCCATTTTCCTTTAGAGAATATCTTCTCTACCATTCAAGAGAAAACGCTGAAATCACCGAAGAGCTAGAGGACACTTATGTCAAGGGCAAGACTGCGCAGGGAATGTTCGCAGGAGATCCCAAGCATCTCGATCTAAAAAAAGTAACTATATATCCGGTCAGCGATAATCTTTGGTCGGCAGCTCAAGCAGCCTTCAAGGACTATATATGCTCAGGCGGATTTCCCGAAGTGTGGAATTTGGAAACCTGGGAGCAAAGAACGGATTATCTTTACGACAACCAAGTCAAGAAAGTGATTTATGAAGACCTGCTCATAGCTGCCCAATTTCGGAAGCCGGAACAGTTAAAGAGCTTTTACATTTCCTTGCTTGAGAGGCCGGGGCAGGAAGTTAATCTGAGCCAGATTGCCACAGAAACCGGCGTCCTCTTGGCACAACTAGAGAAGTATCTCCCTCTTTTGGAGATGACGGATTTGATTACGCATATAAAGAAATTCCGGAAGAGTCCTTTGCGTGTCAGGCGCGGAAATATCAAATTTTATCAGATTGATCTTGCCCTACGAAATGCCGTCCTTCGTCTTAAGGACGAGGACCTCGCTGATCCTACTCTCTTAGGAATGTATGCTGAAAATCTTGTTTACAATGCACTCCGAAAATGGCCAGGAACCGTGGCCGTTGACTACTATAGAGAACGGGACGAAGAAGTTGATTTTATAGTCCAACTAGGTTCCAGAAAGTTCTTGCCCCTTGAAGTGAAATATAGAGAATCCATCGAGGATAAGGACCTTTCCGCCCTCCTCAGCTTCTGCGAGAAATTTAACATTCATCAAGGGGTTGTTGTCACCAAAAATAGAGAGCCTTTTGGTAAACAGGGGAATCTCTTCTACATTCCGCTTTTGCATTTTCTCTTACTGTTCGACTGAGCTAGATAAAGAAAAAGGCTCAATGCAGATTCGTGTGGGTGAATGTTCCTCATTTCCGAGGCCAGA
>CAYLLY010000103.1:0-7228 GCA_964384595.1 uncultured Nitrospirales bacterium
AACGCGCTGGCGTCGGGCCGCACGGCCCACGCCTACCTGTTCTCCGGCATGCGGGGAGTCGGCAAGACGACCATGGCGCGCATCCTGGCCAAGGCCCTCAATTGCGACAAGGGCCCCACGCCGACGCCCTGCCTCACGTGCGCGAGCTGCCGGGAGATCGGCGCGGGGACGTCGTTCGACGTGATGGAGATCGACGGCGCGTCCAGCAACAGCGTGGACGACGTCCGCGAGATGCGGGAGACCATCAAAACCGGCCCGGCCCGCGGCCGCTATCGCGTCTACATCATCGACGAAGTCCACATGCTCTCGACGGCCGCGTTCAACGCCCTGCTCAAAACGCTGGAGGAGCCGCCCGGGCACGTGGTCTTCGTCTTCGCGACCACGGAAGCGCACAAGATTCCCCAGACCATCCTGTCCCGCTGCCAGCACTTCACGTTCCGGCGGATTCCCCGGCGCGAAGTCATCGACACCCTCCAGCGGGTGGCCCAGGCGGAGGGGATTGCGATCGACGAGCGCAGCCTGAGCGCGCTCGCGCGCGCCTCCGACGGGAGCCTGCGGGATGCGCTGAGCCTCCTGGATCAGGCCGTGGCCTTCGGCGGCAAGCGCGTCGCGGCGGACGACCTGATGACGCTGCTGGGCTCGGTCCCGCACGAACTGCTCCGCGGGGTGCTCGATGCGGCCCTGGCGCGCGATGCGGCGGGCGCGCTGCGCTCGCTGGCCGCCGTGCAGGATTACGGCTGCGACGTCCGCCAATTCTCCGGCGAGCTCATGGAGCATGTCCGCCATCTCCTCGTCGCCAAGGTGGTGGCCGAGGCCGATGACCTGATTGGGCTCGGCCCCGACGAGCAGGCGGAAATCAAAGCCGACGCCGCGCGGCTCTCCCTGGACCACATCCAGGAACTGTTCCGCGTCTTCCTGGAGGCCGAGGACGGGATTCGAACCAGCCAGCATCCGTGGTACGTCGTGGAGATGGCCGTCGTGAAGGCCTGCCGTGTCGGGGGCGAACAGGCCGGAGCGCCGCCCGCGCGCCCGGACGCCAAAGGGGGGAGGGCCGCGCCGCCGGCTGAACGGCCTCGAGCAACTGAGCGGCCCCCGCAGGCCGGCTCTTCGGAACCGGTTGCGTTGGTCTGGGAAGACGTGGTGGCACGGGTCCAGGCCGAGCGGCCCAACGTCGGCGCGTTTCTCGAAGATTCGGCGCTGGTCGGCATCGCGGGCGACGTGGTGACGATCGGGTATCCCGTTTCGGCCGGCGTGTCGATGAAAATGGTACAGCAGGAGGCGTATCAGCAGGCGGTGGCGGAGGCGTGCGCGGCGCTGGCGGGCCGGCGCGTCCGCTTGCGGCTGGTGACGCTGGACGGGGGAGCGCAGGTGCCGACGGTCGCGGATCTCCGGCGCGAGCGCGAAGCGAAGACGGAGCGCCACCTGCGCGACGAGGTGCTGGCCAATCCGCTCGTAAAGGAGGTCCTGTCGGTCTTCGGCGGCGAGGTCAAGGACGTGCGGCGGAACCAGGCCCGCGCGGAGCGGGGGAGCAAGGGAGACTGAGATGGCCGACAAGGGAATGTTCGGAGGGATGGGGAATCTCGGCAACATCATGAAGCAGGCCCAGGCCATGCAGGAGCGTCTGGCCAAGGTTCAGGCGGAGGTCGCGACAAAGACCGTGCAGGCGTCGTCGGGCGGGGGCATGGTGAGCGTCGTCGCGAACGGCGGCCTGGAGATCGTGTCGGTGAAGATCGATCCGGAAGTCCTCAAGGCCAATGACGTCGATATGCTCCAGGACCTCGTGGTCGCCGCCACGAATGAGGCCCTCCGGAAGGCGCGCGAAATGGTGGCGGAGGAAATGAAGGGGGTCACGGGAGGGCTCCAGATCCCGGGGCTCTTCTGACGATGGATCGGAACGGCATTCTGGATGAACTGGTGCGGGAGCTGGCCGGCCTGCCCGGGATCGGCCGGAAAACCGCCCAGCGGCTGGCGTTCCACATCCTCAAGCAGCCGCGCGAGGATGCCGATCGCCTCGTCCGGACGATCCGCGCGGTCAAGGAGCGGTTGGGGCTCTGCCGCCGGTGCCGCAACATCGCCGAGGGCGAGCTCTGCGACATCTGCCGGGACGACGCGCGGGATGCGACCCGCGTGGTGGTTGTCGAGGACGTGACCACGCTGTATGCGCTCGAGCGGACGGGCGGCTATAAGGGGCTCTATCATGTGCTGGCCGGGGCGCTCTCTCCCTTGGACGGCGTGGGGCCGGCCGACATCAAGGCCCAGGACCTCGTGGAGCGGCTCGCGCAGAGCAAGGTCGAGGAAGTGATCGTGGCCACCTCGCCGACCATCGAGGGGGAGGCCACGGCCATTTACCTGTCGCGGCTGATCAAGCCCTTGGGAATTCGCATCAGCCGGATCGCCTGCGGGGTGCCGGTGGGAATGGACCTCGAGTATGCCGACGAGGTGACCTTGATCAAATCGTTGGACGGCCGCCGGGAAATCTGACCTTCATTTTCCTGCTTTCCGCAGGGCGTCCACCCGCTTCTTCGCCTTCTCGATCCGCTCTTCCTCGCCCGGCGTCTGCTCCTGGTAGGCGAGATAATTCTCATAAGCCGTGAGGGCCCGGCGCGGCTGGGTGTCCTCGAGGATTTCCGCCAGGTTGAAATGCGCGTTCGCGTAGTTCGGCTTGAGGCCGATGGCCGTCTGGAAGGCTTCCGCCGCCCGCTGCTTGTCACCCATGAGCGCATACACTTTCCCCAGGTGGTTGACCACCTCCGGGATCGCCGGCCGGATCTTCAGGGACGTTTCGATGGCGGCCGCCGCCTGCGGCAGGAGGCCCTTGTCACGGTAGGCCAGGCCCAGGCGGTGATGGGCCTCGGCTTGATAGAGCGGCTCGCTCAGGCCGATCTCGATCGCGCGCTGATAGGCTGCAATGGCGACGTCGACCACTTTCTCGCCGCACAGGCCGAAGTGGGCGACCTCTCCTTTCGAGAAGTGCTGGCGGCCGATGAAGTCCCGGCTCTCGCTGTCGGCCGGCCCCAAGGCGGGTCGGGGCGCGGACTCAGCCGGCGCGAGGAGGCGGCGTAAATATTCCGGTCTGTATGGGGAGAGCAAAGGGGCGTAGGAGGTCAGCACGTTCGAATCGACGAAGAGGAACTGGCGATCTTTCTGCGGGATCACGATGGCCCGTGCGCTGATGCGCTCGCCCTGGTCGCCGTAGAGGCGTCCGGAGCGAAGGCCGGGGATTTTCCCTGAGACGCGGGACGGCAGGAGGAATTCCGTGGGGATCTGCTTGGCCACCCAGGCCGCGTAGTCGGGCTGGCCGGCGAGGTCGAGCCCTTCATAGAGGATGCCGATATAGCCGACCAGGAGGCCCCGGTCGTCGAAAAACAGGTGATATTCGCTCTCGCGGCCGGCCGTCGGGCGGTAGACAGTGATTTCTTCTCCGAGCCCCCATAGAGCGCGCTCGGTCCGGCGTCCCGCTTCGTTCAGCAGGACGGTTTCCCGGCGGTCGCACAGGTTCCAGGCCAAAACCGGCGTGATGCGGGGACCAAGGGGCGCTTGAGCAGGGGACTCCGGCACGCCGCCGCCGCATGCTGTCAGCAGGCAGAGAACCCCCCCCGCAATCAAGCGGGAGCAGAGTGACTTGGAGGCGCCGAAAACCAGCGGACTACAACAGGCGGCTTATGGAGCCGGAGGCGATTGCGCTTCCCGGGCCTTTTTCGCTTCCTGGTACTGCTGGTACTGATAGTAGAACGTGTCGTAGCTGTACTGGTACTTGGGGAAGCGTTGCCGGAAAAGATTGTCCTGATTGGTGTAGCCCCAGAACTCCGGTTCCTGAGCAAACAAGAGGTACAGCGGCTGGTTGACGATGAGATCACCGGCGATGCCCAGGGGATTCAGCAGGAACGCGAACCATCGCAGGGGGTACCCGCCGTCCCAATCGCGCCAATAGAGGCCTTCATCAAGCCCAACGGACAGGTCCTGCGGTCTGGGTGTGGGATACACGTCCGTGGACATTCCCGGGGCGTTGGCGCAGCCGGAGAGGCCTAATGCCGCCACCAGCAGGATCGCCGTCAAGCTTCGCATGAATAACATGTCCAGCCTCCCTTCCATCAAACTGGTACTACTGGCAAGGAGTGTAGCAAAAGGCACCCTCAGTGTCCAGGAAAAAAATCTGGGGCCAGGCAAGCGGCATCGAATATCCGGGACGTTTGATCGAAGTCCCGGTCCCGCAAGCGAGGCGTGGTGGGCGATACTGGTTTTGAACCAGTGGCCTCTTGCGTGTGAAGCAAGCGCTCTCCCCCTGAGCTAATCGCCCATCCGTCACCGCAGAAAGAAACTGACGTTAGCATACCGGCCTGGGGCAGTCAACCGACCGCCGGCTACAAAACCTGCAAAACGAAGCACTTGAGGTACTCGCTCTCCGGCATCCCGAGGAGCACCGGATGGTCGCGTCCCTGGGCGCCCTGCGCGACGAGCCTGACGGTGCGGCGGACATCTCCTGCGGCGTCCTGGAGGAGCCGCCGGAACCGGTCGGCGGTCAGGTGGTGCGAGCATGAGCAGGTGATCAGATAGCCTCCAGGGCGGAGGAGTCGCATCGCCCGCAGGTTGATTTCCTTATATCCCGCGATGGCTTCCGGCAAGCGGGTCCGCGTTTTGACGAAGGCGGGAGGATCGAGGATGATCAGGTCGAAGGACTCGCGGCGGCGGTCCCGCTCCTTGAGCTCGTCGAAAACGTTGCCGACCCGGTAGACGCAGCGCTCGGCCAGGCCGTTCCGTTCGGCCAGAATCTTCGCCTGCTCAATGGCCTGGGCCGATTGGTCGAGGCCCGTCACGCGGGACGCCCCGTACCGGGCGGCGTGGAGACCCCAGAGGCCCGTGTAGCAGAAGCAATCCAGCACGTCCGCCCCGCCCGCCAGCCGTTCGAGCAGGCGATAGTTATCGCTCTGGTCCAGGAACAGGCCGGTTTTCTGGCCTTCCAGAAGATCCACCGCCACGTCCAGGCCGTTCACCTGCACGACGAGGTCAGGCGGCAATTCCCCGCACAGGACACCCCGCTCCCGAGCTAGGCCTTCGCGTTCGCGCATCGGAGAATCATTGCGGGCCACGACGGCCCTCGGCTGAAGGACCTCCGCGATGGCCGTGAGGATGAGGTCCCGGCGGCGGTCCATCCCGGCGGTCAACATCTGAATGACCAGCGCGTCGCCGTAGCGATCCACGATCAACCCCGGCAGCCCATCCGCTTCTGCATGAACCACGCGATACGCAGACCTTGCCCCCAGCAGCTTTTCCCGCCAGGCATGGGCCCGGCGGATGCGGTTGACGAAAAAGTCCCCGTCGATGGGCAAGCGGTCGCGCCCGAAGAGACGGATGGCGATATGGGAGCGCGGGTTGAGGTAGCCGCGCCCGAGGAAGCGACCACGGCTGTCCAGGACATCGACCAGATCGCCCGGTTCCGCGTTCGAAGGCCAGGCCGCGACTTCGTTCCGGAAAATCCAGGGATGCCCGGCCAGCAGCCGGTCCTGCTCCCCGGGCTTCAGGCGGACGAGATGCACGGGAAGGGGCGCGTCTTGGCGCGCCTGGGGTGGGTGGGTGCGAATCATGCACTACAACTCGAAATCCAGGATGCTCTTGAAGGCGACGTAATCGCTCGCGTCGGTCCAGCCGAACTGCAGGCCTGTATCCCATCCGATCCGGCCGAATTTGAACTTGGCGGCAGGCCCCCAGGAGTGCCGCTGGAAATTTGGCGTCGGAAAGCTGCCGAGCGGGCCGAAGTTGCCGAAGCCCTCCACGCCCAATCGCATGGAGGGCTTGGCGAACCAGTACCAGCCGTTCTCATACCCGAACTTGACCCGCGAGGCGTCGTTGAACTCCCGCTCCCAGACCGGGTTCAGACGGACCATAAAGTCCTGCACGCGGCTCTCCAGCAGGAGCTTCCATTCGACCTCGTCGTTGTGCTCGAAACGCCGCTGGGGGATCTTGTATTCGAGGTACAGCGCCGCCGCCGGCCAGAACCCTTGGCGATCCAGGAACCGATACACGGTTTCGTACCGCTGGCGGACCAGGGTCAGTTGTCCCATTCCCGCCCGCGTGGGGTTCTCGAAGTCCGCGTAGGCTTCGACCCACCAGCGGTCCGTGATGCCGTAAGCGAACTCGGCGGTGTGGCGAAGCAGGTGCTGCCGGGGAAAGGGGCCGGCGGACGTGGCGATTGGCGTATTGATGAAGGCCTCGAGCCAGTAGCCCACCTCCAGTTCGCCTTTGTCCAGGGCGTATGGGGTACGCACTTTGAGGTGGTTGCCTTCGGCCGTTTCGGCATTCAGAACCAGTCCGAGCAGACAGAGGAGCATGCAAATCAAAGAGCTGCAGTTCACGCGCGCGATACTCCAAGTGGCTGCCGAACGGGCGCAGTATAGCAGAAATTTCCGCTTGACAGGCGGAGCGGGGCCGCATACAATGGTTCAATATTGAGAACGGTTATCACAATCGTTTTCTGAATTAGCGATTTCTGCGGGCCGCGAGCCCCAACGGCCAACAAGGAGTTGCCACCGTGTACATCTGCCTTTGCAAAGGGATCAGGGAGTCGGACGTTCGGGATCTGGGACGGGCCGGTGTGCTATGCCCGGAGTCGCTGACCGCGGCGTTGGGCATGGACCAGGAGGATTGCTGCGGGCGTTGCGCGAGGAACATCGAGGAACTCGTGGCGTTGGCCGCCGGCGAATGGAACTGCGCGGGGAGAATATCATGAAGGCGAAAGAAGGTGTCATTGACCTGCTGAACAAAGTTCTGACCGCGGACCTCACAGCCATCAACCAGTATTTCGTCCACGCGAAGATGTGCGAGAACTGGGGGTATGAGCGACTTAACCATAAGGTCCGGGAACGAAGCTTCGATGAAATGAAGGACGCCGATGAGTTGATTGAGCATATCCTCTATCTTGAGGGCGTCCCCAATATGCAGCGGCTCGGGACCGTGCAGGTGGGCGAGACAGTGCCGGAGCAGTTCAAAGCGGATCTCAAGGCGGAACAGGAGATGCTCAAGATTCTGACGGACGGCGTCGCCCACTGCGCCAAGGTCGGCGATTACACGACCCGGCACATGCTGGAGGACATGGTCAAGGACGTCGATGCCCATATTGACTGGATCGAGACTCAGATCGAGACGATCAAGCAGGTCGGCCTCGAAAACTACCTGGCAGAGCAGATCAAGAAGGAAAGCTCATAGGCGCACGCTCTTTAGCTGTACCGACTAA
>CAYLLY010000104.1:0-7191 GCA_964384595.1 uncultured Nitrospirales bacterium
GTTCTTCGATCCGGCGCAGGGCTTCGCGCAAGCGGCTGTATGGGACGCCGAACTCAATCACGTGGCAGTCGCCGCGCTCGATCGCGCCCGGCGGAGGCGCTTTGAAATAACCCTGCGGGACGTACAGCGCGCCCCCGTTTTCCACGATGAACGGATCGCGGTTGTCCAGCTCCTTGCGGAGCGGCTCGACCTCCTCTCGGGTCTTACTCGTGCAGATGATGAGCGGGACGGCGGACTCCCTGAGCCGATCCAGCGCCGGACGGGCCGGGTCGTAGCGATAGGTTTCCGCATCAAGCAGCGTGCCGTCAAGGTCGGTGAACACAACGAGTTTCGGACTGCTCGAAAGGTGATCCGGCGGCGCCGAAGCGGCTTCGGCGCCGCCGACAGCCTGGCCTCGTTCCGGAACCCGTCGTCGTTCGCAGTAGAGGGCTGCGGTCATGTAGAGCACGGAGAGCCCGATCACCATGAGCGCGAAGAGCGGGAAGAAGTCCGTTCCCTCGATACCTCGGCTCGCAGGCACGAACGCCATGACAGCAGCCGCGAGGCCTCTGGGGATCATCGCAACAATGACCCGCCGCTCCTGGGCGTTCCAGCTCGGCTTGAGGAAAGCCAGCAGCCTGGTCACCCCCCACCGGCTCCCCAACGCGGCGGCGAAGAGAAGGATGCCGCCGGCCGCCACCAGCGGCGACAACGCGCTGAGATCAAAGATCAGACCGAGCAGCACGTAGAAGAACGTGCGCACGAGGAAGGAAATCTCTTCGTTCAATCGCTTGAGGAACACGTCAATGGCGTAGGAGGCCACCTCCAGGTTCACGCCGATCACGCGTTTGACGTGCCGATGGGCCTTGGCGACGATCTCCTCCATGTTGCCCAGCACCAGGCCGAAGAACAGGATGGCAATGGCGCCGTTGCCTCCCACGATCTCGGCAATGTTGTAAAGGACCAAAATGGCCGCAAGGGTCAGCATGTACGAAAGTGGCTGTCCTTGCAGCATGCCCATGAAGCGAGCCCATAGAATGCCTGCCAGGCCGGCCAGTAGAACGGCGTCCAGGAATGAGTGAAACACCATAGGCAGCATGTTGCTTATGCCCGCAGAAGGGTTTTTGAGGATACCGATCGACGCCAGGGCGGCAACCACGACGAAGACGTCGGTAAAGGCCGACTCCAGACTCAGTATGACCTTCGTGTCTTCGGAGAGGCCCTTTAATTGCGTCACCACCGGGATCACGATGGCGCCGGTCGTGCCACCCAAGATAACGCCCAGGAGGAAGGCCACCGTCCACGATCCACCGAAGAGAGTTCGGTAGATCAGGGCTGAAGTCACCGCCGTGGCGGTAAAAACAATGGTTGTGAACAGCAAGGCGAATGGGGTTTCCCGGAGCACCTTCGCAATCTTCAGGTTCAGCCCGCCGTCGAACAAGATGATCAGGAGGGCAAGAGTCCCAAAGTAGGGGGCGGTGGTGGTGATCGCATGGGGGTCGATGAGCTTGAACCCTGGCCCGAGCACAATTCCGAGCCCGATCAGAATCAAAACGCTGGGGACGCCGGTCTTCTTAAAAACCCATTCACCGGCCAGACCCACCAGGATGATCATCCCGATGAGGCCCAAAACGGCCTGTACGCTCAGTTCTGCCATTAGCCGTTCCGTGCCTAAATAAAGAACCGTATCCAGAGGTACAGCGTGCTGACGATGATCGAGCCGATCATGACCGGCAAGCCGAACTTCATAAACATCCAGAAGCTGATCTGGTGGCCGGCTCGACGGGCGATATCCACAACCACGACGTTGGCCGTCGCACCGATGAGGGAGCCGTTTCCCCCGAGGCAGGCCCCTAGAGCCAGTGCCCACCACAAGGGAATGATGTCAGGCTGGTGGACCAGCGCTGTGTAGTCCGCGATCTCGGGATGGAGTGATCGGGCAAGGTCTACGATCAGGGGGTTCATGGCGGCGACATAGGGAATGTTGTCTACGATGGCCGAGAGAAAGGCGGAACCCCAAAGCACTGCGAAGGTGGTTCCAGCCACATTGCCATGCGTCAGGTGCACGAGTTCATCCGCGAGGAAGCGGATCGCCCCGACCTTGACCAATCCTCCAACCAGGATGAACAGGCCGATGAAGAAGAAAATCGTTTTCCACTCCACCTCGGTCAGGTAATCCAGTTCTTCTTCGCCCGTGGTCTTCTGTTCCTGCCCGTGTCCCGTGAGCATGAAGGCGCTCGCGCCAAGCAAGGCGACCGTGGCGGGTTCCAGGTGAAGCAAGCCATGGAAGCAGAACCCTGCCGTTGTCAGGGCCAAGAGCCCGAGACACCACTTCAATAATTTCGGGTCGCGGACCGCATCGCCCGGCTTCATCTTGAGAACCGCCTGCTGCAGGTGCGGGGACACGGTCATGGACCGGCCGAACGCCAGCCAGATGCCCGCCACGAACAGGGCCAGGATCACCAGGACGACCGGCCCCAACATCACCAAAAAGTCCATATAGCCGAGGTGCGCTTTGCTGGCGATCATGATGTTCGGCGGGTCGCCGACCAGGGTGGCGGTGCCGCCGATGTTTGAGGCCACGGCTTCGGAGACCAGGAAGGGAATAGGATTGAGATCCAGTCGCTTCGTGATCTCCAGCGTAACCGGCGCCATGAGGAGCACAGTCGTCACATTGTCGAGCATGGCCGAGAGGCCGGCCGTGATCAGTGACAAGAGCACAATCATGCGAAAGGGACGGGCTTTGGCACGCTTCGCCGCCCAGATGGCCAACATCTCGAACAATCCGGTCTTACGCGTGATGTTGATGATGACCATCATGCCGATGAGGAGGAAAATGACGTTGTAGTCCACGCCGAATTCGTGCGAATGGAACGCCTCCTCCTGCGTCAGCACGCCGAGGCTGATCATGAGAGTTGCCCCGGCCAGGGACACGATCGTCTTGTGAATGCGTTCGGTGACGATCGCCAGGTAGGCGACCCCGAAAATCAGCAGCGCGAGCGTCAAGTTGGACATACGGCTCCTTAGGCCAGTGGTAACGTGACGTCGGTATAGCCGACGCCGGCTGCTTCAACCCCGCGCATCGGTGAGCAGCCTGAACGCCTCCTGGTAGCGCTCGCCGGTCTGCCGGACGACATGATCGGGCAAGGTGGGCGCCGGAGGCTGCTTGTTCCACTTGATGGAGGTCAGATAATCTCTGACGAATTGCTTGTCGAAGCTCGGCTGCCCACGACCCGGGGCGTATTCGGAGCGCGGCCAGAAGCGGGAGGAGTCGGGGGTCAGTACTTCGTCGATGAGCATGGGCTGGCCGGATGATGGATCAAGCCCGAATTCCAGCTTCGTGTCGGCGATGATGATTCCCTTGGATTCCGCGTATTCGGACGCGCGCTGATACACCTTGAGGCTGACTTCCCGGACAAGCTTGGCGACGTCCGGGCCGATGAGCGATTCCATTTGGGTGAAGGGAATGTTCATGTCGTGCGCGCCCCCCTCAGCCTTTGTGGAAGGAGTAAACAGCGGCGCCGGCAGCTTCTGCGATTCGACGAGCCCCTTCGGCAGGGCCTGCCCGCAGATCTCGCCGCTCCGCTGGTAGTCCGCCCATCCGGAACCGGAAAGATATCCCCGAACGATGCATTCCACGGGAAGGGGAGCGGCTTTCCGGACGAGCATGCTGCGGCCTTCCAGGACGGCGCGGTGCCGGTGACAGCTTTGGGGAAAGTCCGCCACATCGGCCGTGATGAAATGGTTCCGGAGAATGTCTTCATATTCCGATAACCAGTGAAACCAGAAGGCGGACAGCTGCGTCAGGACCGCGCCCTTTCCAGGAATGCCGTTCGGCAGCACCACGTCGAATGCGGAAATGCGATCGGTCGCGACGATCAGCAGGGAGTCGCCCAGATCGTAGATGTCCCGGACCTTTCCCTTGCCCTTTAACTGCAACCCTTCCAGCCGGGTCTCGAGGACGACCGGCCTATCGAATTCAGAAGACATGAGGGCGAAGCTTACGAGGAAATGGCGTGTCTGGCAAGGGAAAAGGGAGCCGGATTCTGATACAATGACGGCCCAATGAAGCTGGTCAACAATCCTCCCAATCCCTTTGAGTCCCGGTTTCGGGAGTATCTGGAGCCTCCGCCCACGGTCAAGGTCCAGATCTATGAAGACGACACCCGCTCGATCCTGAGCCACAATGAAAGCCCCGATCTTGCCTTCCGGTGGAGCGTCAACCCATACCGCGGGTGCTTTCATGCCTGCGCCTATTGCTATGCGCGCCCCTCCCACGAATATCTCGGATTCGGGGCCGGGACCGACTTTGAATCGAAACTGGTCGTCAAGCGACAGGCGGCGGCCTTACTGCGCGAAGCGTTTCTCAAGCCTTCCTGGCTGGGCGAGGTGGTGGTCTTCTCAGGCGTCACGGATTGTTATCAGCCGGTCGAAGCGACCTTTGGGTTGACGCGCGCGTGCCTCGAGGTCTGCGCCGAATTCCACAATCCTGTCGGCGTTATTACCAAAGGCGCGTTGATCTTACGAGATGTGGATGTCCTTCGCCGTCTGCACGAAGAGGCCGCCGTCCGTGTCTATTTCAGCATTCCATTTGCCGACGACGCCATGGCGCGGAGGGTGGAGCCGCAGGCCCCTTCCATCACCAAACGACTGGGGGCGTTGAAGGCCATCGCCGAGGCAGGCATTCCCGTCGGTGTGTCCATTGCGCCTGTCATCCCGGGACTGAATGACGACCATATGTTCGAGATTCTCCAGCAGGCCCGCGAGGCCGGAGCCCGTGACGCCTTTTACAGTCTCCTGCGGCTACCCGGCAATGTGGAGCCCGTGTTTCTTGAGCGAATGGCGAAGGCGTACCCGGATCGCATCAAGAAGATCACCCACCGCCTGCAGGAAGTGCGCGGCGGAATGCTGAGCAATTCCAGGTTCTTCGAGCGGCACCAGGGGCAGGGAACATACGGCGAAATGCTGGAGCAGTTGTTCTTTACGGCCCGGCGCAAGGCGGGGTTCCCGGAAGAGCCGGAGCCGCCGATGCCCTCGACCTTCCGCCGGCCGCATCCGCAACAGATCAAGCTCTTCTGAGCTCCCGAAGGACTTCCTCCTCAGCGTGCGTTTGGTGTCGGCTTGTCTGTCTGCGTTGCCTCGTCGAGGCGCGGAGTGGTTTGCCGGCCCAGTCTTTGGACGTATTCCTGGACGAGCTTGGCGACCTCTGGGTCAGGAGGCACGGTGGGCGTCACGGGAAGGTTGCGGGCTTCGGCGACCATGACAGTCTTATCGTGGAGGACGAGGTCTAAGCGGCCGAGCGTTCGTCCTTGGCGATGGGTTTTGACGAAAACCGGGCCGACGCCCGCAAGCTCGACTCTCCCTTGAGCGGGGGCGGTCGTGCCCGGGGGTACCAACCCGTCAAAGCCCTCTGTGTGCCCACCAATGATGACATCCAGGGCGGGAACTCCTTTCGCAAGGGCGAGGTCTTCTTCCGTGTCTTGATGCGTGATTGCCACCAGCAGATCGACATGGTCCCGCAACTCTGCGACTGCTTTCTTTGCCGCCGCAATGGGATCTTGAAACTCCACCTCGCGGACGACCGCGCGATTGAAGGTGTCGGGGTAGTTATTCCGGCCGATGAGCGCGATCAGTCCGATGCGCAGGGCGCCCAGCGTCTTGATGATGTAGCGCGTGCATGTGTCCGGCTCTTGAGGGCGCACATTGCTGCAGAGAAAAGGAAAGGTGGCCGCTTTGTGGAGACCTTTGAGGTGCTGCGTGCCGAAATCGAAGTCGTGATTGCCGACGGCGACGGCATCATAGCCCATCAGGTTCATGGCTGCGATGTCGGCTTCTCCCCGATAGACCGAGGACAGGGTGGTTCCCATCAGCAGGTCTCCGCTGTCTACCACCAGGAGATGCTCGACCTCCTTGCGGATCTGCTTGACCAGCGACGCGCGTCTTTCAACACCCCCTTGGCCGGTGAAGGCCCCTTGGTCGATCGGTTGGATGGTTCCGTGGTGCTCGCTGGTGTGCAGGATCGTCAGGGCGGTTTGCGCTCCGGCGGGGAGGGTGGAGTGAAATGCGAAAACGACGGCAATCGCGACGAGGTTGCGCATCAAGAAATGCCACTGGCGTGCGTAGAAGACGGGACGTGCATAACGTATCGTCATGCTACTTTCAGAGTCCTTGCCTGTCAAGGTGCGCGCCTTGACTGGCCTGCAATGCCGTGGTACGGTCGCGCGCGCTGCGTATGCATGAACATCTTCTCGAGTGGATCGAGCTCTTCCGGCCCTATGTCGATGATTACGGGTACTTGGTGTTGTTCCTTGGGGTCATGGCTGAAAACGCCTCCTTGCCCGTCCCCGGCGAGACCATCCTGATCATCGCGTCCTTCTATTCCCACCATGGCCATCTCAATCTAGGTTATGTGATTCTCCTAGCGACGGTCGGGTGCATCCTCGGGGACAACATCAGCTTTTATGTCGGTCGTCGGTTGGGACGACCGTTCGTCCAGCAATATGGGAGGTATCTGCTTATTACCAAGAAACGGCTCGCATTTGTCGAGCATTTCTTTGAAAAACACGGTGATAAGGCGATTTTTATCCAGCGCTGGATCACGGGGGTCCGGGTAATCGGTGCACTGGTAGCCGGAACGACCCAGATGCCGTGGCCGAGATTTCTCTTGTTCAACTGTCTCGGCGCCATTACCTGGGTCACAGCCATCTCCTTGATGGCGTACGCTTTTGCGGTCAATCTCCCCCTCCTGATCAAAATCGTCGGGCGCTCCGGCTGGGTCCTTCTTGGCCTCCTGCTTGCGATCGGGTTGTTCTTCTATCTCAAGCGCCGGTTAATGGCGGATCAAGAGCCGTCCGCCCCGCGCTGACCTCCGCCGTGGCCACTCCCGCCTAAGTCCCCGAAACTTTTGTTTAAATTGTTCGATTGGGCTTGACAGAACCGTTTGCGGTTTCTATAATACGCTGTTTCATAGATTTTGACTTCACCTGATCCGTGTCAAATTGAGGGGAAGGGTGCCGTCTTTTCACGACGGAGGGGATGTTTCGTCCCTTCCTTTCCTTCGATGCGCTAGGCGTTTGAGTAGCTAGGTCAGGCTGATTGGTTTACGTTATTTAACTTAGTAAGTGCCGGAGATGCCGATCAGGAATTGCGCCGTATTGGGGCAGGTACCCGAGTGGACAAAGGGGGCAGACTGTAAATCTGTTGCCATCGGCT
>CAYLLY010000105.1:0-7094 GCA_964384595.1 uncultured Nitrospirales bacterium
AGCGGCTGGATTTCCGTGGACGATTCCGGGGTGACGCGGAAGAGCCGGGACGCCAGTCCCACGGACCCCTGGACCCAGAGTCCTTCGGCGTCGGGCCCTCGGTGAGCCAGCGTCCTGTTGAGCCCGGCGAGCGTGCCGTTCTCGACAGGCCGCCCATCCAGATGCCACATTCCGACGATGCCGCTCAGCGCTTGCCTCCCGCGTTATCGGATGGGAACGAGGGGCCGGTACCCCTCGCATTCCGGAAGGCCGAAGATCACCTGTCCCTGCTGTTCGATCCATGCGTGGGCGGCGAGGGCGTCGCCATGGCGCGCCACCCCGATTTGCAGGGTGGAGGCAATGCCATGTCTCCCGAGGAGCCAGGAGAGGACGAGAGCCTTTTTGAGACATGTGGCGGTGGCAGGGGTCAAACGACCCGCAACCTCCACCAGCCAGGCCAGGCGGGAGACGGAAGGAACCGGCTCCGAAGATCTTCCCGGTCTCTTCCGGCCTGCGTGGTCACAGAGCGCGCGCAGTTGCTGAAACGGCAGGAGGCGCAGGGCCGGTTCCATCAGGAGCAGCAGCGCCCACGCTTGCGCAAGGACGATGCGCTCCCGCGGTGGAAGCCGGAAGAATTTATGGAGCCGTTCCATCGCCGATTTCAACCAGCCCTTTCTTCCGCATCTGGGCAGCGAGATCGAGCAAATCCTGCGTGCAGGGAACTTCGGTCACGTCGTACTCTTCCAGCAGCGCGCCCAGAACCTTCCGGAGAGACTGGTGCTCGTGAATCAGATGCCAGATCCTGGTTCCTATCGGGTCGAGGCCGAAATAGACGCCGCTGTTGAGATTGAGGATCACCTCTTCTCCCTGGAGGTTATGGGAAAGGATCCCCTCGGGAATTCGGAGGCAGGATGTCAGGGAGATGGCGTCTTTCATGGTTGAAGCGTATCGTGCCGCCCAGTTCATGTCAAGAAATGGGACATGAGGCGGATGCGCGGGAGTGAGTCACAACGGCCATCCCCTCCCAGTTGATTTCCAGAATGGTCACACCTGCCCCCTCAAGTTCCTTCCGGATTTCACCCACATCCTTAAACCAGTGGATGAAGTGTCCGCCCATACAATCGTCGCCGGGTTGATAGGCGGCGTTGGTTCCCGGAAGCTTGACCAGCATCGCATTCAGACAGGTGGAAAGGCGCCGGAGACGGGAAACCGGAAGCCGCTCGGGTAGAAAACCGAGAATCACCAGCCCATTGGGCTTGAGAAGCCTGCCAAGGTCTGCCAGCCAGGCCTGTCGTTGCGATATGCCTGAGATGGCGCTGTACATGTTGTGTGACATGAGTACGAAGTCGAAACTCGAACCGGCATAGGGGAGTTCAAGAAAGTTGGCCTGATGAAAGCAAGCTGAAACCCCGGCAGCCCTGGCCAATTCCCGGGCTGTGCGCACGGCCGTAAAGTCTGTATCCATCCCCACAACCGCGACGCCCCTCTGCGCGACCGCGATGGCCTCCCGACCCCAGCCGGAGCCCAGGACCAACATCTTGCCGAAGTGTATGTGGTGACGATCAAAAATCTCGGTTTCAATGGGCTCCAGGCGACAGTCCTTTTTCCAGTCCAGGGTGGCTCTGCGGGCGATCTCGGCATAGGTGGAGTGATAGTGAGTCTTCACTCGTGCGGAGAGTTGACCGGGGGAGAAAATGACCGGTAAGAACCCGTCGAGAAAGCTTGCCAGGCGATCGAAGTTCCTACTTGCCATCTTGCAACTTCGAGCCAGCAGAAGGAGGAGATTTCCGATGAACAACATGGTGGGTTCCCGCGTTGGTCGTACATCCTAGTCGGCAGGCCTGATCCAGTCAATTCGTCCGCCTGCCAGGGTCATATTCTATTCACTGACCCGCCTGTGCTACCATGCGCCCATGAGTTTCTGGCACGGCATCGCGCAGCCGGTCATCGGCCTCTCGCCGATGGACGGGGTGACCGACCCGGCGTTCCGGTTCATCGTGGCCAGCCACGGCAAGCCGGACGTCCAGATCACCGAGTTCATCAATGTGGACGAAGTTTGTCACGGGGGAGACGCGGCCTGGAGCCAGCTTGACTACCACGAGATCGAGCGGCCGATCGTGGCCCAGATCTACGGCGCCGATTCCGACAAATTTTATCAAGTGGCGCAGGTGGTGTGCGAGCTGGGTTTCGACGGCATAGACATCAACATGGGCTGCCCCTCCAAGAACGTCTCGGCGCGCGGCTGCGGGGCGGCGCTGATCCGGAATCCGCCGCTGGCGAGGGAGATCATCCGCGCGGTTCAGGCCGGAGTGCGGGATTGGGCCTCCGGGCATCGTCTTGACGCCATTGGTCTGCGGCCGCGGGTAGTCGAGAGGGTGCAAGCGCTCGCGTCCGGGCGGCCGGGCGATTGCGCGGAGCCCCGCCGGCCGATCCCCGTCTCCGTCAAGACGCGTCTCGGCTACGACGCGGTGGTGATCGAAGACTGGGTGTCGGTCCTGCTGGAGGAGCGGCCTGCGGCGATCTCCATCCATGGCCGGACACTGGCCCAGATGTACCGGGGCCAGGCCGATTGGGCAGCTATCGGCAGGGCGGCCACGCTCATTCGCGAGACCTCGACCCTGGCGCTCGGGAACGGGGACGTGGAGTCGATGGCGGATCTGGTCCAGAAGGTCAGGGACACCCATGTCCATGGTGTGCTCATCGGACGAGGCGCGCTGGGCAATCCCTGGATCTTTCGCGCCAAGGCCTGGGCCAAGGCGCAGGTGAACGAAGAAGAAGGGGATGGTGAAGAAGGGGGACAGTCCCACCACCCGTTGCATTGGAAGGAGCAACGGGTGCCCGAAATGGAGACAGTTCCCCTCCAGGAGCGGTTCCGTGTCGCGCTTGAGCATGCCCGCTATTTCGAATCCCTCGGCGGGGCCTCCCGGTTCGCCGCCATGCGTAAGCACCTGGGGTGGTATTGCACTGGTTTCTTCAAGGCGGCCGAGGTCCGCTCGCAGATGTTCCGCGCCACCAGCTCGCGCGATGTGGAGCAAATCCTCGCCGGGCTCCCGGCTTGACCCTCGTTCTGGCCTCGACGTCTCCCCGGCGCTACCGGATTCTCTCGCTGCTCCACCTGCCTTTTCTGATGGTGTCCCCCGACGGCGCGGAAGTGGTTGCCGAAGGTCGCTCGCCTGCCGAAGAAGCATGCTTTCAATCCAGGCGCAAGGCGGCTTCGTTGGCCGCTCGGTTTCCCCAGGCGATCCTCATCGGCAGTGATACCCTGATCAGCCTCGATGGGGGCAAGATCGGCAAGCCGGAGGACCTGGACGGCGCGCGAGACATCCTTCGGCTTTTGAGGGGACGCATCCACGAAGTGGTCACTGCCGTGGCGCTGGTGAAGGGCGCGCACACGTTCGAGGCTGTCGAGACGGCGCAGGTGCGCATGCGGGAGTTCACCGATGCGGAATTGGATGCCTACCTGGCGACCGGCGATTGTCTCGACAAGGCCGGCGCGTACTCGGTCCAGGGGCTGGGACGGAGCCTGATCGAAGGGCTGAACGGGGATTATCTCGCCGTCGTGGGCCTGCCGCTGCGGGCCGTCGCCGACGGCCTCAAGCAGTTCGGCGTCGAGGCGCCCGTCGATCTCGGCCGGCTCTACCGCGAGCGCAATTTCCTCAACTGGCGGACGTTCCCCTGACCTGCGCTGGCTGCGGGATGTACAGGCCCGCGGAGAATTCCATCTTCATGGCGTCGTGAAAGCCCATGGACAGCGGGATCAGCTCGTGGGTGAGAACCAGCGCCAGGTATCCTGTGAACGGATGGGGCGCGGTCGGGACGAAGATCAGGCTCAGCCGGCCCTTGGGCGCAAGCTGGAGCGCCTCGGGGGCCTCGCCCATCAGCAGCCCGATCGCATAGAGCCCATGCCGCGGGAACGGCAGGAGGACGATCCGGTTCTCGCGCCGGCGATCCATGAAAGCGAAGATGTCGGTCACGGACTTGAAGGTCGTATAAATGCTTCGGACCAGCGGAATGCGCAAGACCGCTGTCTCGGATGCCTTCCACAGGCGCGCGCCGAACAAATTTGACGCCAGGGCGCCGGTGGCGAGGATCACCAGGAGCAACGCCAGGGCGCCCAGCCCCGGGATCGAGGAACTGACGCCCGGCCCCAGCAGATCGCCGAGCGCGCCGTCCAGGGCGGTGAACAGCGTGGTGAGAATGAGGAAGGTCCCCCAGAGGGGGACGATGACGACCAGACCCGTCAGGAAATACCGGCGCAGGCGATGCGTGATGGGCATAGGGACCCCGGTTCGGGGGAAGTGTTATTGCTCCAGAATGACGGCGGTGCCGATCAGGGTGACGATTGCCAGGGGCCCCTGTGCCGGCAACACTTCAAGGCGCGCCCCGACGACGCCGTTGCCGCCCCGTTCGATGGCCTCGGTCTTGAGGTCGGCAATCGCCAGATCGATCGCTCTGCGTAGCCGCACCCCGATCGGCCCTCCGCTGAGACGCTGCATGTCCAGTCCGTCCGGGAGCAGCTCATCCGTTTCGCCCATGCGGATCACCACCGTGGCCGCCACAAGCCCCGCGTAGCCCGCGATGTGTTGGCCTTCAAAGGCGAACTGAGTCGTGACGGGAATTGACGCCTGTTGGAGCTTGGCCCGTTGGGGCAAGGGCGGAGGCGGGGCGGCGGGTTGCGGCGCGGCTACTGCAAGAGGCGCGGGCGGCTGAGCCGCCGCTGCCTCGGCCTTGTCCTTCTGCTTGGCCTTGCCTTTTCTTCCCGCTGCGGTCGGCAGCATATCCCGGACGGCGGCCAGCGGGTCCGGGGTCGATTCCTGCTTCGGAGGGTCGGGAAGCGCCGGCTTGGAGGTTGGGCGCACGCCGGGCCGGCTCGGATCATACCCGCAATTCAGGCAGACTTTTCCGGGCAAGAGGCCGATCCCGCAGAGTGGGCACTCCATCGCTTGCCTCCTTCGTTGGCGTTATCTGACCCGTTGAGAGTCGGGCAGCGGCCGGACACCGAGGTGATCGGCCAGGATGTATGTGTCCAGAAAGGCCAGAGTCCGCGCCCAGGCTTCCGCCGCCGCCTCCGCGTGATAGACGTCCGGACGGGTGTCATTGAAGAAGGCATGCGAGGTGCCCGGGTACTTGTGAACTTCGCAGATCACCTTTCTGGCGGTCAGGGTGCCGGCCAGGTAGTCCACTTCTTCCTGCGTGATCCACTCGTCGCGCTCCGCTTGATGATAGAGCACGGGGCAGTGCAGGCTCGACAGCGAGTCCTTGGGGACCTTCCCGTAGAAGGCCACGACCGCCCGCAGTTGGCGCCTCGCGCAGGCGCAACTGAGCGCATTGGACCCTCCCATGCAGAAGCCGAGGACCGCGAAACGGTTCTTCTTCACGTACTCCTGGTAGTTCAGGTATTCGCAGGCTGCGCCCAGGTCCTTCATCAGATCGGCGGTATTGAGCTTGCCCATGAGCTGGGCGGCGGTCTCGGCGTCGCTCGTGACGGCCCCTCCGATGCGGCTGTACTGGTCCACGGCCAGCGCCACGTAGCCGTGCTGGGCCAGCCGGAAGGCGAGGTCCTGGAAGTGGCTGTTGAGCCCCCACCACTCGTGGAGGAGGATCACGGCGGGGAATGGCCCGCCTTTCTGCGGCCAGGCCTGGAACCCTCTGATGAACACGTGCTTCGCGGCCTTGGTGGGCGCGTACGGATCCGTGGCCACGTCCAGGGGGTCGGGCATGCCGGCGACGGGGATGCGGACGGCGGAGGAACCGACATCCTTTCGGTCATACTTGGGTTGGGGGGCGGGCACCGTCATTTCTTCACGCTCCCGGCGTCGATATTGATGAACGGCATGGCCCCGCTGCCCCCGAGCACCTGCGGGAACTTCCCGTCCCATTTTTCGATCGCCCGGAGTTGCAGGATGATCGGGCTGATCGTCTCCTTCTGGATCCGCTGAGATTCGGCTTCCGCCTTGGCCTGCACGACTTTCTGCTGCCCTTCGATCTTGACCCGCTCCAGGTCCCGTTGGGCCTTCAGGGCCAACTGCTCGGCCGTCTGCTTGGATTCGATCGCCTCGTTGAAGATTTTGGAGAACTGGAAGTCCGTGATGTTCAGCTCGTCGAGCGAGATGTGAGAGGTCGTCAGCCGTTTCTGCAGGGAAGTTTTGATCTCGTCCTTGACGAACTGGCGTTTCGTGACCAGCTCTTCGGCCGTGAACTCGGCGCAGACGGCCTTGACGATCTCCTGCACGGCCGGGTCGATGATGCGCTTCTCGTATTCCGGGCCGATCTCCTGGTAGATCTTGTTCACCTTGTCCGGGAACAGATGGAAGTTCAGCACGATCTCGGTCGCCACCGTCTGGAGGTCTTTGGAGGCGGCGGTGGCCCGGGTGTCCGATTTGCGGATCCGGACGTCCATCTTGATGACCCGCTGGATGACGGGGATGATGAAGGAGAAGCCTTCCGGCAGGATCTTGTTCTCGATGCCGTGGAGCTGGTTGAACACGACGCCGCGCTCGCCGGCTCCGACGATCACGAAAGGGGAGAAGACCCAGACCAGTAAAAGAACCGCGGCGACGATGGCAAAGGGGCTTATCTTCTTCAGGCCGGGCACCTCGCTGATCGGGTCGAAGTCTTTATTCAAAGCCATCGTTGTTTCCTTTCTAGAGCTGAGTCCGGCCTATTCGCTGCTGCCCAGCATGTCGTCGATCAGGGGTCTGTTCCGGTCGTAGCAGTTGGGACAGACATGGTCGAACACGGCATCGTGATCGGACGCGACGTTGCGCGCGTCCACGAGTTTCTCCCCCAGGATGATTTCGTAACACGGATCGCAAAGCTGAAACGGCCCTCGCATCAGGCTGATGGTGCGCACGATGGTTCCCGTCGGGTGTGAAGGATCAGGCTTCTGCAACGATGTGCGTGTCGGTCTCTTCCACGCCATCGATGGTATGGATCTTCGAAATGACGACGTCGGACAGGGCCTTCTCGTCATTCACCTCGATGAAGCTGAAGACGTCCGGCTGGCCGAAGCAGGGATGAACCTGTTGGACCCCGGAGATCGCTTTCAGGGACTTCACCACGTCCTTGGTTTTGCCCGCCTTGACCTTGATCAGAATGTAGGCCTTGGTCGCCAT
>CAYLLY010000106.1:0-7082 GCA_964384595.1 uncultured Nitrospirales bacterium
CGAAATGAACGCCGGATTAGCGTAAGCTGGTGTCAACCAAACCGGCAGCAGCCCACAGAAAAGGATCCCCGTTGAATAGTCGGCAAGCGCGGGTGGCGGCGAACGGGCGCCTAGATGCAGCGCAGGGCGTACAGCCGGGTTCCGGGACTTCGACGGCGAAACGCCCAGCTGCACTGGGCTGTTCGCCGACAGGACCCGCGTTCCGCTGTCACCTTTTCCGTCTTGAGGTGTCTATAAAGGAGACGGAGTCTATGCGTGAAATTCAACGAACTGGTCAGATTGTTGGAGCGGAACGGGTTTAAGCTCGTGAAAGAAAAGGGCTCGATTCGCTATTATTCGAAGCCGGGTATAGACCGATTGATTCGCATAGATTATCATGGGGCCAAGGAAGTCCCAACCGGGACCTGCCACGCGATCTTGCGGGCTGCCGGTTTGGGGCGAGGAGAGGCGGAGCGTGATTGACCTGAAGTACTCGCTCGTCATCGAAGCCACGGCGGACCCGGCCTTTTTCGGGTTCTATTCGCCGGACCTCGACGGGTTTACCGGCACGGGCCGCTCCATCGAGGATTGCCTGTCCCGGGCGCGTGGCGGCATGGACGAGCATGTCGCGTTGCTTAAGGAGCGAGGCTTGCCCATCCCGCCGACCAATCCGAATCCGACCGTCACCATCAAAAACGAAAAGCCCATCGGCCAGGCTGTGTAAATGGATATCCTCGCTGAAATCAACAGAGTGATGGAGCTGGAGGCGCGGGCGCTGGCGAAGCTGCGCGCGGCCGTGGGCCCGGCCTACGAAAAGGCCGTGCTCCTCCTCTACGCCTGCCCCGGCAAGGTGATCCTGACCGGCATCGGCAAGTCCGGCATCGTCGCGCAGAAGATCGCCTCGACCATGGTCTCCACCGGCACCCCCGCCATGTTCCTACACCCTGCGGAGGCCGCGCACGGCGACATCGGCATCGCGCACAAGGACGACGTCATCGTCGCGATCACGAAGTCGGGCGAGAGCGACGAGATCATCGCGCTGCTGCCGTCCATCCGGCAGATCGGCGTGCGGCTCATCTCGATCACCGCCATGGCCGAGTCCACGCTCGCCCGCCAGTCCGACCTCGTCCTGCTGACGCCGGTCGAGGAGGAGGCCTGCCCGCTGAACATGGCCCCGACCTGCAGCACCACGGCCGCGCTGGTCGTCGGCGACGCGCTGGCCATGGCCCTGATGAAGCTCCGCAATTTCCAGCCGGAGGAGTTCGCCCTCTATCACCCCGGCGGCCAGATCGGCAAGCGCCTGCTCCTGACCGTGCGCGACCTCATGCGGACGGGCGCGCGCAACCCGGTGGTGAACCTGAAGGCTTCCGTGCCGCAGATGTTCACCGAGCTCACCGCGAAGCACCTCGGTGCCGTGTCGATCGTGGACGACGCGGGCCAGCTGGCCGGCCTGATCACCGACTACGACATCCGGCGCGTGATCGGCGAGGGCAAGAACATCTTCACCATGAACATCCGTGACATCATGAATCCCAACCCGGTGCGGGTCAACGTGGACGAGAAGGCCTTCCAGGCGCTCAAGATCATGGAGGAGCGGGAGAAACCGCTCGCGGTCCTGCCGGTGGTGGACGCCGATTCGATCGTCCGCGGCATGATCCACCTGCACGACCTTATCGACAAGGGGCTGTGAGCCGCCCGATTCCTCATCTCTATGCCGTGGTTCTGGCCGGGGGCAGCGGCACCCGCTTCTGGCCGCTGAGCCGCGAGCTCTATCCCAAGCAGCTACTCAAGGTCCTCAGCAACCGCACGTTGATCCAGGAAACGGTTCGCCGGGTCCGTCCGATCGTGCCCGTCGAGCGGACGCTCGTGGTGACCGGCGCAAGCCATGCCGACTCGATCCGCATCCAGATGGACGGACCGGGCGGCGTCCGAAAAGAACATATCCTCACGGAGCCGGTCGCGCGGAACACCGCGGCGGCGATCGGGTGGGCGGCCGCGGCCGTCCGCCGTCTGGACCCAGACGGCGTCATGTTGGTGATGCCGGCCGACCACGTTATTCCCGACCGGGCGAAGTTTCTCCGAGCGGCCGCGCTGGCGGCGCGGGTGGCCCAGGACGGCCGGCTCGTGACCTTCGGCATCAAGCCCACGCGGCCGGAGACCGGGTATGGCTACATCAAGGTTGCGTCGCGCCGCCCGTTGCTGAGCCAGAGCGGGCTCAAGGCGCTGCCGGTCTCCTGTTTTGTGGAGAAGCCCGACCTGAAGACCGCCACGCGCTACCTGCGGGCCGGCGGCTTCTTCTGGAACAGCGGCATCTTCGTCTGGCGCGCCGACCGGATCCTTGCCGAAATCGAGATCGCGCTGCCGAAGCTGGGGCGCGGGCTGAAGCGGCTGGGCAGAGCCCTGGGAACGCCAGACGAAAACCGGGCCCTGGAGCGTTTTTACCAGGGTGCCGAGTCCATCTCCATCGACCACGGGATCTTGCAGCGGAGCCGGCGCGCGGCCGTCATTCCGGCGCCCTTCCGGTGGAGCGACGTCGGCAACTGGAGCAGTCTCGACGAAGTCGCCGCCACCGATCGGGCGGGCAACGTCCGCATCGGGCGGATCGTGGACATCGGGAGCCGCTCCTCCATCCTGTACGGCGAGAACCGGCTGGTGGCCACCATCGGCCTCAAGGACATGGTGGTCGTGGACACCGCCGACGCCACGCTGGTCTGTCCCAAGGACCGCGCCCAGGAGGTCAAGCAGATCGTCGAGCGCCTGCGAAAGGACAAGGCGCCGGAACACCTCATTCATAAGACGGTCTACCGGCCTTGGGGGAGCTACACGGTGCTGGAGGAAGGGCCGCGGTACAAGGTGAAGCGTGTCACGGTCAACCCCGGCGGGCGGCTGTCGTTGCAGTATCACCATCGGCGCAGCGAGCACTGGGTGGTGACGGCCGGCACCGCGCGGGTCACGTGCGGCGACCGCGTGTTCGACCTCCGCGTCAACGAAAGCACCGGCATCCCGCAAGGGACGCCGCACCGGCTGGAGAACCCCGGAGCCGTCCCCCTCGACATCATCGAGGTGCAGTCCGGCGACTATGTCGGCGAAGACGACATCGTGCGTCTGGCCGATGACTATGGGAGAACAGAAAAAAACGTTAATCGTTAAACGTTATCCGTTAAACGTTTGGGAGGTTCCAGGTGTCTAAAGTGATATGGCAGGCAAGACTGAGAGGACCATCCGGACCTTCGAAGACATGGAAGTCTGGGCTGTGTGCAGGGACCTTAGGAAAGAGTTGTCTGATTTAGCCAGGACTTTTCCGTCAGAGGAGCGGTATCGCCTTTCTGACCAATTGATTCGTGCGGCGAGATCAGTAACGGCAAATATTGCAGAAGGTTATGGCAGGTTTCACTACCAAGAGAACATACAATTTGTTCGTCAAGCGCGCGGATCTCTGTTCGAAGTCATAGACCACCTGACCGTGGCATGTGATGCTGGATATGTGGAGAAAGAGAAAGCTCAGAGTTTTCGAGACCGTACGATCAGGGCTATTCTGATAGTCAACGGGTTTATTCGTTATTTGACCAATGCCAGAAGCAGTTCTGGTCGAACGATTCACGAATAACGATTAACGTTTAACGAATAACGATGTCCATCTTCAGAGAGTACGACATCCGCGGCGTGGTGGGGGAGGAGCTCACGCCCGCGCTGGCCGAAAAGATCGGCCGCGCCTACGGCTCGCTTGCCGTCCGCGCGGGCGCCAGGGCGGTCGCCGTGGGCCGGGATGGGCGGACCAGCGCGATGCAGATGCGCGAGGCGCTGCTCAAGGGCCTGCTGGGCTGCGGCCTGGACGTGGTGGACATCGGCATCTGCCCCACGCCGCTCCTGTACTACGCGCTCTTCACGCTGCCGGTCGGCGGCGGCGTGATGATCACGGCCAGCCACAACCCGCCCCAATACAACGGCTTCAAGCTCTGCCTCGGAAAGGACTCCATGCACGGGGCCGCCATCCAGGCCTTGCAGGCCGACATCGACCGGGGCCGATTCGAATCCGGGCCGCAGGGGAAAGTGTCGGAGCACCCCATCATTCCGGACTACATGGCCTACATCAAAAAGGCCTTCGCCGGCGTCAAGGCCGACAAACTGCACGCGGTCGTGGATTGCGGCAACGGCATGGGTGGGCTGGTGGGTCCGGACGCGCTGCGCCTGCTCGGCTGCCGCGTCACCGGCATGTACGTGGACGTGGACGGGCGCTTCCCCAACCACCACCCGGACCCGACGGTCGCCGCCAACCTCCAGGACCTCATCAAGAAGGTCCGCGACACGAAGGCGGACGTCGGCATCGCCTACGACGGCGACGCCGACCGCATCGGGGCGGTGGACGAGCACGGCGACATCCTCTGGGGAGACAAGCTGCTGGTGCTTTACGCGCGGGACGTGCTGAAGGACAAGCCCGGCGCCACCATCATTTCCGAGGTGAAGGCATCGCAGGTGTTCTATGACGACGTGGTCAAACGGGGCGGCCGCTCGATCATGTGGAAGGCGGGCCACTCCCTCATCAAGGCGAAGATGAAGGAGGAGAAGGCCGCGCTGGCTGGCGAGATGTCCGGCCACATGTTCTTCGCCGACCGCTACTTCGGCTACGACGACGCCGTCTATGCCTCGTGCCGCCTGATCGAAATTCTCGCCAGGGCCGGGCGGCCGCTCTCGACCCTGCTGGCCGATCTGCCGCCGACGGTCTCCACGCCGGAGATCCGCGTGGATTGTCCGGACGACGTCAAGTTCCAGGTGGTGGAGGAAGCCAGGAAGCAACTCGCCCGCGAGTACCAGATCATCGACATCGACGGCGTCCGCGTGCTCTTCCCCGATGGCTGGGGCCTGATCCGGGCTTCGAACACGCAACCGGCGCTCGTTCTGCGCTTTGAAGCCGCTTCCGAGGGGACCCTGCAGCGCATCCGGGAGGTCGTCGAGTCGCAGGTCGCAAAATATATCGCCGGCGGCCCTGCGAAACATTGATTGTAGGGGCACGGCACGCCGTGCCCCTACGACTCACCTATGAGCGCGAAGTTCTCAGCGCTGGATTCGGTTCCTCTCCTCTTCACGTCTGGGCTTATCGCGGCCAGCTTCATCCTGTTACGGCCGCATGTCACTGATCCTGCGCCTCCGCCGGTTCACTTCAAGGTCGGCGAGCGGCTGACCTATGGGCTGAGTTGGGGGATCATCACTGCCGGCACGGCCGTCCTCGAGGTCGCCGAGCGCCAGAGCCTGTCCGGGCGGTCCGTCGTCAAGCTCGTCCATACCGCCCGCTCGAACGAGTTCGTGTCGGCGTTCTATCCGGTCAATAATCGCGTCGAGTCGCTGCTGGATGAGGAAGCGGCCTATCCTCACCGGCTGTTCTTCAAGCGGCGCGAAGGCAAACGCAAGAACGACATCGAGGCGGTCTATGATCAGGTTGCCCATCGGGCGACGGTGACGAAGGACGGAAACACCGAGACGATGGAAGTGCCGCCCGCTGTGCAGGACACGCTCTCCGTCATCTATTTCTTCCGGACGCTCCGGTCTGCGGACGTGGGGTCCTCCACGATCATCTACGTCAACCACGACAAGAAGAACTACAAGCTCGAGCTCCGCGTCGAGGGCACGGAGCGTCTCAAGGGCCCACTCGGCGAGTTCGACACCGTTCGCATCCTCGCGATCATGCCGTTCCGGGGGCTCTTCCTGAACGAGGGGAACATCCGGGTCTGGGTGACCAACGACGCGGCGCGCGTGCCGGTGCTCATGAAGGCCAAGGTCATCATCGGCTCCATCTCCGCGACGCTGACCGGCGCCGAGGGCGTCATGCTGACCGCGAGGCCGTGACCATTGCCGCATCTGACGGAAGCCGATATAATCGCATGACCTCTCTGAGGAGCAAACCTTGATGGCCCGTATCGGCACCACGCTCACCCGCTTCATCATCGAGACCCAGGCCGGCTATCCGGCCGCCACCGGCGAGTTCTCGGCACTGCTCGCCCAGATCGGCCTGGCGGGCAAGATGATCGCCAACGACCTGCGCCGGGCCGGCCTGATCAACATCCTCGGGATGACCGGCGCAACCAACGTCCAGGGCGAGGCCGTCAAGAAGCTGGACGAGATCGCCAACGAGACCTTCATCAAGGTCTTTCAGTACAGCGGGCTCGTGTGCGCCCTGGCTTCGGAGGAGATGGAGAAGACTGTCAATCTTCCGGAGAACTGGCCCCACGGCAAGTACATGCTGCTGTTCGATCCGCTGGACGGCTCCTCCAACACCGACGTCAACATGCCAATGGGGACGATCTTTTCGGTCCTCCGCTACGACGGTGAAGGGCGCCTGCCGTCCGAATCGGATATCGTGCGCAAGGGCACCATGCAGGCGGCCGCGGGCTATCTCATGTACGGCTCCAGCACGATGCTGGTCTTCACGTCCGGCAAGGGCGTGAACGGGTTCACGCTGGATCCCGGCATCGGGGAATACTTGCTCTCGCACGAGAACATCCGGATGCCGGCGAAGGGCTCCGTCTACTGCACGAACGAGGGCAACTATCAGAAGTGGCCGGAGGGCACGAAAAAGTATCTGGACTACCTCAAGGCGTCCGACAAGCCGACGGGACGGCCGTACTCGGGCCGGTATTCAGGCTGTCTGGTGGCCGACGTCCATCGCATCCTGCTCGGCGGGGGGATCTATCTCTATCCCGGCGAGACCGCGAAGCCGGAGGGGAAGCTGCGCCTGTTGTACGAAGGGAACCCCCTAGCGATGGTCGTGGAGCAGGCGGGGGGGAAGGCCAGCACGGGCACGACGCGGATTCTCGACGTGGAGCCCAAAGCCCTGCACCAGCGCGTGCCGCTGCTCATCGGCAGCTCGGACGATGTCGGCCTGGCCGAGGCGTTCATTCAGGGCAAGCGATGAAAGCCCGTTAAACGTTAACCGTTATTCGTTAAACGGCATTCACGATTAACGATTCACGAATAACGAATAACGAGGGAGGACGAGATGACGAACCGTGTGCGTGAAATCCTGAGCTGGTACGGCGCCGACAACGCCGGCGTCAAGACGAACCTGGCCCGCATCCTGAACCACGGCACGCTGAAGGGCACCGGCAAGT
>CAYLLY010000107.1:0-7068 GCA_964384595.1 uncultured Nitrospirales bacterium
GATCTGCCGGCACAGCTCGGCGCCGATCGAGCCCCCCGCGCCGGTGACCAGCACGCTCCTGCCCTCCAGCAGCGGATGCAATTCTTGTAAATCGGTCTGTATCGGCTCTCGCTGAAGGAGGTCTTCCAGGCTCAAGGGACGGACCCGGCGCATCGAAACCGCGCCGTCCAGCAACTGCTTGACGTTGGGCAGGGTCCTGATCTGCAGGTGGCAGGCCTCGGAGGCCGCCAGGATCCGCTGCATCAGCTTGGGCGTGGCGGAGGGGATCGCCACGATGATCTCCTGCGCCGCGCACCCCCCGGCGGCCTTCCTGATGTCCGCGATCGGCCCGACGACCGGAATGCCGTGGATATGGGCCTTCTGCTTCACCGGATCGTCGTCCACGAAGGCGACCGGGCGGTAGTTATACGAGGGGTTGGCCTGCAGATCCCGCACGAGGAGTTCCCCGGCGTTGCCGGCGCCCACGATGAGCACGCGCCGCGCCGTGGGCTCGACGACCTGGAGCCATTCGCGTAGCCAGCGCACCGCCAGGCGGATGCCCGACAGCAACCCCAGCGAGAGCAGGCCAGTCAGGATGATGACCGCGCGAGGATAGTCGAGCCAGCGCAACGCCAGATGGAACACGGCGTAGAGCCCGGCGGTGGACACGACGGACGCCCAGAAAATTTTGGCCAGGTCATGCAACCCGACGTAGCGCCAGAGGCCCCGGTGGACTCCGAATCCCCGGAGGCCGGCCCAGTACACCACCGCCACGAACGGCAGGCCCTGCCACATCCGCTCCTGGTACGGCCCGGGAATGTGCCCTTCGAACCGCAGCAGGAAGGCGCAGACGTTCGCGGCCAGGATGAGGGCAATCTGGATGCCCCCGACAACGAGGCTCCGATGCCGCAGCATGAGATCGGTCGACGCGCCTGACGCCACACTGAACAGCCTGAACGCCGACTGCCTCACCGGATTCTCCCGTTCCTCTTACGCCGCATCCGCCGCCTTCTCCATGACAGGCCTGTCAGTGTATACCACCATGGCCAGCGCGACCAATACCCAAAATTGAAGGGCGAGCGTGCCGATCAGCATGTGGTCGAAGAGAAGCCTTACCACCAAGCCTATCACCCCTACTCCCACGCCAAGATAGATGGCTTTCTCGGCCTGGTCCTCTGTTCCATGAAACCCGCTGAGCACCGTGGATAGCAGACGTTTTAACAGCCAGACAAACAGCACAAGACCCGGAATGCCTGTGCCCAGCGCGATGTCAAGAAAAGTATTATGCGTGCCGACCTTGTAGACGGAAGTACGGCCGGGCTTCACCTCCTCCGGTAACCCTCCGTAGACCAATTTAAAATTGTCTTTCCCGTAGCCGATTCCCACGAACGGATGCGCAGCCAGTTTCGTCACGGAAAACTTCCATATATCGAGTCGATGAACGAATGTACCTTCACCGACTCGGAGGTGAATGGATGTCCCGGGAATTGTCCGGACATCGTAGTACGACAACGTGCCCGCCGCCACGACGACGAGGAGGCTGAAACCGGCGGCGATGCGCAGCGCCGTCCTCCGTGACAGCAACCACGCCATGGCCCAGATCTCACACACAAGCGCCAGCAGTCCGGCCCGCGAGAAGGTTCCCAGCAGGCAGATCAGCGCCAGACAACCGGTTATGACGTAGAAGGCCCGGAGCCGGCGCCTCTGTTCGAAGACGGCAAGCGAAAGGCTTAACGGCGCCAACAGGACTAGATAGGTGGTCAACCATACCTCGCCGGGCATCACCGACTCGAGCAAGTAGGGGTTGCCGCTCTGGTCGAGTCCCCGCAGGCCGGTCAGCATCTCAAGAAACTGTTCGACCCCATAGGCGCTGACAATAAAGAGGGCACCGACGAGCGCCCACAGGAGCCGGTTCCGGCAAAGCCCATCCCTGAAGAAAAACAACACGACATAAAAAATCAGCCCCTGCTGCAAAAGTTTGCCAAACTCTTTGAAGCTGTAGGCCGGGAAAGTGGCGAAGGGAACGGTGATGCCCACCCATATCACAAAGGCCACCAGGGGGACGTCCAGCGGCGTCCGCGTGAAGAAGAACCGGCGATTGGCCGCGCACCAGAGAACAAGCAGGGCCAGGAGGATGAGAAACCCGTTGCGCTCGATAAAAAGAAGCTGCTTAAAGGGGAGCGAAAAGATGTAGACGTAGAGCAGCCCCCGGATGATGGTGTCGAGGTTCGGGAGCGCGACGGCACGGTCCGTCACGGCGGAAGCCGCAGCGTTTCGCATCCGGCCGCCTCCACGGCCCGCGCCTGTCTCTCCACCCAACGGACTCCCCAGGCCAGAACCAGATAGATCCCCACCCAGCCCAGCAGGATCGTCAGGCGCAAGGGCTCTCCCGCCTGGTCATACACCATCGCCGTCACGCCGCAGACCAGCATCAGGACATATTCCGCCAGCACCGTCCGCCGGTGCCCCCAGCCCGCCAGAACGAGCCGCTGGTAATAGTGTTCCCGGTGCGCGCGCCAGACCCTCTCCCCTTTCAGCAGCCTCCTGATGAGCGTCGCTGTCGCATCCACGATGAACGGCGAGAAGATCAGCAGGGGGATCCAGATGTCGAACAGGCCGTCGCGCGTCCCCAGCACCGCCAGCGCCGCCGCGATGAACCCCAGCGGCACGCTCCCGACGTCCCCCATGAAGATCCGCGCGGGCGGAAGATTATAGAGCAGGAACCCCCCCGCGGCTGTCGCGACCAGAATCGCGAGGCCCATCAGATAGTGATCGCCCGTCCAGGCCATGAAGCCCAGAACGCCGTACCCGAGCACCGTCATGCCGCCGGCGAACCCGTCCATCCCGTCCATGAAATTATAGAGATTGGTCACCCACATGAGAAACAGAATCGTCACGGGCACGGCAAGCCATCCCAGCGACAGGCCTCCGATGAACGGCACAGAGATGTCGGTCACCGTCAGGCCGGCCCCCCACACCACGCCGGCCGCCGCCAGCGCCTGTATGCCCAGCCGCAGAACCGGCGAGAGGCCCGCCCGATCGTCCCAGAACGAAACGGCGCTGATGGGCAGCGCCATGCCCAGAATCCAAAGGATGGCGTTCGCCTGGAACACCGCGCCTTCACCCAGCGCGACACACACGATGATCCCCAGGAGCACGCCGCCGAAGATCGCCAGGCCTCCGGTGCGGGGCAGCGGCTCCGCGTGCAGGGACCGCTCGTTGGGATAGTCGAGAAGGTAGAGCCTGGACGCCGGCGAGCAGAGCAGCCGCGTCAAGCCGAATGACGAAAGAAACACCAGCGCCAGCAGACCCAGCAGGCCGACCGTCACGCCCGACCCTTTCGGTACCGGGCGATCAGCTCCGGCATAGCGTCTTCCAATGTGATGGCGGGACGGTAGCCCAACTCACGTGCAATTTTCTCCGAGCTGTACCAGGCCGACCCGATAAGCTTGTGCAGGGCATCGGAGTCGAAGACGAACCGCTTGTTGCGGAGGCGCCCGATCGCATCGCCGGCCCGGCCCATCGCCTGGAGCGTCCACAGCGGAACGTGCCAGCCTGGAACCCGTTTTCCCAGCGCGCGACAGATCAGTTCATAGAGCTGCCGCGTCGAATACGCGTGCTCGTCCGTTACGATATAGCATTGCCCGTTCGCCGCGGGCGCGCCCGCAGCCAGCACGGCGGCTTCCACCACGTTCGACACAGAGACCAGGCTCCGGCGATTTCCCGTCTCCGGGAGAGGCGGGAAAAAACCACGGTCGATCGCCCGAATCATGCGAAACAGGTTTCCCTTGTTGCCCGGCCCGTACACAAGCGGGAGGCGCAGGCGTGCCACGTGAAGGCCGGCCCGCTTGCCGATGTCCAGTGCAAATTGCTCAGCCGCCAGCTTGGACCGTCCGTAGGGAGTCTCCGGCGGGCCGCCGAAGGTCTCATCGAGACAGCGCTCACCGCCTTCCCCCATCGCCTTGACACTGCTGAACAGGACGAAACGCCGCGCACCGGCGGCCGCGGCACCTTCCAGGACATTGCGGGTCCCCTCGACGTTGACCGCGGAGTAGGATTCCTCTTCCTCGTTGGTCTCTGCGAGGGCATGCGCCCGTCCGGCAAGATGGAAGACGGTGTCACAGCCCGCCGTGTAGGCCTTCATCGGGACGGCCTGCCGGACATCCCCTTCCACCACCTCCACGCCTTGAAGCGGCTGAAGATGCGCCCGGTTCCGGTGCACCAGCGCGCGGACCGCACAGCCGTCCTTCCGCAGCCGTTCGATCAAGTGCGCCCCGATGAAACCCGAGGCGCCCGTGACAAACACCTTCTCCACCTTACGCCCGGCCCAGGAGCTCCCGGTAGAGCGCCAGGGTTTCGCCCGCGATCCGCTCCACCGAAAATTCCTTCACGACGAGGTCCCGGCCCCGCCGGCCCATCCGCTCGCACAGCGCGGGATCGTGCAGAAGCGTCGTGATCGCCTGCGCCAGCGCCTGCGCATTCTTCGGCGGCACCAAAATCCCGGTGTCGCCGTTCCGAACCACCTCGCGACACCCCGGCACATCCGTAGCCACGAGGGGTCTGGCGCATGCCGCCGCTTCCAACAGGACCTTGGGCAGCCCCTCCCGGTAGGACGGCAGGACGACCACGCAGGCCGCCGACAGCACCTGCCGCATGTCGTCCCGGTGCCCCCACCACTCAACGTTCCCCTCCGCCTGCCACGCGCGCAGGCGGCGTTCCGGGATCTGCGCCGGGTTCTCCTCATCCACCATCCCCACGAGCACACATTTGGCCCGAACGCCCTGCGCCTTCATCAGCCCGGCGGCCTCGACGAACTCCAGGACTCCCTTATCCCACAGCATCCTGGAAGCGAGCACGACGAGCGGCTCTCCCGCCGATTCAGGACCCGGCGTGAAGGTCGCAGTGTCGATCCCGGATCCACGGATGACGACCGCCCGGCCGAGCGGCACAATCCCATCGCGAACCAGACGCTCACGATCTTCCGCATTCTGAACCACCACCCGCGCGCGCGGCAGCGCGAGCGTCCATCGGAGCGCCCTCCCGATCAGAAAACGGACAACCCCGGCCCACCGGCCGGGCGCGATGAAGACGTAGCCGAGGCCGGCAAACGCGTTGACCACCGCCGGTACGCGCGCCAGACGGGCCGCCAGGGAGCCGTACAGGATCGGCTTCATGGCCACATGGTGGACGATGTCCGGCCGCTCACGCCGGTACAGGCCGACCAGCTCCATGACCGCCGCGAGTTCCCGCAGTAGGTGCCGGCTCCTCCGGATCATCCTGATGGGAAGCAGCTTGAAACCCTCCTGCTCGATACGTTTGCCGTGGTCCCGGACGCGCGTGGCGACCAGCACGTCGAACCCGCCATCCCGCGCCGCCCTGGCAAGATCGAGCCTGTGGGACCAAAAGTACCAGTCCTCCGTGATCACGAACAGCAGACGGGGCCGTGCTGCGACCATCTCGCGTCCTCGCTAGACTTGCCCGTGTACGCTCCGCCCCCGCGCACCGGAGAACAGGCAGTGCAGGCCGGCGGCGGCGAGAACGACGAGCATCGGCTCCAGCGGTAGACGATACTTGACGCCGACCACGGGGCCGGTGATCGCAAGGATGTACAGGCCGACGGCCAAGAGATAGAGCAGCGCGTCTCCGGCGATCAGGCGCCGACCGGCGCGGCAAAAAATGCCCCATGCCTGCACGCCACGGACCGCCAACGTCAGGACGATCGCAGGAATCATCCAGGCAAGGTAGGAGGAACCGCCGGCGCGGCGCAGAAAGTTCCAGACCTTTTCCATCGGCGTCCGGCCGGAAGCTTCGTAGAACCGTGGCCGCTCCATCCGACTGATCAGCGGGACGGAACTCAGACTGGGCGCCGTAAGATTGATCATTGCGCCGGCGCCCCACGCCCACGTCAATTCGCCGATGCTCATCTCCTGCAAGGCTCTTTGGGCGACTTCCATATGCTGCCGGCTCACTTCAAAAGGATTCCGGGGTTGACCAGGCAATCCCTGCTGCTGGTACTGAAGCTCCACGCGGCGGCGCATCTCGTCCTGGGTCTGGGCAAAGGGTACGCCGAGCGCAAATTCCCTGGCCAGCGGCACCACCCAGTACAGCGCATGCGTGCCGCCTTGACTGGTCAGGCTGAAATGGCCGTACTCGCCGGCGTTCCGGATCAGAAGCGGTCCGACAAGGACGATCAGGGGGACGAGACAGGCGACGACGGCTCGTCCCAGCCGCTCCCGGCCGACGTCGCGCCGCCACGAAATAATCACGATGGCGGCCGGCAGGACCGGCGCAAAGTAGAACAGCACCGAGCGGGTCAGCAAGGCCACGGCGAAGAACACGCCGGCCCAGAAGGCAGCCCACGCGGTCGGCCGTTGGACGAATCGAACCATCATCACAAGATGGGCCGTGAACGGCAGGAGGAACAGGCTGTCGGCCAGAATCAGCTCGGCGTGCACGATCAAATTCAGGTTACAGGCCGCCAGGAGACCGGCGATCATGAACAGATCCCGGTGAAACTGAGCCGCAAGGTAGCCGATCAGCAGGCACGTCAGAGAGTCCAGCACACATTGACCCAGCACCGGCCAGATAGGACTCGTACCCATGAACGTTCGAAAGGCGGCGAGATAGGCGACATACAGAGGAGCCCGCTCGGTTTCGGCAACAAATCCCGTCAGCGTTTGGCGATTGAACCCTCCTGAAGCGGCCATATCATCGGCCAGCGTTTCATAGAGGCGGGAATCCGGCATGTAGAGGCTTTCGGTATCGGGAATGCCGATTCCGAAATAAGCCAACCGCAACAGCAGAGCCAGGACAAGAATGGTGAGTGCGGTCGATCGCGTCAATTCAAGAAAGGCCTCATGGTTTATTCCCGCAGCCGGTATTCTCTCGATGAAGTGCGTCGAACGCCTCGACCGCGCGGCTCAGCGAAAAGCGTTCTTCAATGCGCCGGCGCGCCCGCCTCCCGCGCTCAACTCGCTGCGCCGGCGGCTCATTCAACAGGGTGGTGATCGCAGCGGCCAGCGCCGCCGGGTCGCGCGTGGGAACGACCAGTCCGGTGTCTCCAATGATTCTGGCGGCATCCCCGACATC
>CAYLLY010000108.1:0-7068 GCA_964384595.1 uncultured Nitrospirales bacterium
GGCCCTGAGGAAAAATGCTACAGCAGCTCAGAATCGGCCTGGGGCGGAATAGGACCAGACCAACCCTTTTCATATCAGGCTTGGTCTTGCTTCATGCGCGTGAAGAGCACGAGGACCGGGCCGCGGCGGGCGTAACCGACGAGGGCGACGAGGGCGAGCAGCACCAACGGCACGGGCACGGCCGTCATTTCGCCGTGGACCAGATGCGTGAGGGCCGCGCCGACCATCGTGCCGCACAGCAGGATAGCCGCGAAGCCCGCGATGCGCGGCACGAGCAGCGCGATCGCCCCGCCCGCCTCGACCACGCCCACGACGTACATGAACCAGCCCGGATAGCCCCAGCGGGCGAAGTTGTCCGCCTGCACGGGAAGTCCGGCGAGCTTGGTGCCACCGGCGGTCAGGAAAACGGCCGTCAAGAGCACCGTGAGTATCCACAGCAACACAAGCTTCCACATGGCCATCGGTTTCGTCGCTTCCATGACGGGCCTCCTTGTTTCCGCCGACTAGAGTTTACATCCTGCAAAAGAGGCGAGATCATTTAAAAGTTGATAGCCCTCGATGCGTTTCATTTCTTCGCCCCCTTTCTCCATGATCCACGTGGGCGTCTTCTCGATCTTTTTCTTCATGCAGCGTTCCACCTGCGTGTTGGGGGCGTTCGGATTGCACTCGATTTCCTTGACATGGGAGAACGCCGGGCCGAACGCCTTGCGCTGCGCGCGACATGCCGAACACGTGATCGAGCCGTACATCACCACTCCCTTTTCACTCAGGCACCGCGCCAATCCCGCCAGCGCCTCCGGCGTCGGTTCCGTGGCGCGTGCGCCGCCGTCCGCGCCGTCCCCTCTCCCGCAACCCGAAACGAACATGCCGCACAACAAGACCACCGACAGCAATGCTCCGCGTTTCATAAGTGCCACCCCAGCGCATAGTAGAAGATTAAAAACACTCCCAGGACGATCATGAGCAACCCGGAAGCCAGATTCATCCACTTGCGTTTCGTTTCTCTCCATTTCTTCAGCCTCAAGGTCGCCGTGCCGAAGTAAATCATGAGCAGAATCACCATCAACGGAAGCACGAAAATACCGTTGTAGAGAAGCAGGTAAAGAAACGCCTTCACGTCGAAGGACTTGGCGAGGATGGCGGTGATCGCCAGATAGGGCCCGCCCGTGCACGGCAACTCGACAAGGGCGACAAACCCGCCGATCGTGACCATGCCGGGCGCGGAAATCGTTTGGGCCATTTCCATGATCTTTTCCTTGTACCGGGGCGGGATCTCCAGGGAAATGCCTGTCCCGTACCAGAAAAATTCCTTGATCTCGACGAGGCCGAGAGCCACGACCAGCGCTCCCACGGTGGTTCCGATGATCTCTGCGAACCCCCGCTGGATCAGTTCGTATTGAAACCAGATGAGCCCCAATCCCGACAGGGTGTACACGACGTACACGGTCGTAATGTACACCATCCCCAGACGAAGCAGCGCCCCTCGCTGTGAAGAGACTTTCAGCATGACGGTCGCCAGAAACAGCAGGACGCCGATCGCGCACGGATTGATCGAATCAATCGCGGCGGCGACCAGAACGACGGGGAGCGTGATCTCCGTGGGCATCCCTCGCCTTGCCCCTTCTAGCCCGGATTATTCATGACGGTTCGTGACGAAACCGCGTAGACGCGTTGCGAGACAGGCGCGTGGAGCCGCGAGGGAGTGAGGCATACTCGTGCAGTATGTTGACCGACTGAGCGGCGAGCCCGCCTGTCGGAGCAGCGTATCCGCGGTTGCAGTAGAAGCGTTCATGAATAATCCGGGCTAGGGACGGTACGGCTCAACGGGATAGCCGGCGGCTTCCCATGCGCCGTAGCCTTCCAGCATGTACTTCATGTGGCCGGCTTTGCAGCCCAACTTGTCGATGGCGATTTTCCCGGCGGCAGGGCTGGCCGTGCATTCTCCGCCGTGAAACGTGCCTTCGCAGATGAACACGGCGTCTTTCCGGCAGTCGATTTCCTTGAGCCGCTTCACCAGATCGGACAACGGAATGACCTTCGACCCTTTGATGATGCGGCCTCCCGAAGCCGCGATCGACTCCGGCTCCCGCACGTCAATGAAGTCGACGTCCGTAAAGCCGGATTTATAGTAATGATACGCTTCGTCCAGATGGATCACCTTGGGTTCTTTGTCCGGTGGACGCTTCACACCGAGCGTGATGGGATACCGCTCTTTCCAGAACGAGATCCCGTCCAGATTGTAGACGTTGTTCAAGCCGCGTTCCCGGGCTTGCGTCGCCAGAAAGCCGCTGCGGTGACCGGCTCCGCAATAGGTCAACACGTATTTATGCGTCTTGGCGAGTTCTTCCAGCAGCTTCCATGAATACTCGTCTTTCTCTTTCAGGCGGCTGTGGGGAATCCAAATCGCGCCGGGAATATGGTACTCGTCCCACTCGGCCCGCTCGCGGACCTCCACAAAGACGAGATCTTCTCCTTGTTGCCTCAACCTGTACGCAACCTCACTCGGCACGACTTTACCCACCGCCTTCGCCACGAACTGCAGCTCAGAGGATTCCCGACCACAACCGCCGAGCCAGAAAACCCACAGCGTGCACAGGGTCAGAAAAAGGGCATTCCGATGTATCATCTTGTCGCCCTCCTTATCTCGCTGTCCCCCGCCGCTTGCTCTTGAGCATACGCCTGATCCACTTCTCGACACCCACCGCGCCGTAGACCAGCAACCCCGAGATGAGAATCAGCCCCCAGGCCGCTCCGTCGATCGGCGCGGTATGGAACAGCCGATTCATGGCCGGCGTATACGTCAGCAGCAGTTGCAGTCCCACCATCGCCGACACGCCCAGCCAGATCCAGCGGTTGCTGAAGACGCCGATGTGAAACATGGTGTGCTCCAGCGACCGGCAGTTGAACAGGTAAAAGAGCTCCACCATGACGAACACGTTCACGGCAGCCGTGCGGGCCGCTTCGATGGAATCCGTGCGCTGCTCTTCCCAGAGAAACACGCCATAGGCGCCGGCGAGCATCAGCAGCGACACCAGGACGATCCGTTCGATCAGCACACCGGTCAGAATCGGCTGACCGGGATCGCGCGGAGGCCGCCGCATGATCCCCGGTTCTTTCGGCTCGAACGCCAGCATCAACCCCAGCGCCACCGCCGTCGTCATGTTGATCCAGAGAATCTGCACCGGCAGAATCGGGAGCACCGCCCCGAACGCGATCGCCGTCAGCAGGACCAACCCTTCGCCCATGTTGGTCGGCAAGGTCCAGACGATGAATTTCATCAGGTTGTCGAACACGCACCGGCCTTCTTCCACCGCCGCTTCAATAGACGCGAAGTTGTCGTCGGTCAGCACCATGTCGGCGGCGTCCTTGGCCACCTCGGTGCCGCCTCGTCCCATCGCGACGCCGATGTCCGCCTGCTTGAGGGCCGGGGCATCGTTCACGCCGTCGCCCGTCATGGCCACAACGTGTTCCTTGGATTGAAGCGCTTCCACCAACCGCAGCTTTTGCTCCGGAGAGACCCGCGCAAACACCGCGGTGCGGTCCGCGGCGTCCGGGAGCATCTCCGTTCCGGTGGCGGCCAGCTCCTGGCCGGTTATCGCGATCAGTTCCCCGTTCTCGTGATGCTTCCGGCCGTCCAAGCCGATCTGCGTGGCGATCGCCCGCGCGGTCAACGCATGATCGCCGGTGATCATCTTGACGGCAATGCCCGCGGTCTGGCAGGCGCGCACCGCGGCGATGGCTTCGGGCCTCGGCGGGTCCATCATGGCTTGGAGCCCGAGAAATGCCAGGCCGCCCTCCGCATCGCGCTCCGTCAGCGCGGCGGTCTCCGAAGGAACCGATTTGCGCGCGAGCGCCAGCACCCGGAGCCCTCGCCCGGCAAATGCTTCCGCCCAGTCGAGGACGCTCTGTGGGTCGAAGCCCTGGTCCGCTCCGTCTGCGGCGAGCATCCGGTCGCAAAGCCCGACCACCTTTTCCACCGCGCCTTTGAGATAGATCACGGATTCGCGTCCCGACTCGCCTCGGTGCAGCGTCGCCATGTATTGCCGTTCGGACTCAAAGGGGATGGCGTCCACCCGAGGGGCCTCGCCCGCGGCAACACCCGGATCGATCCCGGCTTTCCTCGCCGCCACCAGCAAGGCGCCCTCCGTCGGATCGCCCACGATGGTCCACCGGCCGTCGCGCTCCACGAGCTGCGCGTCGTTGCACAACGCGCCAGCCAGCAGGCACTCCCGCAAGGCGGGGGCCTGTCCGATCTCCACGTCCGCGCCGTCCAGCCGAACGGCGCCGATCGGCTCGTAGCCGGCGCCGTTCACGTCGAACGACCGGCTTCCGGCCAGGATCGCCTGGACGGTCATCTCGTTCTTCGTCAGCGTGCCGGTTTTGTCCGAGCAGATGACGGTCGTGCTCCCCAGGGTTTCGACCGCCGGCAGTTTGCGGATCACGGCATGCCGCCGCGCCATCCGGCCCACGCCGATCGCCAGGGTGATCGTAACCGCCGCCGGCAGCCCTTCCGGGATCGCACCGACCGCGAGCGCGACCGCGGCCATGAAAATCTCCGTGGCCGGCCTCCCACGCCAAAGCCCCAGAGCAAACGTCACGGCCGCGAGCCCGAGAATCGCCACAGTCAACACCTTGCTGAAGTAGGTGAGCTTCTTTGTCAGCGGCGTCGCGATCTCCGTCGTTTCACCGAGCAACTGATGGATGCGGCCCAGTTCCGTGGCGACACCGGTAGCCACCACGACACCGGTACCCTGTCCGTACGTGACCAACGTTCCGGAGAAGGCCATGTTCTTCTGATCCGCGACGACCATCTCAGGCGGCAGGACGTGATCAGCCTTGTCCACCGGCACCGATTCCCCGGTCAGCGCGGATTCGTCGACCCGCAGCTCTCGTACGCCCGTGAGACGCAGGTCGGCCGGGACCTTGTCGCCGGATTCCAGCAGCACGAGGTCGCCGGGGACGATCTCGGAGGAGGGAATCCGGATCTTCCGCCCGTCGCGCCGGACCGTGGCTTCGGTCTTCATCATGGCGACCAGCGATTCGAGCGCGGCCTCCGCGCGGGACTCCTGGATAAAGCCGACGATCGCGTTCACCAGCACAACGCCGAAGATCACCCCGGCGTCCACCCATTCGCCCAAGAGGGCGGTGATCGCCGTGGCGGCCAGCAGGACATAGATGAGCGGATGATGGAACTGGAAGAGGAACCGGAGCAGCGGCCCATGGCGTCGAAACTTGGGCAGGACGTTCGGGCCGAACCGCTCGAGCCGTCCCGCCGCTTCGTCCGTGCTCAGCCCATTCCCGGCGTCAGTTTCCAGCAGCAGCACCACCTCGTGGGCAGCCAGGTGGTGGTGCAAGGCGGCGGGCGCTCCACCCGCGCCCGTGGCTATCGGGCGCCCTGCGCGCCGCGCTGTCCTCATGAGACCATTCCTTTACCCAGCCAGTCGGCCCTTGTTTCGGGCAACCGTTACCGCCTTCCAGAGCTCCATTGCGACCAGCATGATGTTCCCGATGCCGAGTGTTTTCTCACATGACCCTGGCGGCAGCGAAAGTCCGAATGTACTGCAGCACGTCCCACATCTCCTGGTCCGACAGGATGTCTCTCTTCCCGTGCATGGGACTGTAGACGACCCCATGGGCGATGGTCACGAGGAGTTCTTTGTCGTCGCGGATTTCGCCGGCCGCTCGCTCCTCAGATAGACGAACCAGTAGACCAGCGCGACCAGAATTGTTCCGCCAATGATATTGCCCGCCGTGACCAGCACGAGGTTGGTCACCGCCCCGGCCATCCCGATCGGCTGCTCCCCGTCGGCGGCCAGCAGCATTCCGATCGGCAGGAAGTACATGTTCGCGACCGAGTGCTCGAACCCCGCGGCGACGAAGGCGCTGATTGGGAAGAGAATGGCCAGAACCTTGTCCGTGACGCTTCGGGCCGCGTAGCATAGCCACACCGCAAGGCACACCAGGACGTTGCAGAGAATGCCGCTCGCCACGGCTTGCATCGGAGACAAATCCGTCTTCGCCAACGCGATCCGAACCGCGGTATTCCCCACCGCGCCGTCCCCGAGCAGGTGGACACCGGCGAGGTAGGCTAGTATCGCTGTCCCCAGCGCGCCGATGAAATTACCGAGATAAACAAGAACCCAATTTCGAAGGAGTTCCCCCGTCGAGATGCGGCCGGCGGCCCAGGCCATCGCGATCAGGTTGTTGCCGGTGAACAACTCGGCGCCCCCGACAACTACGAGAATCAAGCCCAGACTGAAGGCCATGCCTCCCAGCAATCGGTTCCACCCGAAGACAGCCGGAATGTTCTCGGCGTTTCCTCCCGTCGTGACTGTCACCGTGAAGAACAGGGCCCCCAGGGAGATGAAGGCCCCGGCCAGCACGGCCAGAGGTAGCGTCGTCAAAACATCGGCGCGGGCCTTGACCACCCCCACCGTCTCAACCCGCTGGGCCATCTCGGCCGGCGTGTAGGCATCGGGAAACGCTGTATGTGGTACGGCCATGCAATGGTTTCTCCGCAAGATTCATGCACGAAACGAACTGGCGGCGACGGACTGTAAGGAGCGGAAAGTATTGAAGAGAGAGCAGGAATGCTACTGCGTTGCGCTGGGGGCTGGCCTGCTATGCCACAGTAAGGAACGAAGCGACTGTAGCCATGCGCCACAGCCGGCACGAATCAGTCTCGCCGTCATCCTCTGGCGCGAATCCCGACCGGGGAAGCCCTGAAGGCCGCCTTCCAGAGTTCCATCGCGACCAGCATGAGGCTCCCGATGCCGAATACCATGATCCAATGTTCCGGATCGAAGGCGGCCAGCTTGAAGACCTCGCGGGTCCATGGATTAAGCACGAGCCCTACCTGCAGGAGCGTGGATCCCCCGATCGCCCACAGGAGCGGCTTGTTGGTCCAGAGCCCGATGGTAAACAGAGACAAGCGGTCGCTCCGGCAGTTGAAGGCATGCGCGAGTTGCGAACCGATCAGCACCATAAAGGTCAGCGTCCGGGCCCGCTCGAGGTTCTGGTCCATGCCGTACAGGCAATATGCGAAGGTCAGAATGGCGAGGAGAGCCA
>CAYLLY010000109.1:0-7031 GCA_964384595.1 uncultured Nitrospirales bacterium
GCGGGGGGCCGGGGTCGCCGTCGAGTACCTGGCGGAGCTCAAGGCCGAGGCCGCGATCATTGAAACCGGCGGCCATCCGATGGTCGTGGGCGGCTGGGTGCGCAATCCGGCGTGGCCGACGGTCACGGTGTACAACCATCTCGACGTCCAGCCGGCGATGGAGCCGGAATGGACGCGCGAGCCGTTCACGTTTGCCGTGGACGGCGATCACTATTACGGCCGGGGGACGACGGACGATAAGGGCCCGGCGCTCACCGCGCTGTTGGCGGCCCAGTATGCGGTCGAGCGCGGCGTGCCGATCAACATCCAGTTTCTCTGGGAGCTCGAAGAAGAGATCGGGAGCCCGCACTTCGCGGAGGGGCTGAAGGGCGTGGCGTGGCTTCGGCGGCCCGAGTCGGTCGTGGTCTCGGATACGATCTGGCTGGCGGGCGGACGTCCGGCGGCGCCCTATGGCTTGCGGGGCAACCTGGCCGCGCGGCTCACACTGGAAACCGCGAAGCGCGAGGCGCATTCCGGCCTGACCGGCGGCGTGGCCCGCAATTCACTGGCGGAATTGGCCGCCGTAGTCGCGGCCTGCGTGGATGCGAAGAGCGGCCGCGTCACGATCCCGGGCTTTTACCGTGCCGTCAAGCCGCTGGGGAAACGAGATCGGGCGCAGTTCCTGAAATCGGGGTTCCAGGTCGCGGCCTTTGCCTCTGCGCACCAGCTCACGAAGCTGCGCGCGCGGGACCGCGTCGCGGTCATGCGCCGTCTGTGGGCCGAGCCGACCTTCGAGGTCCACGGTTTCGTCGGGGGCTATACGGGTCCGGGGGTCAAGACGTCCATTCCGCCGCGGGCCGAGGCGAAGGTCAGCATGCGGCTGGTGCCTGATCAGGACCCCGCCGCCCTGTACGCGCTGTTCCGGAAATACATTCGGAAACTCAATCCGGACATTCGCGTGGAAGCCGACGGCATGCTGCGGCCCTACGCGGCCGACCTGGGCGGGCCGTACGCGGAAGCCGTGCGGAAGGCCCTGCGCTTCGGTTTTGGAAAAGACCCCGCGTTCATCCGTGAAGGCGGGTCCATCGGGGCGGTCGTGACCATGGCGGAGCGGTGGAAGGCGCCCGTCATGTTCTTGGGATTGAGCCTGCCGGAGCACGGCTACCACGCGCCCAACGAACGCTTCGACTGGGGCCAGGCCTCCGGCGGAATGAAGGCGTTTGTCAAATACTTCGATGAGGTCAGCCGGATCCCGGCCCCAAGGAGGGTGCGATGAAAAGAGCCTATGTCCTCGCGGCGCTGGTGGCGGTGCTGCCGACGGCGGGCGGGTGTCTCTTCGGCTATGGGGCGTTGGATTACGGCGTGCCGGGGCCGAATGCCGCGACTAACTTTGAAGTCGCCACGCGATCCGTTGCGCATCTCAAGACGCTGGCCGCCGGGCAGTCCCGCGAAGAGGTCCTGGAGCGGATGCGCGCTGAACCGGTGGAAGGTTGCGTGGAGTGGAGCTGGGAGGCGCTGGAATTTTACCTGCGCCACAACGGCTGGCTGCGCTGCGTCAAGACCGAACTGATCCGGAGCCCGTATCGAACCGCGGCGCTTGAGAGCGAGGGGGTCCGTCATGAGGCATTGTTCTATTACACGGGTGGAACCGGTCCGGAGGGCGGCATTACAGATCAACAACTCACGCCGGTGCTGATCGTCGGCGGCAAGCTGATCGGGTGGGGATGGGATCATCCGCTCATCCGGCAGCTCGGGCCGGGTTTCTCGGCGGCCCGGTTCGCCGCTCCTTGACACCCCGGCCATCGACGGATATCCTGCGATCTCATGTCTCCCTGCAACGCCGCGCCGCTTCTCGTGCCACGGGCGCTCGCCTCGCGGCTGATGCGGTTGTACGACCACCCGCACCCCCACAAGCCAGGCCGGATGATACGCGGCTATGACCGCCAGCACGCCCTTCGCACCGCCCGCATGTGCGCGGCGGTCGCGCGACGCCTGGGCCACCCCGAGGAGCGGGTGGTGCAGTACCAGATCGCGTGCCTGCTGCATGATCTCGGCCGGGCGGGCCTTGATCAGGAGTTGTTCGGCAAGATCTGGTCCTGGGCACGGGCGAACGGAATCCCGACCAGACCGCGCGAGTGGCGGGCGAGCCATCCGTCCACCCCCTACGGACGGGAAACCGAGGCCTTCGTGGACCACCATGCTGAAGACCTGGCCAGGCTGGGAGTGCCTCTGGCAGGATGGACCATCGAGCAGGTGGAGATGCGGCTGGGGTACGCGCGCCGCCTCGCCCGCCAGTTGCGCGCTGCCAGGCCCAAGCTGACCGCGCTCGGCGTCAAGTGGGCGCCCTGGATGGAGCGCGTGATGCTCTACTACTACTATCCCGAGAAACTCAACGGCGCGTCACGCTGGGTCCGCGAGCTGGCCGAGGTGCTCGTCGCGTGCGAGCAGTTTGAGGCCTATAGCAACCGCCAACGAGGCCGGGACTACTACGCACGTGCGAGGGAGAAGCTGTCCGAGGCATTCGCCTATCTCGACAAGCTGCGGGGGGAAGGCATCCTGAGCGCAACCGTCGTCGCCGCGGTGCGCAAGCTTGCCGCGGAGGGCGCGTTCGACGGACTTCTCGCCGAGGCCCGCGGCGCGCCGCTCCCGCGAAGCGAGATCCGGTATCTCCGGGGGCTGAAGACGTCGTGAGCGTGAAGAGCATCCACATGCGGCTGGACATGCGCGGCGACGCTCAGATCGAGAACGTCACGAAGCGCGTCCAGGAGGCGGTGGGGGAAACGGGGCTACGCGACGGCCTCGCGACGGTCTTCATCCGGCACACGACCGCGTCCGTGATGATCATCGAGGACGAGCCGGGCATCCGCGCCGACACCAAGGCGATCTGGGATCGCCTGATTCCCGCGGATGCGCGTTGGCAGCACAATACCCGCAATCCCGGCGAGGACAATGCGCACAGCCACCTGCGGGCGCATCTGCAAGGCCCCTCGGTCACCGTTCCCTTCGCCGACGGCGCCCTCCTGTTGGGTACGTGGCAGCAGATCGTGGTTGTGGATTTCGACACGCGCGCCCGGACGCGCGACCTCGTGGTCCAGGTGATCGGCGAGTAGCGCGCATTCTTCATTCATTCCGCATCGGTGTCCTTCTGGTCTTGCTGAGCGGCTTTTCCCCCGTGGACGCCCGCGCCTGCGACGTGCGCGTGGACGATCCGGAGACGATCATTCCGCTCGACAAGATGGATCGCCCGGCGCTTTGCCGGATGGCGCCGGTCATCAACGACTACACGACCCACCGCCACATTCCACCGTTCCAGACGCCCATCCCGAAACCGGTCTATGACTTCATGCTGGACCACATGGTGCTGTCCTCCGCCCTCGCCCGCAAGCTCGGGCTGGCCGAATACCGCATCAAACGTCTCGGGCCCGTCGTGTTCCACGGTGACGACAACCAGGGGTCCGAAGGCGTGATCACACTTCTGTACCAGGACACTACGCGCCGGGTCTATCACATGAAGGGCAGCCACCACGGCAAGATCATCCCCCAGATCACCGGCGAAGCGATCATCCTGCTGAACTATCATGTCAAAACGGGCGCCGACGGGCGGGAGCAGGTCGAAACCCGGATCACGACCTATTCGAGGATCGACAACGCCGTCATCGCGGCCCTGGTGAAGGTGTTCCAGCCGTTTCTCCGGAGTGTGGTCAACGACAAGCTGGCCCAGGGCTTTCTCGCCGTCCACAGCCTTGGAGAGCTGATGGCGGCCGATCCCCATCTGGTATCCCGGCAGGCCGAAGCCGTGTCGGATGCGGACACGACCGATATGGACGCGTTGAGAGCGTTGCTGTTGCCGGCCCTTCGTCGTTCTTCCCCTTGACAGCGCCGTTCGTTCTCCACTATTATACACACCTATAGTGTGTCGAAAGACGGAGAAACTATGCGCCTCAACATTGTGATCCCGGACGACTTGCTCGATGAGATAGACAGGGCGGCGACCCAGGACAATCTCAGCCGGAGCGGGCTCCTGCAGGAAGCGGCGAAGGCCTACCTGGACCGACGGCGCCGGGAGCGGGAAGCGGCCGAACGGAAAATGCGGATGGAAAAGGCCACCGCCGAGATGGACCGACTGGCCGAGAAGTTCGGGAAGTGGGACGGCGTGAAGATCATCCGCCACTTCCGGGACAGCCGTTCCGGCCTGAAGCCGTGATCCCGGCCTATCACGCGGCCTACGTCGTGGACGCGTCGGTGGCCGTGCAGTGGTTCATCCGGGAGCGGGAAGCCGATCGAGAGGAGGCCTTTGCCCTCCGACGGCGGCACGTGGAAGGCCGCACGCGGATGATCGTGCCCGAGTTGTTTCTGCTGGAAGTGCCCAATGCGATCAAGGCGTCGAAGCGCGCCACCGAAGATGAGTTGTCCAAGGTCATCACGACGTTGCATGACCTTGATCTCCAGATTGAGCGCCACTCCTGGGACGTGCTGCGCAAGGCCAATGCCATTGCCTGGGCCTACAACCTCACGTGGTACGACGGCGTGTATGTGGCTTTGGCCGAGGTGCTGGGCTATCCGCTGGTGACCGCCGACGAAGCCCTCATGCGCAAGATGCGCGGCCACAGCATCCTGGTGCGGTTGAAGGACCTGGCGTTCGGGTGAGCGGTGAAACAATGATGATCAAATGATAACGGTCAGGCCGAGGCCGCGAAAATCTTCGTCGAAGGCGAGACAGGGTATGTGATCGAGCAGCGTGGTCACCACGACGAAAGAGACCGCGTCACAAAAGGAGAGGCGGTGATCGTGTCCATATTGTCGGAAAATCTGCTCGGCCTCGCCCCGCACGCCATCGCCTACGGGCACGATTCGAAGTTGTGGCTTGACTTCGGTGAGAAACGCCAGCGCCGCTTGAAAGTTTCTTCGGTAGCGAAGAAGCGTCACCGTTTCGCTGATGATGTCCCAGGTTGTGGCGAGCGTCGTGCCCACCGCGGCCGCTTGAGCGGCCATTGCCTTGGCGTGTTTGTGGTTTGCGTCGCGTTGGTCGAAGCAGGCATAAAAGAACGACGTGTCGCAAAACAACAGGGGCGGGAGCGCCATTACCGGCTCACGCCACCAGAGCCGTACAGGTGCTCTTTGACGTGAGAGGAAATGTGGGTCTTGCGACCACGATGCTTCGGCAGTTTCTCCATCAACGCCAGGAGCTTTTGGGCCGCCGCCCCGGGCACCGGCTCGGGCTGGGCCGCGCGAAGCTCCGCCACGACTTCGTCGTGCAGCGTGATCTGCACGCTCGCGCCGGCATCTCTACGGACCCGGCGGACCAGAGCGGGCAACCGCTTTCGCGCCTCGCTGATCGAGATTTTCATGGATGCCTCCCCATGAGAACTACAGTGAGTGTACAGCGTTGTACAAAATGCGTCAACACAACTTTTCCCTCTCCCCGCCGAGGTCGCTGCTATGGTCCATCGATGGGTGCGACTCTATATGCCCATGTATCTGAAACGATACGACGGTAGCGGGATCGGATACATGTACTGCCCCACTTAATTTTGGACAGGTCGTGTCTTGTTTTTGACTCTCCATTCCGCATAGAACTCGACCGGTGACCGCATCCCTAAGGCGCTGTGCGGGGCGTGTTGGTTGTAGTGCTCGATCCACGCCGGCACCTGGTGCGCCACCTTCTCCAAAGTTTCCAAGCACGCCTGGTACACGTAATCGCGCTTGAAACTGCCGAAGAACGCTTCCGCCAAGCCGTGACGCTTGAGCAGCGCGTGAATCCGTCGGTAGCCATAGGAGGCCGGGCTGGCTCCCACGAGTTGGCTGATCGCCATCTCCACGTCCGGCCGTCTTAACAGGCGCCCCCGCCCGGTCCGCCGTTGATAGTAGAGCCAACTCCGGGGCTTGCCCAGCACCCGACAGACGAACGCCAATGAACATCCTGTGCCCCGTGCGAGCCACCTTATGTCCCCTCGGGTAATCTGAGCCCCTTGAGCTCGTAGACTTTTTAAAAAGATCCACCTCCAAGGCCTTCCGCCCGAGCGCCCGCTCGAGCTCCTCGATCCGCTTCTGGAGCCCCAGCATCTGGCTCTTGGGGACCATCTCGCCGGACTCCTTGAGCCCCTGGTCGAGACTCCGTTTCCAACGATACATCTGGGCCGCCCTCCTGACCAATTATACCTGTCCAAATCTTAGGTGGGGCACAACACGCGGCACGCGGCGCCCCTACATCGGATTGGGAATCAGGGCAGGCACAGGGGCCTGCCCCTACGAAGGCGTTGCGCCTTTCACAATCCGTCCGCCCTGGATGACGTATTCGACGTTCGCCGGCTCCTGCAGGAGGGCGATGTCGTCCAGCGGGTTGCCGTTCACGAGGATGAGGTCGGCGTGCTTGCCGGCTTCGATGGTGCCGATCTCCTGTTCGAGGCCCAGCAGCGCCGCCGCTGAGGCGGTGGCGGCCTCGATGGCCATCATGGGCGTCATGCCGAATTCGACCATGCGGCGCAGCTCCTGCGCGTTGCGCCCGTGCGGGTTGAAGGGCGTGCCGGCGTCGGTGCCCATGGCGATCCGTACGCCGGCCTTCACCGCCTTGCGGAAGGTCTTTTTTTGCTCGTCCCCCAAGGCGGCGCTTTTCTGCACGGCGTAGTCCGGCATGCCGCCCTGTTTGCCCATCTCGCAGCCCGACTGGATCGCCGAAAGGGTCGGCACGAGGAACGTCCGGTGCTTGAGGAAGAGTTCGATCGCCTCGTCGTCCAGCAGCGTGCCGTGCTCAATGGAGTGCACGCCGGCGCGGATGGCGTTCTTCATTCCCTGGGCGCCGTGGGCGTGCGCCGCCACGCGCCGGCCCGCGCGCGCGGCCTCTTCCACGCCGGCCTTTAACTCTTCGAGCGTAAGCTGCGCCGCGCCGGGCGAGACCCCGGGCGTCAGCACGCCTCCCGTCGCGATGAATTTGATGACGTCGGCGCCGGCCCGGATCTGCTCCCGCACCGCCTTGACGACGTCGTCCGTCCCGTCGGCTTGGCGGCCGATGAACCAGGCGTGCCCGCCGGTCATGCAGATCGCGAGGCCGGCGT
>CAYLLY010000110.1:0-6919 GCA_964384595.1 uncultured Nitrospirales bacterium
GCTCGTCGGCCCAGTACGTGCCGATGACCTCCATCAAGGAGGTCTTCAACGAGGTGGAGCGCGGCCGGGCCGATTTCGGCGTGGTGCCGATCGAGAACAGCACCGAAGGCGTGGTCAACCATACCCTCGATATGTTCGTCGACTCCAATCTTCAGATCTACGGCGAGGTGCAGCAGGAGGTCTCCCACCACCTCCTCTCGAAGGCGGACTCGCTGGGCTCGATCAAGAAAATCTACTCGCACCCGCACGCGATCGCCCAGTGCCGGAACTGGCTGGAGACCAACCTGCCGGGCGTGCCGACCTCGGAAGTGCACAGCACGGCCCGCGCCGCCGAGATCTGCGCCGACGACCCCACCTCCGCCGCCATCGCCTCCGAATTGGCGGGACACCTGTATGGGCTGAAAGTCTTGAAGGCGCGCATCGAGGACAACATCAACAACTTCACCCGCTTCCTGGTGCTCTCCCTCAAGCCCGCGGAGCGGACCGGCAAGGACAAGACCTCCATCATGCTGTCGGTCAAGGACAAGGTCGGCGCTCTCTATGATCTGCTCCGGCCGTTCGCCTCCAGCGCCGTGAACCTCACGAAGATCGAATCGCGGCCGTCCCGGCGCAAGGCCTGGGAATACATCTTCTTCATCGACATCGAAGGGCACGTGGACGAGGAGCGCGTCAAGAAAGCCCTGGCCGAGATCAAATCCCGGTGCCTGTTCTTCAAGATCCTGGGTTCCTATCCCGCGCACGGCTGAGAGAGACACCATGGCCATTCGCATCAGCCCCGACATCACCGGCATCACGCCCTACTCGCCCGGCAAGCCGATCGAGGAAGTGGAGCGCGAACTCGGCCTCACCGGCTCGATCAAGCTGGCGTCGAACGAGAATCCGCGCGGGCCGTCGCCCAAAGCGCTGGCCGTCCTGAACGAGGCCGCGAAGACGCTCAACCGCTACCCGGACGGCGGCGGGCACTATCTCCGCCTGGCCCTGGCGGACCGTTGGAAGGTCGCGCCGGACCAGATCATCCTCGGCAACGGCTCGGACGAGGTCATTACCTTGCTGACCAGGGCCTTCCTGGAAGTGGGCGATGAAGCGATACTGGCCGATCCCAGCTTCGTCGTGTACAAGATCGACGTGGCAGCCGCCCATGCCAGGCCGGTGCCGGTGCCGTTGAAAGATTTCCGCCACGACCTGCCCGCGATGGCGAAGGCCGTCACCTCGAAGACCCGGCTGGTGTTCGTCTGCAATCCGAACAACCCGACCGGCACGTACGTCACGGCCGCCGAAGTGTCGGCCTTCATGCAGGCGATCCCGCCCGACGTGATCGTCGTCTTCGACGAGGCCTACTACGAGTACGTCACGGCGGCCGATTACCCCGACACCCTGTCCCTGTTGAAGGGGGGCCGCAACGTCGTGCTGCTGCGGACCTTCTCGAAGATTTACGGGCTGGCCGGCCTGCGGATCGGCTACGGCCTGACCACGCCGGAGATCGTCCGGCACCTGAACCGCATCCGGCCGCCCTTCAACACCAACAGCCTGGCCCAGAAGGCTGCGCTGGCCGCCCTCTCGGACGAGGAGCACGTCCGCGAAAGCCGCCGCGTGAACACCGAGGGGATGGCCTCGCTTGCGGAGCGCCTGACGGCCCTGGACCTGCGCGTCGTGCCCAGCCAGGCCAACTTCCTCTATTTCGACGTGAAACAAGACGGCAAGGTCGTGTTCGAGGCCTTGCTCAAGCGGGGCGTGATCGTCCGGCACCTGGGAGGCGCCTTCCTCCGGGTGACGGTCGGCCTGCCCCAGGAGAACGACCGTTTCATTGCAGCACTGCAGGCAGTGCTGACTTCATAAGTCCGGAAGGAGAGCCGTTTCATGATTATCGTGCTGAAACCCGACGCCACCGAAAAAGAAATCGACCACGTGATGGACCGCATCAAGGAACTGGGCCTCACCCCGCACCTGTCCAAAGGCCAGGAGCGGAGCATCATCGGCGTCATCGGCGACGACCGCCTGATCGCCAACCAGCCGTTCAGGGCGATCCCCGGCGTCGAGGACGTGGTGCCGATCCTGGCCCCCTGGAAGCTCGCCGGGCGCGAGTTCAAGAAGGACGACACGATCATCGACGTGAGCGGCGTCAAGATCGGCGGCAAGAAGCTGGCGATCATGGCCGGCCCCTGCGCCGTGGAGAAGAAAGAGCTGACGGTGGGGATCGCCCAGGAGGTGAAGGCCGCCGGCGCCAGCATCCTCCGCGGCGGCGCGTACAAGCCCCGCACCTCACCATACGCCTTTCAGGGTCTCGGCAACGAGGGCCTGGACTTCCTGGCGGAGGCCAAGCGGCAGACCGGCCTGCCGGTCGTCAGCGAGATCCTCGACCCGCGCGACATCGAGTTCTTCCTGGAGAAGACCGACATCATCCAGATCGGCGCCCGCAACATGCAGAACTTCGAGCTGCTCAAGGAAGTCGGCGCCTACGACAAGCCGGTGCTCCTCAAGCGCGGCCTCTCGGCGACGATCAAGGAATGGCTCCTGTCGGCGGAGTACATCATGTCGCGGGGCAACAAGAACGTGATGTTCTGCGAGCGCGGCATCCGGACGTTCGAGTCGCAGTACCGCAACACGCTGGACCTCTCGTGCGTGCCGACCCTCAAGGAACTGTCGCACCTCCCGGTCATCGTGGACCCCAGCCACGCCACGGGCAAGTGGGCGCTGGTGGCGCCGATGGCCAAGGCCGCCATCGCGGCGGGCGCGGACGGGCTGCTGATCGAAGTCCACTCCAACCCCGAGTGCGCGCTCTGCGACGGCGAGGAATCGCTCAAGCCCGCCAAGTTCAAAGAATTGATGAAGGAACTGAAGCTCATCGCGGAGGCGGTCGGACGCGAACTCTGATGGGGATGCTGTTCAAGCAGATGACCATCGTCGGGGTAGGCCTCATCGGGGGCTCCCTCGGGATGATCTGCAAGCAGCAGGGCCTTGTCGGCGCCGTCGTCGGCGCCGGCCGGCGGGTCGCGAATCTCAAGAAGGCCGTCGAGCTCAAGGCGATCGACCGCTACACGACGGACCTCGCGGAGGCCGCGTCCGGTTCCGATCTGCTCGTGCTCGCCACGCCCGTGGACACCTTCGAAGCGGCGCTGAAGACCTGTGCGCCACGGCTGGTGGCCGGCGCCGTGATCACCGACGTGGGCAGCGTCAAGGGCCCGCTGGTGTCGCGCATGGAAGCGCTCGCGCCGGCCGGCGCGCGGGTGGTCGGCGCGCACCCGATCGCCGGCAAGGAGAAGGCCGGCGTGGACGCGGCGAGTCTCGACCTGTACCGCGGCGCCCTCTGCATCCTGACGCCGACCCCGAAGACCGATCCCGCCGCCCTCACGCTCATTCGCCGGCTCTGGGAAGCGACCGGCGCTGGGATCAAGGAGATGGACCCGGACCTGCACGACCGCGTGCTGGGCGCGATCAGCCACCTGCCGCACATGGCCGCCTTCGCGCTGGTGAACGCCGTGGCCTCCATCCAGGAGACCCAAACGCCGGGCCTCGACCTGCAACTCTATTCCGGCGGCGGGTACAAGGACACCACCCGCATCGCCGCCTCGTCGCCCGAGATGTGGCGGGACATCTGCCTCTGGAACCGCGACAACCTCGTCAGCCAGCTCGACATCTACCAGGCGCGCCTCGAGCGCCTGAAGGCGCTCGTGAAGGCCGGCGACGGCGAGGGCCTCGCCCGCGAGTTCGCGCTGGCGAAAGAACTGCGGGAGAAGCTCACGTAATGGCCCTGCGCGGCACATTGACCGTCCCCGGCGACAAGTCCATCACGCACCGCGCGATCATCCTCAGCGCGCTCGCGGACGGCGAGGCCGTACTCTCCAACTACTGCCACGGCCAGGACTGCCTGCACACCGCGCAGGCGTTCCGGGCGATGGGTGTCTCGATCGACATCGGGCCCGAGCGCATGCGGGTCGCGGGCAAGGGCCTGAGCTGCCTGCGGGAACCCGAATCGTTCGTGGACTGCGGGAACTCCGGCACCGGCATCCGCCTGCTCGCCGGCGTGCTGGCCGGGCAGGACTTCTTCTCCGTGCTGACCGGCGACGACTCCACCCGGCGGCGGCCCATGGGCCGCGTGGTCGGACCGCTCCGCGAGATGGGCGCACAGATCGCCGGCCGCCGCGGGGGCGAGCTCGCGCCGCTGGCCATCACCGGCGCGCGCCTGCGGGGCATCGCCTACCGGTCCCCGATCGCCAGCGCGCAGGTCAAATCGTCCGTGCTGCTGGCGGGACTCTTCGCGAAGGGCGCGACGAGCGTGACCGAGCCGGCCCTCTCGCGCGATCACACGGAACGCCTCTTCGACTATCTCGGCATCCCGCTGACCAGGAACGGCCTCACCGTCAGCCTCACGGGCCAGCGCTCGTTCGCGGCCAGGGACATCGCCGTGGCGGGCGACCTCTCGGCGGCCGCCTTCTTCCTCGTCGGCGCCTCGCTGGTGCCCGATTCCGATGTCACGATCACGGGTGTGGGAGTCAACCCGACGCGGATGGGCATCCTGGACATTCTCCGGGACATGGGCGCCAAGATCGACCTGGTCAATCCCCGCGTGCAGGCCGGCGAGCCGGTCGCGGACCTGCGGGTCCACTCGGCGCCGCTGCACGGGATCACGATCGGGGCCGACCGCATCCCGCAGACGATCGACGAGTTTCCGATCCTCTGCGTCGCGGCCGCCTGCGCGCAGGGCGAAACCGTGATCTCCGGCGCGAGCGAGCTGCGCGTCAAGGAGAGCGACCGGATCGCGACCATGGCCATGGAACTGCGCCGCATGGGTGCCGAGGTCGAGGAGCGGCCTGACGGCATGCGCATTATCGGCGGCCGTCCACTGAAAGGCTCCCTCTGCCGGAGCCATGGGGACCACCGCGTGGCCATGTCCATGACGATCGCGGGGCTGGTGGCAAGCGGCGAGACGAAGGTCGAGGATACGGCCTGCGTGGCGACGTCGTTCCCGGAATTCGACAAGAAATTGAGAGGGTTATTGACACCCTCGGGGCAAGGGTGAATACAATACCGACTTCGTGGGACGCGAAGCCCCCTCAGGGGGCCGACAGAACCCCGCCGATGGTCGTCACGATTGATGGTCCGTCCGGGGTAGGCAAGAGCACCGTCGCCAAGCTGATCGCCTCCCGACTCGGCTACACGTACCTCGATTCCGGCGCCCTCTACCGAGCCGTCGCGTGGAAGGCCCTGGCCACGGGAACCGACCCGGCAGAGCCGGACGCCATGCGGCGCCTCTGCAAGGAGACCAGCCTGAACGTCTCGTCCGGCGCGGGCGGCGGGATGGTCGTCGAAGTGGACGGACGCGCCCTTACGGAGGAGCTGAGGACGCCGGAGGTGAGCCGCGTGGCCTCGCAGGTGGCCACACTCCCGGATGTGCGAACCTGGTTGCTGCCGGTCCAGCAGAATTTCGGGCGACTGCCCGGAGTTCGCGGCGTCGTCGCCGAGGGCCGGGATATGGGAACGCGCGTGTTCCCCGCGGCGCCGGTGAAGTTTTTCCTGGAGGCGGCGTCGGAAGAACGGGCGCGCCGGCGGCATGCAGAACTGGCGGCCTCCGGACGGGCGGCGGATCCGGCGGAGACGCGCCGGGAGATGGAGGCGAGGGACGGGCGCGATCGGACCAGAGAAGCCGCCCCGTTGACTTCGGCCCCGGATGCGGTGCTTATTGATACGAGCCGGCTCCCGGTCGAGGAAGTCGTCGAGCGCATGGTGAGCGTGATCGAGCGTAAAGCGGCCGCCCTGCGCTGAGATGTTGCTCTATTGGGTGACGTGGGTCATCGTCAGGCTGACGGCGACGCTGCTGTTCCGGCTCCGGGTGGCCGGACAGCACCATATCCCGAAAACCGGGGGCGTACTCATCGCGGCGAACCACGCCAGCTACCTGGACATCCCGATCCTGGGATGCGGGATGTTGCGGCGGGCGTCGTTCATGGGCCGCCTGGACCTCTTCGCCGGGCCGGTCGGCTGGCTGATGCGGTACCTGGGATGGATCCCGATCCGCCGGGAGCGCGTGGACCGCGGCGGGTTCGAGGAAGCCATCAGCCGCATCAAGTCCGGCGGCGCGGTGATCATATATCCGGAAGGGAGCCGCACGGAAGACGGGCGGCTCCAACCCGGCAAGCCCGGCGTCGGGATGATCGTCGCGGCGACGGGATGCCCCGTGATCCCCGCGTACCTGGCGGGCACGTTCGACGCGCTGCCGCCGGGCGCCAAGCGGATCCGGTTGCGGCCGATGCGGGTGACGTACGGCGAGCCGATGGATTTCTCGGCGCTCCTCAAGGAACTGGACGGCGAGAGCAAGAAGAAGGACGTGTACCAGCGGATCAGTCAGGAGATCATGGACCGCATCGCGGCATTGGGGGGGGTCGCATCCCCTTCAACCGCGTGACGGCCCGCACGCAGTCAACCTTTAACCCTGTCACCCTGTGAGTCAGGCCAACGTGGGAGGAGCGAAAACGCGAATGGAAACCTTGGAACAAATGAAAGCAGGATCGTCGGAAAAGGCCGCCATGGCCTCGATGTACGAGCAGACCTTCCAGAACTTCGAGGAAGGCTCGGTCATTGAAGGGACGGTCATCTCGGTCAGAAAAGACAAGATCGTGGTGGACATCGGCTATAAATCGGAGGGCATCATCTCCGCCGAAGAGTTTTCGCCGCAGGAACTGGCCGAACTCGCCCCCGGCACCCGCCTGCCCGTCTACATCGAGGAGCGCGAAGACAGCGAGGGGAACCTCATCCTGTCCAAAGAAAAAGCGGACAAGATGAAGGTCTGGGAAGACCTGGAAAAGATCTTCAACGAGGAGGCCATCGTCGAGGGCAAGATCATCAGCCGCATCAAAGGCGGCATGATGGTGGACATCGGCGTCAAGGCCTTCCTGCCCGGCTCCCAGATCGACCTCCACCCGAT
>CAYLLY010000111.1:0-6790 GCA_964384595.1 uncultured Nitrospirales bacterium
GGCTTGCTACCCTTCGGCCAGTCATTGACTTTGCCGGGAAAGTCCGGCCGCGGCTGGCTGTTGATGAACGCGGCGAGGTCGTATGCCTCATCGTCGGTCAGTGTCCCTCCTTGCCCGAGCGGCATGTTCGTCTTGATGAAGGCCGCGGCCAGGCTCACACGCGCCATGCCCGCGCCAATGTTGTAGGACCTGGGTCCCCACAACGGCGGGGCCGCCGTCCCCTGCCCGTCAGCGCCGTGGCAGGCCGTGCACTTGGCCGCGAACAACGCCCGCCCCTTGGACGCATCGGTCTGACGGCTCGGCGTGATCCTCATGAACCCACGCCACTGTTTGGCGGACTCGAGAGAGACACCCTCGGAAAGCCAGGCGATATAGGCAACCAGCGCCTCCTTCTCGCGGCTGCCCGTCGGCAACGCCCTGCCGTTCAGGCTGCGCTCGAAGCATTGGTCAAGACGGTCCTCAATGGTATTCAGCCTGGCGTTACGGGAGCGATATTCTGGATAGACCGAGGCCAGCCCAAGAAACGGCGCGGCATGCAGCTTTCGTCCGGCGTCCAGATGGCAGTTCGCGCAACTCAGGGCGTTGCCGACATGCCCGCGCGCGTGCTCCTGAGTGTTGACCACGAGCAGGTAGCCATACCGGATCTTCGCCCCCTGTTCGTTGTTCGGGATCGCCTCCAGCGGCGGCGGGGCAAAGACCCGTGACTGGCAGGAACCGGCCATAAGCGCCAGGATTGCGAAGAGCACCAACAACCTGCCGTTTCTGTTCATATCACAATGCCCTTTCAATGCGCTCCCAGTCTGATCGCATTGTGCAGGATCAGCGGCAGGGCTATTCCTATTGTCACAAGCGAGAAGGCCCTGGTCATCTTCTCAGGCGAACCAGACCGCCCCAACTTTGTTCCCAACAAAATGCCGGCCGTGCTCCCCAGAAACACAAGCGCCGCCAGCCGCCCGTCGAACTGCCCGAACTGCAAGTGGCCCGCAAGGCCTCCGATCGAGATCAGCACGATGATGAGCAGCGACGTGCCCACGGCCAGGCGCATGGGAAACCCCAAGACCAGCACCAAGACCGGCACGATGATGAATCCCCCGCCCACCCCGAAGAAGCCGGTCATGATTCCGACCAGCAGCCCGATGCCGGACACTTTGACCCAGCAGGTCCGCGGGAAACGATCCGCGCAGCTCTCGCCGTCATTCGCAGCCACTGCCGGAGGCTTCCACCGCAGCATCTTCACCGCCGCGCCCAGCATCAGCATCCCGAAGAGCACCAACAGGACTTCCTGCCGGACCGCTTGATGGGCATAGGCCCCGCCCCACGCGCCGATCGCTCCCGTGCCGCTGAAGACGAGCGCCGCCTTGACCCTCGCGTCCCCGGCCCGCCCGTATTCCCACACCCCCAGCAAGGCGGAGGCTCCCACGATCATCAGGGACATCGCCGTCGCATCGCGCACCGTCGTCCCCAGCACATAGACCAGCAGGGGGACCGCCAGCAGCGAGCCCCCGGCTCCGGTCGCGCCGAGCGTCAGGCCGATGAGCCCGCCTGAGACGATTGCCAGGATCGCTTGCCCGATCACCGGGGTTTCACGCCCCGGGATACCCGGCCTGCGTCCAGGCGGTCATGCCTCCCACCATCACCCGCACTCTCGCGTAGCCCGCTTGCATCAGGATCTGGGCCGCCGTGTGCGCTCGGCCGCCTGCCTTGCAGATTGTCACGATCTCGCCGTTCTTCAGGGACTCCAGCTCTGTCAAACGATGGGACAGGTCACCGACCGGAACATTCAGCACTCCGGGCAAATGCCCCAACGGCCCGCTGAGTTCCTGCGGGTCCCTCACGTCCAGAAGGACTGTGGGCGTTCCGTCAGTCAACCGCCGTTTCACCTCTTCCGCCGAGATACCCTCTACCACCTGGTCATTGGCGCCCAGGGGCAACGTGCCTTTCACTTCGCAGGCTGGTAAGTCCACGGGAATCCAGGCCGCCTTGGGGTCTCGGGCACAGGCGAAGTTGGCCTTCAACACATCCTTCATCCAGTCGGCCGGGCCGAGCTTCAGCCCTTCCAGGTAGTCAATGTAGGCCTGCCGGCTGCGCGGTTGCAAGTTCGGATTACGCGCCTTCTGGTCCTTCAAGCTCGACGGCTGCCGATGCCGGTATTCATGGGCCGGATAGACGACAAGATGATCCGGAAGACCGCGCAGCCGCTGCATGCTGTCCCAGTGCTCGCCGGGATCGCCGCCCGGGAGGTCCGTCCGGCCCGCGCCGGCATCGTCTAGAAAAAGCACGTCGCCCGTGAGGACACGGTCCGGGAACACCAACGCCACGCTGTCTTTGGTGTGGCCCGGCGTGGACATGACTTGCACCGGGATATTGCCGAGATGGCACTCGAATCCGTCGGTCAGGCGGAAGGTGACGCACCGGGCCGGCGCCTTGGCCTGCATGGCATATTCGCAACCCGTGTGATCCTTGAGCGCCGCGCCGCCTGAAATATGATCCGCGTGAGTATGGGTGTCAATCACATGGGCCAACCGGAGCTTCTGCTGATCAATCACCCGAAGATAGTCCGGGACGTGTTCCAACACCGGGTCCACGAGGACCGCTTCTTTGCTCTTCTCGTCGGCAATCAGATAGGTCCGGCACGCCCCGGGATTGAGCTGGGTGAAGATCATGTGACAGCCCTCTCTTCCTGTTTTTCTTAGAGACTGTCAGCCGGAAAAAGATAGAGAGAGTGAAACGCCATAGCCCTGTAGAGGCACAAGACGGGAAAAGGATTCAGGAAGGATTCAGTGCCGCCGAAACTTGTCTTCCTGGCGGCGCGCGGCATCAGAGACTCGCCTGTGGGGATCGGAACGCTTCTGTTGCTCAAGCAGAATCTGCTCCGCCCTCAGCCAGTCTTCCACATCATGCCCGTGCTCCCCGCCCCGGCGCAGGTAGAGCTCATACGCCAGACTCGTGACTGTTTCCTGGTCGATCGTTTCCGGAGCAGGCGGCTTTTCTTTTGTTTTAGGCTTTTTGCGTTGCATCATCCACCTCGCGCATTTCCCCATGCCGGTATCGCGGGCTCTTCACGGTGAACACAGGACAAGCCGCATGCCGCACGACATATTCGGCGACGCTCCCGAGCGCCAGCCGGTTGAGCCCCCGCCGACCGTGCGTGCCCATGACGATCGCGCCCTTCGCGCCGAGCCGAAAGCGCTCGGCCTCCTTCACGATCACTTCGGCCGGGGTCCCCACGTCGCAGACGACCTCGGCGTCCACCCCATCGGCCTTGAGCACCGCCACCAATTCATGGAGCCGCGCCTGGATCCTGCCGCGCAAAGCCGTCGCCTCGCTGACGCCGAACAAGGCGAAGTCCAGGGGGTAGGCCGCCGCCTCCATGGCATGGACCAGACGGACCTTCGCGCCGAATTGCTTGGCCAGCACGGCGGCGTACTCGAATGCCTCCTGGGCGAACTCGGAAAAGTCCAAGGGAACGAGCACACGTTCGATCAGCCCCGCCCCCTGCGCGGACATGCGAACCGTGAGGACCGGGCAGGGCGCCTCCCTGACCACCACCTCCGCCGTGCTGCCGAGCAGCAGGCGGTCCCAGCCGGTGCGGCCATGGGTCCCCAGCACGATCAGCGCCGGCATCACCTCCTCAGCAACCGTGACCACACAGGCTGCAGGCTTTCCATAGACCTGTCGGGTCTCGTACGCGATCCCGTCTTTCTCGGCAACGCGGGACACTTTCGCCAACTCGCGGTCCGATTCCTCCTGCAGCTGTTTGAAAAAGAGGGCGTTGACCGGAAACTCCCGATCCAGGCCGGGCGGCCCCTCCAGCACGTTCAGGATGAGCATCCCGGCATGGAGAGCCTTCGCCAGACCGGCCCCGTACGCATACGCCAGTTCGGCGGGAGCAGAGAAATCGGTGGCCAGCAGGACTCGCCTGTCTTCCAAACCGCCCATGACTTTTCCCGGACCTAGCGCGGCCCGCCGCCTTGCTTCTCGATCTTGCGCTTCTCGTTCAGGGCTTCCGCCTGCACCACGATCTTGCAGTGCTCGCAAATGGTTTCGGGCCCCGGCTTCCCACACATCCGGCAGTTATGCCGCTCTTCGAACGGCCGCTCTGCCTCGGTCTTGCTGTCTTCCGGCTTGGGCATGGTTTTCCCCCTTTCCTATTGCGTTACGCCGCCGCGACATCCACTCCCGAACGCTTGCGGGCAGGTGGCACGCAGAGGACCGGGCACGGCGACGCCCGCACGATTTTCTCCGCCGTGCTGCCGAAAAAAATCTTCTCCACTTCGCCGGTACGGCCTCCATAGGCGCCCATCACAATCATATCTACTTTCTCGGTTCTGGCCAAGCGCATGATCTCCGTAAACGGGCTTCCTTCAAGAATCAGCCGGCGCATCCTCGCTCCTTTTTCCGACTCCATGATCCCCCGGAACGACAGACGAATTCTGTGATGGACCGTCTTCATCTGGCCTTTCGTCACCGGAATTCCGAGCCGTTCCACCGCCGCCAGCATCCGTGTGTCCACCACATGCACCAGCAGGAGCTCGGCGCCATAGCGCCGGGCCACCGACACGGCCATGCGGAACGCATCAAGCGAACAGGCGGAGAAATCGATCGGGACAAGGATTGCGGCGACGTCCACCTCCGCCTGTAGCGCCTTCTTTTCTGCTTTCGACTCAGGCTTGCCCATATACATAACCTCCCGCGCTCTTAGGAGGGAATGAGCAAGGGGAATGCCATCATTTTCTTCACGAAATTATGTAGAAAAGCAGCGCGCGATCGTTCCAACAGGGACATTCCGCAACAGAACCGCGCCGCGTGCCTGTGGAGAAAGGCACCATTGACTTGCCGCGGCGTTTTGGCCAAACTGAGCGCAATGGACATTCCGATGGTATCAGTGGCGGAGATCAAGGTGCGCGATCGGGGCGTCGCCAAGAAGGTCGGCGCCCGGGATTTCGCGCTTGCGGCGGGAGACCGGGTCATCCTGGAGATGAACGAGGAGCTGACCTACGGCGTGGTGTACGGGCGGCCGCAGCGCACCCCGTTCATTCCGCCCATGCGCGACATGAAGACGGTCATCCGGAAAGCCGATACTGCGGATCTCCAGACCATCGCCCGGCACGAGCGGCTGGCCGACGAGGCCTTGGCCTACTGGCGCGATCTCATTGACGCGCACCGCCTCCCCATGAAAGCGGTCGAGGTCGTCCCCGCCTTCAACCAGCCGAAAATCACGTTCATGTTCACCGCCGACGAGCGGGTGGACTTCCGGCTGCTCGTGAAAGATCTGGCGGGCCGGTTCCGCACCCGCATTCAGATGCAGCAGATCGGCGCCCGGGACGAAGCCAAACACCTCGGCGGGCTCGGGCTCTGCGGCCTGGTTCTCTGCTGCGCCAGCTTCCTCACGGAATTCAAGCCCGTCACCATGAAGATGGTCAGAGCCCAGGGTCTCCCCATGGACGACAACAAGCTGCTCGGCCTCTGCGGGCGCCTCAAGTGTTGCCTGGCGTATGAGTACGAAGACGGGTTTCGATCGTCCGGCCCGAGCGCTCCGGGCAAGGGTCTCCAGCTAATCCAGCCCGAACGGCTCCCCGCGACGCACTGATCGGTCCCTTAGATTCCCCACCCTCCACTTAAATGGATGTTCGTGCCGGTGATGTACCGCGCCTCGTCCGACAATAGGAACCGCACCGCCGCGACGGCGTCCTTCAGCTCGCCGATGTAACCGACCGGAATCTTTTTCGTCATGGCGGCCAGCTCCGCTTCCGGCGCGCTCCCCGAATTGATGAAGCCCGGCGAGAGCGCGTTGACCGTGATGCCGTGCGGCGCCAGCGCTTTGGCCAGCGTGCGGGTCAGGATCAGGACGCCGGCCTTGGCGATGTAATGGGCCGTCACCTCGGTCTGCGCCGTCATCTGGTCGGCGTTGGCCATTGAAAAGTTGATGATGCGGCCGGACATCCTGGCCTTCATCGCCGGAGCGAGGGCCTTGCTCATGTAAAACACGGAATGCAGGTTGTGGGCGAACATCTCGGTCCACCCGGCGGGCGTCTCCTCCAGGATGTTGACCCGATGGTATGGGCCGGCGCAGTTGAGGAGCGCCTCCACTGGGCCGAACTCCCGTTCGACTTTCCCCGCAAAGGCTTCCGCCGCCGCCGGGTCCGACACGTCGCACCGCACGGCCAGCGCGCGCCGGCCGTGCTTCCGGATGAGCGCGGCGGCTTCGGCGGCGGCACCGTCGGCGGTCCGGTAACAGAACGCGATATCCCAGCCCGCTTGCGCCAGATCCTGCCCGACCGCGCGGCCGATCCCCTTCGCCCCGCCCGTGATCAATGCGATTCCGGCAGCCATACGAACGCCTTATAGCATTCCCCTCCGGGCTCTGACAATCTTTGAAGGAGACAGATTCCCGTTGACTTTACTGGTAGGCATTTTGCACTATAGGCGCGCATGAGCTACACACGACAAGCGGCCAGGCTTCGCACATTGATGAACCGGCCGGGCATCATCCGGACGGTCGGGGCCCACGATGCGCTGAGCGCCAAGTTGATCGAGCGCGCCGGCTTCGACGCGATCTGGGCCTCGGGATTCGGCATCTCGGCCTCGCTCAAATGCATCCCCGACGGCAGCTTCCTCACCATGACCGAGCAATTGGAAGTCACCAGGAACATCGTCGAGGCGGTGGAGATTCCCGTGATCGCCGACTGCGACACCGGTTTCGGCAACGCCCTGAACGTGATGCGGACCGTCCAGGACTACGAGAAGGCGGGCATCGCCGGCATCTGCATCGAGGACAACGTGTTTCCCA
>CAYLLY010000112.1:0-6684 GCA_964384595.1 uncultured Nitrospirales bacterium
CTTCGGCCTGACCGGCAGCGAGGGGAATCACGGCGAGGACGCCAAGGAATATTATTTTTACCTCGACTCGACCCCGACGCATTCCTACATGAAGTACCTCTACAAGTACCCGCAGTCCGAGTTCCCGTACGCGCGGCTGGTCGAGGAGAACCGCAACCGCGACAAGCGCGCCCCGGAGTTCGAGCTGATCGACACGGGCGTCTTCGACGACAACCGCTACTTCGACGTGTTCGTCGAGTATGCCAAGGCGGATGCGGAAGACCTGCTTATCAACGTCAGTGTGGTCAATCGCGGCCCAGAGGCGGCGGAATTGAGCCTCCTGCCGACGATCTGGTTTCGCAACACCTGGTCCTGGGGTGGAGTCCAACCGCGGCCGCAACTACGAAAAGGAGAGGGAGTCAAAGGCGCAAGCGTGATTGAACTCGACGAGGCCTACTACGGCCGGCGCCGCCTGCTGTGCGAAGGCCGGCCCGAACTGCTCTTTACCGAAAACGACACGAACAGCGAGCGGCTCTATGGAGCGGCTACTGGCTCGCCGTACGTCAAGGACGGCATCAACGACTACATCGTGCACGGCAAGAAGGAGGCCGTGAATCCGGACAAGACCGGGACGAAGGCGGCGGCGCATTATGTGCTGACCATCGGCTCCGGAGCGACCGCGACGGTGCGGTTGCGGTTCACCGATGCCGCGGCGGCTGCCGCCAAAGGGAAGCCGGTGGGCGACGACTTCGACCGGATCTTCGCCGACCGCCGGCGTGAAGCCGACGAGTTTTACGACTCGGTCATTCCCGAGGATCTCTCGCCGGACGCTCGCAACGTCATGCGCCAGTCCTTCGCGGGGCTCCTCTGGTCCAAGCAGTTCTACCACTATGTCGTCAAGGACTGGCTGGAGGGCGATCCGGGACCGCCGCCTCCGCCAGCCGAGCGTAAGGGCGGCCGCAATCGTGAATGGGCGCATCTGTACAATGCCGATGTCATCTCAATGCCGGACAAGTGGGAGTATCCCTGGTACGCCGCCTGGGACCTCGCCTTTCACTGCGTCCCGCTGGCGCTGGTGGACTCCGCCTTCGCGAAGGAGCAACTGGTCTTAATGCTGCGCGAGTGGTACATGCACCCGAACGGGCAGTTGCCCGCCTACGAGTGGGCTTTCGGCGACGTGAACCCGCCGGTTCATGCCTGGGCCACCTGGCGTGTGTACAAGATCGAAGAGAAGCGCCACGGCAAGGGCGACCGGAAATTCCTCCAGCAGGCGTTCCACAAGCTCCTGCTCAACTTCACCTGGTGGGTTAACCGCAAGGATGCCGAGGGAAAGAACATCTTCCAAGGCGGGTTTCTGGGCCTTGACAACATCGGTGTCTTCGACCGCAGCGCGCCGCTGCCGACCGGCGGGCATATCGAGCAATCGGACGGCACGAGCTGGATGGCGATGTACACGCTGAATCTCCTGGCGATCGCCCTGGAGCTGGCGCGGGAGGATCCGGCGTACGAAGATGTCGCGAGCAAGTTCTGGGAGCATTTCCTGCACATCGCCCACGCGATGAACAACCTCGGCCACGAGGACATCCGGTTGTGGAACGAGACCGACGGGTTCTACTACGATGTGCTGCATCTTCCCCAAGGCGAGCCCTTCCCCATGAAGGTGCGCTCAATGGTGGGCCTCATCCCGCTGTTCGCCGTAGAAACGCTGGAGCCGGAGATCGTGGACAAACTACCCGACTTCAGGCGGCGGTTGGAGTGGTTCATCGACAACCGGCGTGATCTGACGAAGGACGTGGCGTGCATGCGGACGCCGGGCCGCGGCGAGCGCCGCCTTCTGGCCATCGTGGACCGCGACAAGCTGCGCCGTGTGCTGAAGGTCATGCTCGATGAGCAGGAGTTCCTCTCGCCCTACGGCATCCGCGCGCTTTCGCGTGTCCATTGCGACAACCCGTATACGATCCATGTCAACGGCATGGAGCACCGGGTGGACTACGAGCCGGCGGAGTCGAGCACCGGCCTGTTCGGCGGCAACTCCAACTGGCGCGGGCCTATCTGGTTCCCGGTCAACTACCTGCTCATCGAGTCGCTGCAGAAGTTTCACCACTACCTGGGCGACGATTTCAAAGTGGAATGCCCGACCGGCTCCGGGCGGATGATGACCCTGTGGGAGGTGGCGGCGGAGATTTCGCGCCGGCTCTCCCGCATTTTCCTGCGCGGTTCCGACGGGCGGCGGCCGGTGTACGGGGCCCTGGACAAGTTTCAGCAGGACCCGCATTGGCGCGACCTCGTGCTGTTCCATGAATACTTTCACGGCGACAGCGGCGCAGGCGTCGGCGCCAGCCATCAGACCGGCTGGACCGGGCTTGTGGCGAAGCTGCTCCAGCAAAGCGGGGGGTAATAATGGAACACCAAGAGCCTGCGACAGAGCCCCAGCCGGAAGAGACACGGGTGTACCGCCACACGCTGGCGGTCCGGATCGGGCATTGGATCAACGTGCTGTGCCTGCCGATTCTCATCATGAGCGGCTTGCAGATCTTCAATGCGCACCCGGCGCTGTACTGGGGGGACCGGTCCGACCGTGAACGCCCGCTGCTGGCTATGCGCGCGGTCACGACGGAGAGCGGCGAACGCAAGGGTGTCACGACGATCGTCGGGCAGCGGTTTGAAACGACCGGGGTTCTCGGCTATTCGGGAGACCGGGCCCGTGGGTTCCCCGCGTGGGCGACACTCCCCGGCGGACAGTGGCTGTCCATGGGGCGGCAGTGGCATCTGTTCTTCGCATGGATCTTTGTCATCAACGGGCTCATTTTCTGGCTTTATACCCTCCTCAGCCGGCATCTCACGCGAGATCTGTTTCCCTGGTGGAAGGACCTACGCAGCATCGGGCGGGCGATCCTGGATCACCTCCGATTCCGCCACGACCCGGCGGCCGACGCGAAGGGCTACATCGTGCTCCAGAAGCTTGCGTATACCGGCGTGGTGTTCGTCATGGGCCCGCTGATCGTGCTGACCGGCCTGGCCATGTCACCGATGATCGACGCCGCGTTCCCCTGGCTCCTCACGATATTCGGCGGGCGGCAGTCCGCGCGGACTATTCATTTCATCGCCTGCTTCGCCTTCGTCGGGTTCATTGTCGTCCACGTGGCCATGGTGGCGCTCACGGGCCTGAAGAACAATATCCGGTCCATGCTGACCGGCTGGTATCACGTCTTGGAACATGGAGGCTCGCATGAAAAGCAAGCTTAGCCTTGGCCGCCGGAGGTTCCTCGTCGGCGCCGCACAGGCGGCCGGCCTGCTCGTGCTCGCCGGCTGCGACAATTTATCCAAATCCGACTGGTTCCCTAAAGTGCTCGGCAGCACCGAAGGGCTGACCCGGCGGGCCCAGCGGCTCCTCACGTCGAGGAAGGCGATGGCCAGGGAATATATGGCAGCCGATCTATCGCCGGTCTTCCCGGCTAACGGCAACCGGAATCCGGAGAATGAGGAGTATCAGGCGATGGCGGCGAACGGGTTCGCCGACTGGAAGCTGCAGATCGGCGGGCTGGTCCAACACCCGGCCAGTCTCTCTCTGACGGATCTACGCGCACTGCCCGCACGTACCCAGATCACCCGCCACGATTGTGTGGAGGGGTGGAGCGCCATCGCGAAGTGGAAGGGGATTCCGCTCGGCGAACTGGTCACCCTCGTCCAGCCGCTGCCCTCGGCCCGCTACGCCGTGTTCCATTGCGCCGACCCGGATGAGGACGAGGAGTACTACTATGAGAGCCTGGATTTCGAGGACGCCTATCACCCTCAGACGATCCTAGCCTATGAGATGAACGATGCGGCCCTGCCGGTCGCGCACGGCGCGCCGGTCCGCTTGCGGGTGGAGCGCCAGCTCGGCTACAAGCACGCCAAATACGTCATGCGCGTCGAGCTTGTCGAGAGCTTCGAGGCGATCGCCGGAGGCAAAGGCGGTTATTGGGAAGACCAGGGCTACGAGTGGTACGCGGGGATCTGAAGGTGAAAGCTGAAAGGAGTATCATAGGGCATAGTTCAGGCCTATGAAAAGCCATTCGACAAACACGAGGGCGCTGGCTGTGGCAGGGGCACTGGTCATGTTTCTGGCACTGCCGTGGCCCATCCACGCCCAATCGGGGGCGATCCTGGAAGTGGGCAAGTTCTCGGCTGCGGCGGAAGGGAGCGCCCTGCCGAATGGGTGGAAGCCGCTGACCTTCAAGAAGATCGAGCGGCATACGGTATACAAGGTGGTCAAGGACGGGGACACCGTCGCCGTGAAGGCCGTGAGCGAAGCCGCCTCGTCGGGTCTGACGCGGGAGATCACGATCAATCCCAAGGAGTACCCGATCGTGCAGTGGCGGTGGAAAGTCGCCAACGTCTTCAAAAAGGGGGACGTGTCGAAGAAAGAGGGCGATGACTACCCGGCCCGCATCTATATCACCTTCGCCTACGACTCCTCCAAAGTGAGCTTCTTCAAGAAGGCCGCATATGAAGCGGCCAAGCTGGCATATGGCCAGTATCCTCCGATCGGAGCCATTAACTACATCTGGGAGAGCAAGGCGCCGAAAGGTACGATGGTCCCCAACACCTATGCGGAAGAGGTCAAGATGATTGTGGTGGAGAGCGGCACGGCTGGCCTGAATCAATGGATGACCGAAGAACGCAACATCTATGAGGACTATAAGAAAGCCTTCGGCGAAGAGCCGCCGCTGATCTCCGGCATCGCGATCATGACCGACACCGACAACACCGGCGAATCCGCCACCGCCTACTACGGCGACATCGTGTTCAAAAAAGTTCCATAGGACTTGACAGGCGGTTCGAGTCTGGTTACACTGTTGACTGACCGGTCAACTTTTATTCGGAATGGGGAGCATGGGACAGGTCAGCGACGCCAAAGAGAAGCTCATCGCCAGCGCCCTGGAGCTGATGCACGCCCGCAGTTACGCCGATGTGGGGGTCCAGGAACTGTGCGAGCATGCGGACGTGCGGAAGGGGAGCTTCTATCATTTCTTTCCGTCCAAGGGCGACCTCACGTTGGCCGCCCTGGACCGCCAATGGGAGATGCTCAAGGCGGCCGTGCTCGATCCGGTGTTCTCCAAGCGACTGCCGCCGCTGAAGCGGATCGAGCGGTTCTTCGAGTCGCTCTACGAGCAGCAGTGCGCGACCAAGAGCCGGACGGGCAAGGTACTCGGCTGTCCGTTCGGGAACCTCGGGCTGGAACTCAGCACCCAGGATGAGCCGATCCGGCGGAAGGTCAACGGTATCTTTCGCGAGTTGGCCGGCTATTTCGAGCGGGCCTTGCGCGATGCCGTCGCAGCGGGTGATCTGCAGGAACAGGATTGCCGGGCCACGGCCCACATGCTGGTGGCGTACCTCGAAGGGGTAAGCCTGATGGCGAAGACCGGCAATGACCTGGCGGTGGCGAAGCGGCTGGCGGGCGGAGTCGCCCGGCTGCTCGCGGCAGGCACCGCGCCACGACGGAGGGTCGTGGGCAAAAGATGAAGGGCACGTTTTTTGTTGAGTGGAAATTAACCGACCGGTCAACTATAACCGGTCATTCAGCCAACCAAAGGAGGGGAAGCATGACAACTGCGGCTACTGTTTCGTCCATTGATAAGACGCTCGGCCAGGTCGAGCGGGCGCTCGGGTTCGTCCCGAATTTGTTCAAGGAGATGAGCGCTAGTCCGGCCACTCTGAAGGTGTATCTCAGCGGGCAAGAGGCGCTGCGCGGAGGCGCGTTGAGCGCCGGCGAGCAGCAGGCGGTGCAACTGGCCGTGTCGGCGGCCAATAGCTGCCACTACTGCCAGGCGGCGCACGAGTGGCTGGGGCGGAAGGTGGGTCTGTCCCCTGAGGATGGCACGGCCATCCGGAAAGGAGGCCTGCCGGCTGCCGTGGAACTTGCGTCGGTAGTCCGGGCGACGCGCCTGCTCATCGAGAAGATGGGCTGGCTGACGGCGGGGGATCTCGCTGCACTGGAACAGGCGGGCATCACGAAGGCCAAGGTTTATGAGATCGTCGCCTTCATCGGACTCAAGACCATCTCGAACTACGTCAATCACATCGCGCATACGCCGATTGATCAGGAATTCGCCTGCTGAGACCGTCTGCCGGCGGTGGGCAATCAATCAAATCAAGGAAAGGAGAACGCGACATGAAAGCCTGTGCGACCGTCACAATTGAAGAGAGACTCCGGGACCTCCATCGGTACATCCGGGAGGGCCGCATCCTCGAGGCGATGAACGAGTTCTACGCCGAGGACGTGAAGATGCAGGAGAACGCGAATCCGCCGACCGTCGGCCTCCCGGCCAATATCGAGCGGGAGAAGCAGTTTCTCAGCAACGTGAAGGAATGGAAGGGCTTCGAGGTGAAGGGAGTCGGGGGAGGCGGCGATGTCACCTTCTACGAAGCCGTCTTCGACTTTATTGCTACCAGCGGGGCCCCCGTGCATTTCGAGCAGGTCGCTGTGGCGCGGTGGCGGAACGGCAAGATCGTCCACGAGCGCTTCTACTACGACACGGCTGGCATGCCGTGCCAGGACCAGAAGACCGGGGCCTCCTGCGCGGGCTAAACGATGAGCAATGGCGGGGCCTTGCGCCTTCGGGCGTCCGGCCCCGCCCCATTGAGGTGAAGAGGTGGCTATGAAATGCACACGATGCAGAGGCTTGATGGTCCGGGACCACTTCTATGATCTTCTGGATGACA
>CAYLLY010000113.1:0-6668 GCA_964384595.1 uncultured Nitrospirales bacterium
TCCACGGCGGTCGGCCCCACGCCCGTGCCGGTGCAGGCGCCGCCGGCCGACGCGCTCGACGAGGTCACATAGGGATAGGTGCCGTGGTCCACGTCCAGGTGCGTGCCCTGCGCGCCCTCCAGCACGACCATTTTCCCCCTGGCGACGGCGTTGTGGACCAGAAGCCCCGTATCCACGATCATCCCCCGCAGCCGCTCGGCATAGCGCAGATAGTCCTGGAAGATCTTCTCCGCCTCGAACCCCGGCGCGCGATAGAGCGTCTCCAGCAGCGCGTTCGTCTCCGCGACGTTGTCTTCCAACTGCTGGCGGAAGTACGGCGGGTCCAGCAGGTCGCCCATGCGGATCCCGATCCGGGCCATCTTGTCCACGTAGGCCGGCCCGATGCCGCGTCCCGTGGTGCCGATGCGCCGCCCGCCCTTGTGGGTCTCGCTTGCCTTCTCGATCGCCTTGTGGTACGGCATGATCACGTGCGCGGCCTGGCTGATGTAAAGGTGCTTGTCGGCCCGCACGCCCTTGGCCTTCAGCTCGTCCATCTCCGCGATCAAGTCCGCCGGATCGACGACCACGCCGTTGCCGATCACGCAGGCCGTGCCGCGATACAGCACCCCCGACGGGATCAGCTTGAAGACGTACTTCTGCCCGCCCTTCACCACCGTGTGGCCGGCATTCGAGCCGCCCTGATAGCGCACAACCATGTCGGCGTCCCTGGCCAACAGGTCCACGATCTTGCCCTTGCCTTCGTCGCCCCACTGGGTGCCGACCACCACCAACACGCCCATCGCCTGCGCAACCTCCCGACATAAAAAAGAGCTCCAACCGGATCGGCGAGAGCTCCAACCCTGCACAGTCTAGGCACCTCCCCTCGCGTTGTCAATAAACAGCATCGGCCGCCGCAGTAGACATTTATAGGTGGTCCGGGTTAATATTCGCTTGGTTGGGGCTGTAGCGCAGTTGGGAGCGCGTCAGACTGGCAGTCTGAAGGTCGCGGGTTCAATCCCCGCCAGCTCCACCAAACCAAGCTTGCGCGAACCGACCTTTTCGATCAATTTTCCCTATTACCCGTTCCCAGCACACAAGAGCTACGTGGATTAATGGGGAGGGAAATTGAAAAAGTGGTCCCCGTACCGATTTCGCTCCTGACCGTGATCTGACCGCCGTGGGCAAGCACTGCATCTTTGACGATCTTGGTTCCTAAACCGGTCCCGCCAGCTTTCCGGCTGGATACGCGGGCGGAAAAGAGCTTCTGGCAGATCTCCGGTGGCATCCCTCGGCCGGTATCGCTGACTTCCAAGAGAACCACCCCGGCTTCCGGTTTTCCGTAACCGAGTATGGTAATCGAGCCTCCTGCGGGCACTTCAGGAATCGCGTTGTTGATCAGGTTGTAGAAGGCGTTAAAGAGCCGGCTTTCGTCGGCCATGATCGGCGGCAGTAAATCGAGGCCCTCAGTGCGAACGGCGACACCCCTTTCCTGCGCCAGCACGTGAAGAGTCCTGACCGCACTTTTTACTACGTCCCCCACTTGACAAGGTGCAAACATGGGGGGGGCGCTCAGTCCCTTCACGCAGTCGGCAATCTGCTTCATCCGGTTCTGGATACGCTGGGAGCTTTCCCGCAGCATGGCAATCACCTCATTGCACATCTCGTGGCTCGCCTCTGCCTTGCGGAGCTCAGCAGGCGGCAGCGCGGCGTAGAGTTCGTCAATCTCTTCCTGGAGGAGTCCCGTGGCAGTGACCACCGGCTGGAGCAAGTTCTTGACATCGTGACCGATGTCACCCAGGATGCGGACCACCTCGGCCAGCTTGGCTTCCTCGAACAACCGCGCCTGCTCGATTGTCTCGGCGGAGAGCGCCGAGATAATGGTCAGGATCGCAACGTCATCTTGGTCGAGCTGCCCGTCACGCTTGTTCAGCGCTTCGAGCACCCCGATGGGCTCGCCTCCCCAGCGCTTCAGCGGCAGCACGATCATGTCGCGTGTCCTGTAGCCTGTTCTGGCATCGATCTCGCCAAAATGACGATCATCTTGGGTGATATCGCCACTCACCACTGGCTCCCCGGAGTGAAAGACAGCCCCCGCGATCCCCTTGTCCCAGGGAATTCCCGTGCCATGGAGATCCTCCGCTTTCCCACCGACTACATAGCGAAAGACGAGTTGTTGGGAATCCGGATCGGCGAGTAGAATGGAGCCGGCTTCCGCGCCGATGACCTCCAAGGCTATGTGGATCGTACGTTCGACCAGTTCGTCTATCTCGACCTTCTGAAAGAGCGCTTGGCAGATGCGGCGGGCAGCCTCCAATTCCCGCGTGCGTTGGAGAAGTTGGAGATCCTCATGTCTCCGATACACCCGCCGCCGATTATCAGCGGAGGCAGAGGCCGGTGATTGGGTTAGGTTGATAGGCATGCGGACTTCCTCCTGCGATCACCATCGCCCTGCTGGAAGCGAGCCAGTGGGCACTGATTTGTGTTCAGCAACGGGCGCTTACGTGTCGGATGAATCTTTAAAAAGAATGCGCTCCCTCGTCGTCTTACGCACCGCATCTATGATCTTTCCCGGCTCAACCGGTTTGACCAGGTAGTCCGAGACCCCTTGCTTGAAAAACAAGTCGGCCCATTGTTTATCCGTCTGTCCGGTCAGCACGATAACAGGGACAGACGGGAACTGTGAGCGGAAATACGCAACAGCCTCCAATCCATTCATCTTGGGCATATAGACATCGCAAATGATGGTATCTATCATATGCGCGCCCTCGGCAGATTTGATGGCTTCAATCGCCTTTTCTCCATTTTCGGCTTCTACGACGTCGTAGCCGGCTCTAGTCAATACAAGGCGCAGCGACTTTCGCATGTCGGCCTCGTCATCGATCACCAAAATTCTACCTAGCGACATGACACCCCCTGACCGGCCCATCAAGGTAGTACTACTCTCTAGGTTAGTCAAGTCCGTATCGGTCACGGCCCGATTGTCTCTTGTGCGACTGTGAACCCCTGTAATCCGCGCCAATTGCGGCTATGCTCTGAACTCTGGTGGTACTGGCAGTCTGAAGGTCGCCGGTTCAATCCCCGCCAGCTCCACCAAACAGAGCTGCACGTACCGGCATTTCGACAGTTCACTGCTCAACATCGTCTATCTCGTGCTTGAGCGTGGGATCTCGTTGCGGCCCCTCGCTGATACTCCATTCATCGCACGTGGCATCGCTATCGAGGTTCCCTCTCGCCGCGACGGTAACCCCCGTCACCGACGCGGCTACCTTTACGGAGGCGGGCGGAGCCGTCACATCGCAGGGTCCCGGGAGATAGCGCCCCCCGCCTGGCAGCGGAAGCGCGACAGGAATGCCTTTGACGGAATACCAGATCGAGTATCTGAAATTATTCCCGGCACGTTCATAGCCAAGCTGGCTCAAATCCGAAACCTCAAACGTTCCGCGCGCCGCGTACATGGTGAGTGCCTTGGCATGGAGCCCGCGGAGGTCCGCTTTGGCTTCCGCCATGTATTGTTTCTTCTCCATGATCAAGAAATTCGAAATAAAGATCATGGCCGCAATCGCGACCGGCAATCCAATGATTAAAAGAAGAACGAGTCCCTTCCGAGTCCGTGGGAGCACGGAGAGGACCAACAGCGCAGCGAACGGAACCATTGACTGTGCGGCTCCCGCCCAATCACTCCACCATGCGCGGGGCGGAGGGAACAATAACTCGAAGAGAATGACTACGAGCAGGATCGTTCCAATCCCCCAATATTTTAAGTTGGAGGCTTTCGGAATGGCCTTGCCGCAATACTGGCAAAATTGGTGCGTTTCTTGAACCTCGCGGCTACAGGCAGGGCAGGCGGCCATAGCTAAAAGACAACCTCCGGGCCGGGAAAGTACCGGCAAGGCTAGGCCGCCGGGCGGGTACCTGTCAAGGGACCGGACTGGACGGTAGACCGCGCACTGTGGTAATAATGCGTACCGGCTGACCCCATGCTCCAACTCGAATCCGTCAGCAAACACTTCGCCACCAAGGCCCTGCTCAAGGAGGCCACGGCCCATCTGCGTCCCGGCAGCCGCGTCGGCCTGGTCGGCCCCAACGGCGTCGGCAAGACGACATTATTACGGTTGATCCTGGGCGAGCAGGAGCTCGACGGCGGCCGCATCCGCAAGCGCCCGCGCCTCCGGATCGGCTACCTGCCGCAGGACCTCGAGACCATCCCCGGCAACACCGCGTTGGATGCCACGCACCGCAATCAGTACCCGGAGCACGAGGCCAAGCGCATTCTCTCCGGCCTCGGTTTCTCGGAAGCGGACTTCACCCGGCCGATCTCGGCCCTCTCCGGCGGGTTCCGGATGCGGGTGGCCTTGGCGCACCTGCTGCTCTCCGCGCCCGACGTCATCCTGCTGGACGAGCCGACCAACCATCTCGACAAGGCCGCCCAGCGCTGGTTCGAGGACTTCCTGCTCCAGTCCAACTTCACGATGATCGTCATCAGCCACGACACGACATTTCTCGACCGCATCGCGACGCACGTCTGGGAGATCCGCCACCAGCGCATCATGGAGTCCAAGGGCAACTACACGAAGTACCTCGCCTGGCGCGAAGCCTACGAGGCCGCGCAGGCCGCCGCCGCCGACCGCCAGGACAAGGAGATCGGGCGGGTGCAGAAGTTCGTGGACCGGTTCCGCTACCAGGCCACCAAGGCCCGCCAGGTCCAGTCCCGGCTCAAGCAATTGGAGAAGGTCAAGCGGATCGAGCGGACGCGCGACCCCAAGCGCGTGCGCTTCCGCTTTCCCGTCCCCCCGGCCTCAGGCCGCCAGGTGCTGGAGCTGGCCGGCGTGACCAAGGCCTACGGTGATAACGTTGTCTACCGCTCGCTCGATTTCTCCGTGGAGCGCAACCAGTGCATCGCGCTGGTCGGCGAGAACGGCGCGGGCAAGAGCACGCTCTTGAAAATGCTGGCGGGCGTCCTCCAGCCCGATGCCGGCACGCGGACGGTCGGCCACGGCGTGACGCTCCACTACTTCGCCCAGCACCAGGCGGACATTCTGAACGCCGAACACACCGTCCTGGATTCGATCGCGGAGGCGGACTCAGGCGCCGAGATGAACTTCATCCGCGGCCTGGCGGGGGCGTTCCTCTTCGAAGGCGCCAACCAGAAGAAGCTCATCAAGGTGCTGAGCGGCGGCGAGCGCAACCGCGTGGCCCTGGCGCGCATGCTCGTCAAGCCGGCGAACACCCTGCTGCTCGACGAGCCGACGAACCACCTCGACCCCGCTTCGGTGGACGTCCTGACCGACGCCCTCGTGGCGTTCCCGGGCACCCTCGTCTTCATCTCGCACGACCCGGTCTTCCTGGCCCGCGTGTCGACCCGCGTCGTGGAGATCGAGGACGGCCTGGCCAAGGACTACCACGGGGACTACGAATACTACCTCTGGAAGAAGATGCAGGAAGTGGAATCCATCAAGGGCGCGCCCGAGCTGGAAACGCCCGCGCCGCAGGCTCCGAAGCCTGCCAAGGCGGCCCCAACCGAAGCGCCGCGCGCGCGGGCATCAGAAAAAAGCGAGAAGAGCCGGACGGCCGAACGCAAAGACGCGACCAAGGCCTTGGCCCGCGTCGAACGGCAGATCGCCAAACTGGAGGGAGAGATCGCCGCCGGGGACGACCAAATCCAGGCCCGCGACAAGGAGCTGGCCTGCCCGGACCTCTATCAGGACCACGAACGCTGGACCGCCTTGATGAAGGAGCGGGAGCAGTGGGTCAAGGACCAGTCGGTGCTCACCTCGCAGTGGGCCGATCTCTGCGAGCAGGCCGAGCAGCTCAGGACGAAATTGAAAGAATTGGAAAGCGAGAACCGTTAATCGTTATTCGTTAATCGGAAGACACGTTTAACGATTAACGTTTAACTCTTCTTCTTCGGCTTGTAGTATTTCTTCTTCCCCAGCTTCTCCGGCAGGTGGGTCTGCTCGGTCTTCGCCGCCGGGTCGTCGTGCACGTAGCGATACTCCTTGCCGTAGCCCAGGTCCCGCATCAGGTCGGTCGGCGCGTTGCGCAGATGCAGCGGCACCGGCAGGTTGCCGTGCTCCTTCGCGTCTTTCTCGGCTTCGTGCAGTCCTATATAAGACGCATTGTCCTTCGGGCAGGTCGCCAGGTACGTCACGCCCTGGGCCAGGTTCAGCTTGCATTCGGGCAGACCGATGAATTCCACCGCGTGAGCGACGGCCGTCGCGACCACGATCGCCATCGGATCGGCGTTGCCGATGTCCTCCGATGCCAGGATCACCATCCGCCTGGCGATGAAGCGCGGCTCCTCGCCGCCTTCCAGCATCCGGGCCAGCCAGTAGAGCGCGCCGTCGGGGTCCGAGTCGCGCAGGCTCTTGATGAACGCCGAGATGAGATTGTAATGCTCCTCCCCGCCCTTGTCGTAGCGCAGGCTCTTCTTCTGGAGGGCATCGGCCAGCGCGGGCGCGTCCAGGTGGACGATGCCGTCATGCCCCGGCGCCTGGTGCAGGACGGCGAACTCCAGCGCGTTGAGCGCCACGCGGGCGTCCCCGTTGGCGAACGCGACGAGGTTGAGCATTGCGTCGGCCTCAAGCTCCACATGGTACTTCCCCAACCCGCGGTCCGGGTCTTTCAACGCGCGCGTGATGATTTGCGCCAGGGCCTGCTCCGACAACGGCTGGAGGACGACAACGAGGGAC
>CAYLLY010000114.1:0-6502 GCA_964384595.1 uncultured Nitrospirales bacterium
CGTCTTCCACGCTTCGTATCACTTGCCTGAGAAAACTTTCTTCGCCCACCACAGTCACCCGCACGAGGAGTGTGCCGTGACCGTTCAGGGAGCCGCTCACAGTCCGGTCTCCCGCGCGCTTCTGCACGGGCAGCGGTTCGCCGGTGACGAGCGATTCGTCCACATCAGATTCCCCCGATTCGACCTCACCGTCCACCGGCACCCGCGCCCCCGGGCGGATGCGCACCAAGTCGCCGACGCGCACCGTTTCGAGCGGCACCGCTTCTTCTTTGCCATCCTTCACGACATACGCGATGTCAGGCTCAAGGTCCAACAGCTTCTTGACCGCCTGCGAACTGCGGGTTTTCACGATCAGCGACAGCCACTCGGAAAAGATGTGATAAGTAAGTACCATCACCCCCACCGAGAAAAACGCTGTCGTCGGATAATCTGGAGGGTGCAATGCCAGGCCGATTATCCCGCCAGCAAGACCCGCGAATGCCCCGAATTCAACCAGCACGTGCTGGTTGAGGATGCCGCGCCGCAGTGCCGCTGCTGCCATGCGCACAATGTGACCGCCCACGCCGAAGATGAGGAACACGGCGAGCGCTCCGGCGAACCACGGGGTAGCGGCGCCGAACGCGCCGCGCAATTGAAGCGCGTAGATGCCAGCACCAGACGCGGCGAGAAGGGCCGAGCCGGCAAACGCCCACCCCAAACCATAGCTGCGCAAGACCACGAAGGAGAACACTACCATGCTCGCGATGGAAAACACGCACAGCCAGAACCACCCGCTGTTGACCGGGTATCCGGCTAACCCCATCGCGGCAATGCTCATGGCGAGTGCGGTCAGGAACCGCCCGCGCTCGCGCACCAAGGCACGCTCTTCTTCATCAAACGGACGCACCTTCCGCGGGTCGGAAACAGTGTAGCCGATGTCCTTGAGCGTCTGCAGCAGGTCCTCGGCCCGCGTCACGCTCGGGTCGTACTCGATAAGCGCCTGTTCATGGGTCAAACTCACCGCCACTTTGTCGACGCCCGGTCGGCTGCCCAGCGCCTTTTCAATCGTGCCGGTGCACAACGAGCAGTGCAGCCCCCCGATATGGGCACGGATTCGCCGCCGGCCCGGCCGTTTGGAAGGTTCCTCGCTCCAGAAACGTCGAGCAGTTTCAACGGTCGTTGCGATACTCATAATGACACCTCCGTATCAATGCTCATCGTGCAGAATGAGCACATCATGCCGGAGACCTTCATGTGGATCGTTTCAAAGGTTTCCATCGCCATATACCTCTCTGTTATATTGACATCCACACCCGGATAGTCCCCGTCACGACAGCTGCCATGGTGGAAGCCCAGGTCACTACCCGGCTGAGTCGATTGCCTTGTTGCTTCACATAGATCAAATAATGCGCTCGGCCAAGGAGCGCGACGGCGAGAATGGCCATATAGGGAAACAGAACTGACTCAATACTCGTTAGGAAACTGAGCGACAGCCCTGTGAGCCCGACCAGAGAGAGCACGGCCGGTGTCAGGCAACACCAGGGGACGACGACGCCAGCGCCCAGAAGACTCCACGTCCTTTCTTTCATGCTCTCCGTCTCCTCACTTCGCAAACTTGAAGATCACATCCATCAGCTCGTCGTAGATCTCGTCACCACTTTTGGAGCGAATGGCTTCGGTGGCGCAGTTCTCCAAGTAGTTGCGCATCATCAATTTGGTGAGCCCCCGGAGCGCCTCCTGGGCCGAGGCCAGTTGCGTGAGAACCTCGACACACGGCCGGCCATCCGCGACCATCTTCTTGAGACCATTGATTTGCCCCTCGATCCGGTTGAGCCGGATAGTTGCATCCGCCTTCCGTTCCTCACTGATGATCTGGGTCTTTTCTCCCAAGAACGGGACTTTCCTCATAGCGCGCCTCCTCTCATAAGGGTGTACCTGGTACCCCTATAATATAGACATAGGGGGTACCCCTGTCAAGGGGTCTAATGAGAAGTGTCTTGGAAAAAAAGGTGAGAGAGGCCGGACGAGCCCCCTTAACTTGCGAAAGCTCTCGGATTGCTCAGTACACGAGAATCCGGTCAGCCGAGGTAAAGAGCTGCACCATCCGCTCCAGTGGAATCGGGGCAACCGCGGAGGCGACCCGCGCAGGATCGATCTTGTAAAGTAACATCATCGTCCGGTTGCCGTAGATTTCAACGCCCACCTTCTTGAGGAAATCGAAGTATTCGCCGTAGTCATGCGGGACTTGCTCCAGCGGGACGCCCATCTGTTCAGACAGGCTCTGGCGCTCCCGTTCCGGCAACCCCGCACGATCCAGGGCCGTGGTCTCAGAGCCAGTGAGACTTCGGAACCAGCCAAAGCCCTTCGTGACCGAGGTCACGGCGCTGGCGTCCGCCAGGATCGTCACCTTGTGCCCGGCCTTGACCGCCGCCCACGCGACGTTGGGGACCGCGCAGATCTGGGCATCATCCAGAGCTAATGACGTTTTCATATGAATCAGGATTCGCGCCGGTGCGGCTTGTTGAGCCGGCGCTGATGAAACCCACATCGCCAAGACAACAATCGTGAGCATCATCACATGATAGTAGGACATGCGTTTCATCGTCGGCTTCCTCCTGTTTTCCTGTTGTGTTGTTTTCAAGCGGCACAGCACGACAGCTTACTCACATCTTTCTTGAAGGTCAGCGCGGCCAGCTTCAGACCTTCCACCATCGTCAGGTAGGGATGAAAGGTGTCGGCGAGATCCTGGACGGTGAAACCAAAGCGAATCGCCAGGGTCGCCTCCTGAATGACTTCGCCCGCGTCGGCCGCCAGCACGTGAGCACCCACTAGGCGTCCGGTCCCCTCCTCTGCGACCAGCTTGATGAGGCCTTTGGTGTTGCGAGACGCCAGTGCGCGAGGGACATGTTCAAGGGGCAGCACGGCAGTCTGCACGTGAAGGCCCTTTGCTTTGGCCTGCCGTTCCGTGAGCCCCACGCCAGCAATTTGGGGATCGGTGAACGTGACGTGCGGCAACGCGGTGAGATCGAACACCTTGCCCACTCCGCTGAGCGCGTTCTCGGCCGCCAACCCGCCCGCATAGGCAGCCACATAGACGTACATGGGATCCCCGATGCAGTCCCCGGCCGCGTAGATGTCGGGATTGCTGGTTTGCAGGTGTTCGTTCACCACGATCTCCCCTCGGCCGCCCAACGTGACTCCTGCTTCTTCCAGTCCGAACCCACTCGTGTTGGGACGGCGGCCGGTCGCCACCAAGAGCTGCCCCGCTGAACAGATTTCGCCGGCTCCGTTAATCTCGGCATAGACGAGGTAGTTCCTGCCCATGCGCTCGACCTTGAGGAACCGGGTGTTCGTGCAGATCCGGACTTTTTCACTTTCGAGATAGCGCACCAGCGCCTCTCCAATTTCGGGTTCCTCAGCCATCGCCACATGAGGTCCGGCTTCCAAGACCATCACCTGCACTCCAAACCGGGCAAAGAGCTGGGCAAACTCCAGCCCGATGCTCCCGCCGCCAATAATGAGCAGCGAGGTGGGCAAGGTTTCCAAACTGAGGGCCTGGGTGCTGTCCAGATAGCCGGCTTCATGGAGCCCCGGAATCGGCGGAGCCCAGGGAAGGGAACCAGTAGCGACAACGACCTTGCCAGGTTCGTACACGGACCCATTGACCTTCACCTTGCGCCCGCCCAAGAACCTGGCTTCGCCCTTGAGGATCGTAATGTTGGGGTACACCGCGGCGACGTTCACATACTTCCCCTCACGCAACGCCGCGACCAGTTCGTCCTTCTGCTGGACCACCCGTCGCCAGTCCGAAGGCGGCGGACAGGCGGTCAGCCCTTCGAACTGGGGGTAGGCCGAGTGATAGCAGAGTTCCGCCGCCTTGATGAGGGTCTTGGAGGGGACACAGCCGATGTTGACGCAGGTTCCGCCGATCGTGCCTTTCTCCACAATGGCCACTCTGGCCCCGAGCTCTGCGGCCTTGATGGCGGTGGCAAACGCGGCCGACCCGCCGCCGATCGTCATCAAGTCATATCGCTCATCCATGAAGCTTCCCCCCTCGATACTTTCGTACCTAATCCGATGCTCATACAGGCCATGGTTCTGGGAGTTGATAGACCGATAGGGTCAGGCCGCTCCAGGTTACCCGTGGTCAGGCGACCTGGGTTGGGCCTCACAGCATGACGGCCCACCGGCCTGCTTTTGTCGCACCAATCCGTATGCGGTCAAACCGAGAAATACGGCCAAAGCAGGCAACAGCACATAATCCAAATAGCCTGAAAGCGCTCCCAGCCCGATGACACCGAGGAGCACGACAAGAATCGGCGTGAAGCAGCACAGCGCAGCCACGACAGTGCCTACTACTCCAGTGACCAATATTGGGTTCTTGATCATTGGTCTTCCTTTCTCACTTCGTAACTCTTTCAGATCAACGGATATGCCAGGAACACTCACAGGGGAGACTGATCTCAGTTGCTCGTCAACGAACCCAGCACCGCACTTGGGTTACCGGGCGTCCTGGGCACACCGGAATCCGAAGAAGTAGGGATGGAGCTTCATCCGGGGAGGGCCCCAGGTCCGGTACGCCGAGCGCAGGAAGGCTGCATCATTGACCCACGAGCCCCCGCGGATCACACCGTTCTTCCACTTCCCTGCAGGATTATAGACCGAACTCGTCCACTCCCACACGTTTCCGGCCAGGTCATAGAGTCCGTAAGGGCTCTTGCCTGCCTCGTAGCTGCCCACTGTCGCCAGGGTCCCGTACCCATTCCACTGGCAGCATTTATTGAAATGGGCATGCCGGCTTGTCGGCTCTTCATTGCCCCAGGGGTATCTCCGTCCATCAGTCCCCCGTGCGGCTTTCTCCCATTCCTGCTCGGTCGGTAGTCGCTTGCCATAGTGACGACAATAGGCCTCGGCTTCTTCCCAGGTCACGCCAATGACCGGCCGGTCGCCGTCGCCGACCCGGCTGACCTCGCTCCATAGCTGGCGGGTCGCCTGCAGGAACTTGGCATACAGCCTGGTCGTCACTTCATATTTGTCAATGTAGAAGGCGGGCAGTGACATCCGCTGATTATCGTCCCCGTACAGGAACTCCCCGGCCGGCACGAGCCCCATCGGCGCGCCGTCTTTGCCAGTGATCTCGCCGCCCGTACCCACATGAGGAACCGGGGGCGGGGCACGATCGGGCTTTTCCGCAAGGAACACGCCCCCAATCCACACCGCCAGCGCCACGACTGTCACACTCGTGAACAGACGATTCATGGGCGCTGCCCATCCCGCAGGAGCCCATGTCTTCGGAGCTCAGTGCGACCGTGCTTCAGGATCAACACAGTAAGGGCGGCGTCAGTCCACTGATTCAGCGCCCCGTGCTTCAGCAAGACCATGAAGTCCCTGACGCCCGACCCGTCGCCTCTAGTCATGCCGAGAAAACCAAGGCCCTCCCGTTAACATTCTCCTCCTTGGCCAACGCTCTTCACGAACTCGTGCAGCGTATCGAGCACAGTAGAGATGATCAAAAGCTCCCCATCCCCAGTCTTGGGATTAAACTTGAGGCTCACTCCTGTCCCCGCGTCATTCCATAACAATTCCCCCGACCATCCCGGGTCCGTGGGCATCTCCGTTATAGGCTTTACCTCATGCACGAATTGCCGCAATTTGGCATCCCAACGCGCCTCATTTGTGCCGGCCCGCTCAAGCGGACCGTACCACTGTTCGACCCACCCTTTTAACTTGCCCCAATTCTCACGCCCCTGATAGCCAAGGAAAACCGACCCCAGTTGTTCGTCAACGAACCAGTACCGTACCGGAGACACCGGGACCCCATTCAAGACCAGATTCTCGTCACCGTTCCGGTAAAGACCATTTGTTTGCGTGGCTTCAGTTCCCCCAAGATCCTCGACGCGCTTCATGTGGGGGAAGCTTGCGAGCGGCGCTCCCCATTTCACCCCGGCCAGCCCATTCTGTAATCCTCTGGGGCCGCCTCCGATTTCCTTGAGCCTCTTAAACATCATTGGGGCATACTCATCCTCTGGGTAGTCAAGAGGATTCGTGTAGGTAAAATGTTTCCCAGCGCCTGCGGTCCCTAGCTGGAAACTGAGCGCAAGCACACACACCGCGGCGATGGCGTAGCCCCTCGCCTGGTTTGGATTAATACCGAACATGGTCCGACCTCCTTTTCCAGCAAGGCCGCTCGACTAGTGGGCGCAACAAGCCACATCGCTCTCAGGTATCTCTCCACCCACGCACTCTTTATAGACGGCGTAGGCTTTGAGCGCCCATTCTTCGCCGGGGCAGCCCTGCATTGTCATCGCCACCTCCAAAAACTCGATGAGTTCGTCCTGCGTGATGCCTTTGTCATAAGCCATCTTCACGTAGGCACGGATGCAGGGTTCACATCGAATCGCTATCGAGATAGCCATTGCGGTCAGCAGCTTGTACTTCGCAGCGACTGTGCCATCCCGATAGGCCTCCTGGCGCATGCGCACCAATCCGCCCGTCACCTTGGGGCTCAGCCGGCGCAATTCCC
>CAYLLY010000115.1:0-6466 GCA_964384595.1 uncultured Nitrospirales bacterium
GTCTCCTGGATCACGGCGTAGCCGTCCACCTTGCCGTTGGTTTCGGCCTTGAAGGTCCGGAACGATTCTTCAGGGAATTTCCAGCCGATGCGCTCCTGGATCCGGACTTTCTGATCGGGCGTCGGCTTGAGCTCCTCCGCCCGGATGTGCTGAGACTTGGGAAACAACAGCTTGAGGGCCTGCTCCTCGGTGAGATAGACATCGATGCTGCCGAGTTCTTCCTCGGTCAGCCACCGCTTCAGGTCCGGGTCCCAGGTCCGTTTCCCCGGCTCCGAGGCGTCGACGAAGGGGGCGAGCGCGAACCACAGTGGCAGGGCGGCCGTCAGCACGCGTCTCAGCATCCCTTTTCCTTGAGACGCCGGGTGATCTCCGCCGCGACGGCCTGCTCTTCCGCGGTGTTGCCGGGAATCCCGCGCCACTGGCGCATGCGGACGCCCATTGGAGACCACTCCTCGCGAAGCTGGAGGACCGTTGCGACGGCCCCGGTCCCTTCCCTCTTCACTTCCACCACGTACTTCAACCGCTCTTTGTTGACGTCGCGCTGGAAAAAACCCGCAGGCCGGGAACCTTCGACCTCCACCCATTGCGTTTCAAGCACCCCCGCCGCCTTGTTGATCGTCTCGATCTGAACGTCAGCGATGGTCAAGATGGCGGCATCCCACGCTTGGTCGAGGGAGCACGAAGAAACCGCGGTCGGTTTCCCCGCCAGGGTCATGCACCCTGACAGCAGGACACACCCCAAGGCTGGAAGCTTTTTCCACAGCGTGACCATCACTTCTCTAAGGCGCGGCATCATAACTTTGCTCTCCTTCTAAAAGCAAGGAAGGGGAGAGGAAAGGCGCTGGTCGCCAGCATCCTTATCCTCTCCCCTTGGCACAGTGGGCGGGCGAGGAGGGTCGCCCGCCCACGAGGCACTCGCTTAGAAATACGTTGCGACGGAGAAGAGGAATCCATTCCCGTCAATCCGGCTGTTGTTGCCGGGAGTGAGGTTGGTGCCCACTTGAGAGTTGAACTGATAATCGAGCTTGAACACGGTGTCCTCGACCGGCCTGAAGTTCAATCCGAGCGTCACCCGCTGCAACTCGCCCGTATTCCCCCCCGTGGCCGTCAGGGTCCGATTGTTCGTATCGGTGTCAATGTCGTCCCATCGGACCACCGCCGTGAAGGTCGAGGCGTCGGTAAAGTGCGTGGGCGCCCACTTCTTGAGGAAGTCCGGGAGGAAGTGGTAGTTGCCTTGCACATAGTACCCAGCCATGCCGTTCGTGGTCACGGGACCGAAGCCCGGGGAATCAATTCGAGCCCATGCGGCTTCCCCGATCACCTCGAAGGGCCCACGCTGAAGCGTCCAGTCAATGGCATAAATATTGATGTACTTATCGGCGTTGGGGGTATAGGCCGCATGGGCGGCGGATCCGGCGACTTCGACGCCCAGGAATGGGCTGAAAGCCACGCGCCCGACCACCCCTTTGTCATTATTGTTGTCGGTTCTGGTGTTGCCCCCGAAGCCACGCAGGCCGGTAGCGTCGGTGACCGCGGTGCCTTGGGTTGTTGCAAATCCGTTGGTAACGTAGATTTCATAATCCAACTTCGAGAGTCGGGATGGATAGAAAGTGCCGTAGAAGCCCATGCCGGGCACGAACCATGTGCTGGGGATGATCAACCTGGACACCAGCGGCCGGTCGGTCAAGTCATTGAGGGGGGAGTCATGCAGCAGGTTGAATTTGCCCACCGGGGTGAGCAGAATGCCGGCCCGAAAGTTCAACGGCTCCGTAATCAGGTAATCAATCGTGGCGAACTCGATCTTGATCTCACCGCCTCCCCCTACATTGTTCGGCCCGCCGTGCTCGATCTCGATCTCGGCGGCCACCTTGATCCGATCCGTCACATCCCCGTAGATGAAGGGAATGAACCGGGCCACCTCAAAGTTGGTGGCTCGTGTGCGGGTTAAGTTGCGATCGGTCAGGAAGTTTGTTTCATAGTCCATATACCCGCCGACCGTGGCCTTGGGTGCCGAAACGAACGGCTTGGCATAGATCAGCTTGCCGCTGCCGGTGCTGCCGACGCTGAGCGGCTTCTCGCCGGCCTTCGCCGCCTTTTCCTTCTCCTTGCCCTCCTCCTTCGCTTCCCTGGCCTCGTGCTTGGTCAGCACTTCCACCATCTTCTCGAGCTTTTTGATCCGTTCCTCCAATGCCTTCTCGGTTTTCTCGTCGGCCATCGCCGAGAGCGGGGCGCCGCCCAGCAGGCAGGCTGAGAGGACCCCGATGATCGCCAGTCGTCGCATGACTTCCTCCTTGGTTCTTCGTTGCGATTGCTACTGGGACTCGGGGTCCTCTCGTTGCAGGATGGAACGCACGCATCCTGATTCATTCCGTCGCGGTAGTCTTTTCCGGGCTCACCTCCTTTGTGTGAGTGGTTCGTATCCCTCGATGTCGGCAAAGCGGATCAGCACGATCCGTTTGCATCGGCGGCACTTCACCTCGATGCCCTCCGGGGCCATCTTGGCCAGCAAGTTTCCGCATTCGCAGCGGCATTGCTCGGGGAGGACCGGCCGGTCACCGCAGCCAATCATTGGCACTGCATCCCGATCAATATGAGAGTGTAATTGCAATTCATTCTCAATTCACACGCAGAAAAAAGAGCCCACCTGTGGACGGTGAAAATGTTGTTTTAGCCTGATCAATCAAGTTATTTAGCAATTATATGAAATTGAGAACGAGTATTGATATCTTATGTGACTCTACCATGTCAAGGGTATTTTTCATAGATTTTGGGGCTGCGCAAGTGGTTGATTCGGCAGGGATTACGAGCGCTTGGTGAACGTGACGATGTGGGTGGCCACGATCTTGAGCTCGACCGAAGTGCCGATCGGGTACACCGTGGTGGACGCTTCGCTGCTGTGGAGATGTTGTCCGGAGGGCAGGAGCACGGTGTACAGGTTTTCGGACCCCCTGAACTGCCGTCCCGCGATCTGGGCCGTCCCCGGAGAAGCGGGCGTGATGTGCACGTCGTCGGGGCGGATCATGATTTCGACCGCCGCACCGGCCGGATGCCCGGCCACATTCTCGAAGACGCCCACTTCCGTGTGGATCTTGCCGTTGTCCACGCGGCCGGGGAGGAAGTCCGCCTGGCCGACGAAATTCGCGACGAAGGGGGTGGAGGGCGTGTGGTAGATGGACTCCGGGTTGTCGATCTGCTCCAGCCGTCCCCGGTTCAGCACGGCGATCCGGTCGGCCATCGCGAAGGCCTCATCGTGATCGTGCGTGACCAGCACGGCCGTAATCCCGGTTCGCCGGAGGATTTCCTGCACTTCTTCGCGCATCTGCCCCCGCATGTCGGGGTCCAGATTGCTGAACGGCTCGTCCAGCAGGAGCACGACGGGCTTGGGCGCGAGCGCGCGGGCGATCGCGACGCGCTGTTGCTGGCCGCCGGAGAGTTCGTGGGGGTACCGGTCCTTCAGGTCTGTCAGTCCGACGAGGTCCAGCGTCGTTGCGACCATGCGCGTGGCCGCCTGTGGCTCCAGGCGGCGCAACCCGAACGCGACGTTCCGGGCCACGGTAAGGTGCGGGAACAGCGCGTAGTCCTGAAACACCATTCCCACGCCGCGTTCTTCGGGCGGGACGCAATGCTTGCCGTCGCACACCAGGCGCCCCGCGATCCGGACCTCCCCGGCCTGGGGATGCTCGAAGCCGGCGATGGCCCGGAGCACGGTGGTCTTGCCGCACCCGCTGGGGCCCAGGACGGACAGGGTCGCGCCCTCGGCGACGTCGAGGGAGAGGTCATAGAGCGCCGGCTCAACGGCGTAGGGATAAGTGAGCGTCACGCGGGAGAGTTCGATCAGCGTCATACGAGCTTCTTCTCCCGCAGGCGCGTCACCACGAGCCAGGGTAGCGCCGTGAACGCGATCAGGATCAGGGCCAGTGCGCCCGCTTTGGCGTACTCGGCCTCCACCGTGTGAATGTAAACCCGCACCGGTAGCGTGTCGAAGCCGGCCGGACGGAGCAGCAGCGTGGCGTCGAGCTCCTTCATGGCGGAGATGAACACCAGGGTCCAGACCGCAAACAGGGTCGGGCGCACGAGGGGAGCCAGGATCCGGCGCAGCACGGTTCCCGGCGAGGCGGCCAGCGAGCGCGCGGCCTCTTCGAGATGCGGGTTGATGCCGGCGAGCGCCGCGTCGATGCCCTGGACGGACTGGGTCAGAAAGCGGATCAGGTACGCCAGGACGAGGACGCCGACCGTGCCGTACAGCCAGGGCAGGTACGTGTTGTACAGGAGAATCAAGCTCAGGCCGAGGACGGTGCCGGGGATCGCATAGCCCACCTGGATGGTTCCCGAGAGCGCCGCGCCGGTCGGGCCCTTGGCGCGCGCGGCGCTGAACGCGATGAGGAATCCGATGATCATCGCGAGGGTGGCGGCTATGCCGGCCACTGCGAGGCTGTTCTCGATGAATCGCCACTGTTCGCCCAGGACGTCGAGGAACTGGCTCACGGTGCCGGTTTGCGCGATGAGCACCCCCAGCGGGATGAAGACCGACAGGCTCAGGATGCCGCCCGCCAGCGCGACGGCGGGCCAGCGCCACCGGCCGAGATGGATGGGATGCGCGACCCGCGCGGTGCCGGTGATCGTGACGTATGAGCGCCGGCTGAGCAGCGCCCGCTGTCCGACCAGGACGCCGAGCGTGAGGAGGACCAGCACGAAGGAGAGCAGGGCGGCGGCGGCCTGGTCGAACCGCGTGTTGAGCTGGTGATAGATCGCGGTGGTGAACACCTGCACGCGGAGCAGAGACAACGAGCCGAAGTCGGACAGCGCGTAGAGAAAAGCCAGCAGCCCTCCCGCCAGGATGCTCGGCCGGAGCAACGGCAGCGTGACCCGGCGCAGCACGCCCAGCGGGTGTTCTCCCAGCGAGCGGGCGGTTTCCTCGACGGACGGATTGGTGGCCTCCAGCGCCGCGCCGACCAGCAGGAAGATGTACGGATAGGTGAAGAGGCCCAGCACGAAGACCCCGCCCCAGAAGCCATAGATGTTCGTCCACTGCTGGTGGGAACCGGTGAGCGCCGAAAGCCAGGTATTGAACGACCCGACCGGCCCCAGGAGCGCGATGTAGGTCATGGCGCCGATATAGGAAGGAATCGCGAGCGGGATCACGGCCAGCCACCGGCAGGCGTTTCTGAAGGGCATATCGGTGCGGACCACCAGCCATGCCAGGGGCAGGGCCAGGGTCATCGCCCAGGCGGTCGCGAGTCCGGCCAGCGCCAGCGTCGTAAAGGCGAGGTCGGCAAGCGCCCCGACCGAGAGCGCGCCGAGCGTGCCGGCCTGCATTGCCGAAGAGGCGAGATAGAGCAGCGGGGGGAGAATCAGGAGGCCCACGCCGGCCAGTAACGCGACGGTTCCTGCCTGGGCGAGCCGGCTCGACGCCGGAACAGGGCTCTCAAGGACTATGGGGGCGGCCTGCGTCATGTCACCAGTTCGGGTTGATTGATGTCAGGAGCTTGAGCGTCGGCTCTTCCAGCTCGGCGAGCCGCCGGGCGCTCACGGCCGGGCGCTTGATGGACCCGGCGGGGAGCACCTCGCCGGCGTCCGCCTCGGGGATCAACGGGATCTCGTAATCCTGCATGACCAGGATGCGCTGGCCTTCCGGTGACAGGAGGAAGTCAATGAACTTCCGGGCGGCGTCCGGGTGCGCGGCGCCTTTGATGACCCCGGCGGCATTGGGGTTGATCGGCGTGCCGAGGCCGCTCCCGTCCTGATCCGGATAGACCACGCCGACGGGGAGGGCCATCTTCTTCGCGAGGTGGTAGTTGGGGGAATTGGTGAGGCCGAGCGCGAACTCGCCGCGCCCGACGCCCTGCCAGACTTCCGTGTTGTCCGTGAGAATCTTGAGGCCGTTGGCCTGCAGGCCCGTGAAATAGTCCTTGGCGAAGGTCTCGCCTTTCATCGCGACGATCGCGGCCGCCCACGCCAGCGAAGTCCGCTCGCGCGTCCCGGCGATGGCGAGCTGCCCCTTCCACTTGGGAGCGGTGAGCTCGAGGATCGACCGGGGCACGTCTTTCTCGGCTATGAGATTTTTGTTGTAGAGGATGACCCGCGCGCGCCCGGAAATGGCCGTCCAGGTTCCCGAGGCGCTCTTGAAGTCGTCCGGCACGGCCTTGGTCGCCGCCGACTGGTAGGGTTCCAGAAGCCCTTCCTTGGCGAGCACCTCCATGATCCCGCCCTCGGTGGAGATGAACAGGTCGCCGCGCGGGCGGGTCTTTTCCATGCGGATCTCGTTGGCGAGGCCCGAGGTCTTGCCGATCTTCACATCCACGGGAATGCCGGTCTGTTTCGTAAAGGCGTCCACGGCCGGCTTGAGCGCCTTTTCCTTGCGGCCCGAATAGATCACGAGCCGATCCGACGCGGCCTCGGCCGGAAGCGGGCACAGGGTCCCGCTCAAGCCCAGCAATAACGAGGCGGCGATTAATTTTTGCACTGT
>CAYLLY010000116.1:0-6464 GCA_964384595.1 uncultured Nitrospirales bacterium
TGCATACGGCTCACCTCCTTCCCGGCTCACAAGTAAGAGAGGGTAGTTCCTCGATCAGACAGCAGATCTCATTCGGACTCAACGGCGGACATGGGAGCCGACCCCGCCACCGTCGCTGATGCTGCTGAAGTTCGGCACGGAGCTTTGTCAAGAGGGCGATCTGCTGGTCCAGGGCCACTAATTTCCGACTGACCCACGCGTACACTCCCTCGCAGGGTGTTCTCTTCTCCGTGGCGATCCCAATGAGCGATCGGATTTCCGACAAGGTGAACCCGATGCTCTTGGCTTTCCGGATGAATTGGACTTTCTGGACTACATCGGCCGGATAGACTCTGTAGCCAGTGTGAGTTCTCCCCGGCTTGGGCAGCAGTCCGCGGCTCTCCCAGTACCGCAGGGCCTTGGAAGACACCCCTGTCTCCGTCGCCAGTGCACGGATCGTCAGCATTCCCGTGCTCATATAACCCTCCCTTCTGCCGCCAGGATAAAGCCTCCCGCTAGGGTAAGGTTCAAGAAGTTTTTTCAGAATGAACCTTGACAAAGCCTCACGGTCTGTATTAAATACCGTTTTGTAGCACAAAGAAGTGCTCAGTGACGAAGGCGTCTTTCCTCCCATCGGGGATGGAAAAACGCCTTTTCTGTTTTTCGGACGATTTCGTCCGGGCCCTTTGGACAACGACGTCCTCCGTCCCGCAAGGGACAGAGGACGTTTTTTTGTGGCGCTGAGCTATGCCGCTACAACCTGGCATGAAAATCCTAATGCGCATTCATCGCTCAGTGAAACGTGGCGTCGCGCTTGTGCTGCTTGGAATGTTGGCGGTAGGGTGCGCCTCCATGACCGACCCACGTGCTAGTGGGGTTGTCTTCCACTCCTTTGATCTGCCGGAGAGCCTGGAGCCCCATCAGGTAATTCACGGGGTTGAAGAGGCATTTGCTCGAACACTCCAGGTCCCGTTGAAGAGAACCGAAGGCTCCGTGCAGTCCCCCTTGCCCGCGTCACCTCCCGACTTTCGGGTGGAGTACCGGCATGTCCGTCTTGACCAGTTGGGCGTCGTGCTCCTTCCGCGTATCGTCTGCCCGGAAAATATGGCGATGGTATCCGGGTACGCGGCCACTCCATTCGCAATCCTGGGCCTTCAGGCCTATGCGGGATGTGTTTATCAGTACGCAGGCGGCTATCACGTGCACATCGTAGCCATGGAGACCGGCTCAGGCGAGACTGCGGAACCAAGCTCTCCAGGTAGCGCTTCGAATACCAGTGCGGAGCACGCATCGCTGCTCGCCAAGACATTCGTAGAACTTGTACCTGGCGCACGCCTTGTGCGGGCCTCTACCCTGACGCCATCGGATATGATCGTCAGGCATCCTGCCGACTCTCCGGCCACGAAGTCTGAGGAGCAGGAGTTACCTGCCGCCGTTCCGCTGTTATGCTTGGGCCCGGCGGGAGAATCTTTGGCCGTACATTCACAGCCTGGAGGAGGCACAGTGCTCAAGAAGCTCGGCCCTGGCACGATCCTGACCGTCGCAGAGCCTGTAGATTCAGCCTATTTCCGCGTGAGCATAGAGGGGGGCCACAGGGGCTGGATCCATCGGTCGGACGTCAGGAGGCTGCTGTGCCCGATTGGCTAATCAGTCCAGAGCCAGAAGCCCCGCGCATCCCTATGCGAAGCTCCTGGCCCCGGATGCCGCTTTCCTCACTGCGGTGGCTGTCTGCCGGTCATCGTCTGGGCTTTCGTGTTGTGCGAGGCGAACAGCTCTTGGGCCTTTGCGGCCCTCTCCCGGTACATCTGTGCAAGTCGTATGAGATGCCTCCGCTTCAGACTCTTCGGATCTTGAGTCGGACCGAGCGCCGACGCCTCTCGTTCCAGCCGAGCAGCCTCGGACTGTAGACGCTGGCTCTGCTGTTGGTACAACAGTGCCGCTGCGACGTGGTCATCAGCGCTCGCATTGACTGAAGCGAGCTTATCCTGGAGTTGAGACGGGAGCGCTTGCTCACCCACCGTAGCGCACCCCGTCAGTATCCACGTCCCCAGCAGTAACACCACCGCTGTGACTCCTACCATCGTCCGCATCATGGGTTTCACCTCCTTTCGGCAAGGCTACATGTTCCCGGACTGATGTGCAGGCGGAATGGAACTGAACCAGCTTGAGGAGAGATCAGAGACGAAGCACCGAAGTCAGGGCAAGGATATCCTTCGATGGCGGGGGCTCACCCCAGGGTCGAGCGCTTAGATGCACGAGAGGGAGGAAAGACTGAAGGGCCAGGGGCTCCACGGCGACAACGGCATGGGCTGAGAAATCCACCGCCTGAAGCGCTGAAGGGGCACTCTGGACGCTGAGAGTCTTGAACGCGTCACAATATTGGCGAGCCGGCTGCTCCTCCGGCATCGAGCAGTCGCTGCCCTTCGCCACCTCTACGCCGCCATACAACGGGATCAAGCAGGCGAAGGCGTTGAACGAAAGCAGGAAGTAGACTGCCGCCAACGCGGCGGCAAGAAATGGGACGCGTTTCATAGAAAACACAATACTACGAACAGACCTTGTACGCAAGTCCGGCCACGCTTTGACCAGCCGCCTCTACTTAGGCTTTTCGGTCTTTTCTTTGTCTCCTTTCTTCTTGGGTTCCATCATTCCCCCCATCATGCCGCCTTCCATCATTTGTGACATGTGTGACTTCATCTCGGACATCTGCTTCATCATCTCAGACATCTCCTTCATCATCTGAGCACAATGGCTTTCTCGCTCCTCAGATGACTTCGATTTGTCTCCACCCATCATGCCACTACCCATCATGCCTCCGCTCATCATGCTGTCCGGCATCATCTGAGCCACAGCTAGAGAACTCATCAGCAATGCAACGGCTACGAACGTGATTGTCTTCATCATGCGAGTTCACCCCCTTTCTACAGCCCGATCAGCTTCCTTTCTCCATCGTCTGGCCCGAAAGAGCCAATTGAAGCCGTTTTACTTCCCTTGAGCGCCACATCGCGTAGAGCACCGGGATCACCAGTAGAGTCAGCATGGTCGAGCTGACCATGCCGCCGATCATGGGCGCGGCGATGCGCTTCATCACGTCCGCGCCGGCGCCGGTCGTCCACATGATCGGCAAAAGGCCGCCCATGATCGCCGCCACCGTCATCATCTTGGGCCGCACCCGCTGGACCGCGCCCTCCAGGATGGCCTCGCGCAGGTCCTGAGCCGTCGCCATCCGGCCTTCGCGCGCGCGCCGCTCGTAGGCCTCGTCGAGATAGACCAGCATGACGACGCCGGTCTCCGCCGCCACGCCGGCCAGCGCGATGATTCCCACCCAGACCGCCACACTCAGGTTGTAACCGAGGTAATGGAGATACCAGACCGCCCCGACCACGGCGAAGGGGACGGACAGCAGCACGATCAGCGATTTGGCCAGCGAGCGGAAATTCAGATAGAGCAGCAGGAGGATCAGCCCGAGCGTCACCGGAACCACCAGCTTCAACCGCTCCTCAGCCCGGATGAGGTGCTCGTACTGGCCCGACCATTTCAAGGTGTAGCCGGGCGGCAGCGTGATCTGTTGTTGGACGTTCCGTTTGGCGTCTTCGACATAGCCGCGCAAGTCGCGCCCGCTCACCGCCACCGACACCAACCCGGCCATCGCTCCGCTCTCGTCAGCGATCGACGGCGGTCCTTTGGTGATGACCACCTCGGCGATTTGCCCGAGCGGGATCTGCGCGCCGGTCGGCGCCGCAATCAGCACGCGCTTGAGCCGGTCCGGGTCGTCGCGCAACTCGCGCTTGTAGCGGACGTTCACCGGATACCGCTCGCGCCCTTCGACCGTGGTCGTCACGGTCTCCCCGCCGATGGCCGACGTAATCACCGTCTGGACATCCCCCACCGTCAGGCCATGGCGGGCGGCCTCGCGCCGGTTCACGATCAGGTCCAGATAGTATCCTTCATTCAGCCGTTCCGCGAAGGCGCTCCGCGTGCCGGGGACTTTCGCCAGCACGCGCTCGATCTCCAGCCCGATCGCCTCGATCGTTTTGAGATCCGGCCCCAGCACTTTGATCCCCACGGGACTCCGCACGCCGGTCGTGATCATCTCAGTGCGGGTCTGGATCGGCATCCACCAGATGTTCGGAAAGCCCGGGATGCGCAGGCGTTCGTCCATCTCGTCGAGCAGGCGCTCCCACGTCATGCCGGGCCGCCATTGAGACTCCGGCTTGAGCGACACTGTAATCTCGGCCATGCCGGTGAAGGCCGGGTCGGTCGCGGTCGGCGCCTTGCCCATTTTCCCAAAGACCCGCTCCACTTCCGGGAAGGTCGTGAGCAGCCGGTCCTGGACCTGCAGGACCTTGACGGCTTCGGTGATCGAGAGGCCGGGCACTGTCGTCGGCATGTAGAGGATCGTGCCTTCGTTCAGCGGCGGCATGAACTCGGCCCCGAGCCGCGTGAAGACCGGCCACGTGAACGCCACAACAGCAACGGCCAGTCCCAGCGCAAGCCAGCGGACACGAAGCACACCAGACAGGATGGGACGATAGAGCGCGATCAGGAGCCAGTTCAGCGGATTCTTCGTCTCGGCCCGGATGCGGCCTCGGATCAGAACGACCATCAACACCGGCGCCAACGTCACCGAGAGCGCCGTCGCGAAGAGCATGGCAAAGGTCTTGGTATAGGCGAGTGGCGTGAACAGGCGTCCCTCCTGGGCTTCGAGGGCGAAGATCGGCAGAAACGACACGGCGATCACCAGCAACGAGAAGAACAGCGGGCGACCGACTTCCTTCGCAGCGGCGATGATAGTCTCGATCCGATTGGCAGTCGGCGCTTGCTCCAGCCGCTTATGGGCGTTCTCAACCATGACGATGGCCGCGTCCGCCATGGCGCCGATGGCGATGGCGATCCCGCCGAGGGACATGATGTTGGACGTGACCTTCAGGTAGGCCATCGGGATGAAGGCCAGCAGGACCGCCACCGGCAGGATGATAATGGCCACCAGCGCGCTCCTCAAATGGAACAGGAACAGCACCGCGACCAGGCTCACGATGAAGCTCTCCTCCAGCAGCTTCTCGCGGAGCACCGCGATGGCCCGATGGATGAGTTCCGACCGGTCGTAGGTCGGCACGACGCGCATGCCCTTCGGCAGCGTGCGCTTGATCTCCTCCAGCCGCGCCTTCACCCGCTCGATCACGGCCAGCGCGTTCTCGCCGGCCCGCATGATGACGATACCCCCGACGGTCTGGCCCTTGCCGTCCAACTCGGCGATGCCACGCCGCTGGTCCGGTCCCACCTGCACGCGCGCGACGTCCCGGACCAGGATGGGCGTGCCGCGTTTGTCCGTGCCGACCGGGACCAGCTCGATGTCTTCAAGCGAGCGCAGATAGCCGCGTCCCCGGACGACATACTCCGTCCCGGTCATCTCCAGCACGCGGCCGCTCACCTCCGCATTGCTGTCGCGGACCGCCTCGATCACGGTCTTGATCGGCAGCCGATAGGCGGCCAGCGTGTTTGGGTCCACCTCGATCTGATACTGCTTGACGAAACCGCCAATCGCCGCCACTTCGGCCACGCCGGGAACGCTCTCCAGTTGGTAGCGCAGGTACCAGTCCTGGAGGCTCCGGAGCTGCGCCAAGTCGTGCATCCCGGACTCATCCACCAGCGCGTATTGATAGACCCAGCCCACGCCGGTCGCGTCCGGGCCAAGGGTCGGCGAGACCCCGGTCGGGAGCTTGCCGGCCAGTTTCTGCATGTATTCGAGCACGCGGCTCCGCGCCCAGTAGAGATCGGTCCGGTCCTCGAAGATCACGTACACGTAAGAGACGCCGTACTCCGACACGCCGCGCACCCGCTTGACTCGCGGCCCTGCCAGCATGGAAGTGACGATCGGATAGGTGACCTGATCTTCAATGAGAGTGGGGCTCCGGCCCGGCCACTCGGTGTAGATGACCACTTGGACATCCGACAGGTCCGGGATGGCGTCCAATGGCACTTCAAAAACCGCCCACACGCCCCAGGCAGCCAGCAACAACACAAACAGAATCACCAGGACGGGGTTCCGGGCGCTGTTTTCGATGAGGCGCGCGATCATTCCTTCTCACCCGCCCGCCCCGCGGGCGCCGAGACGCCCGCTTTTCCCGAGCCTCCGCCGACGACGGCGAATTGAAACTTTTCGGTGATGGGTGGCAGGCTCGGTATGGTCACGGTGGCTGTCACCACCCACTTACCGCCCATACCGAGCATCGCCTTGCCTTCATAAATACCGTCTTTGGTATGGATGGCTTTCACCTTCGACTCGGTCATGCCCGGCATCGGCATCGTATACGTGAACACCGCTTGCGCGTTGGTCACCTCATAACCTGCCGGATCGGTCACCTTGAGCTTGAGCAGGGTTTCTCCGGCCTTTGGTTTCTCCGGCACCGTCGTAAACGTGAGCGAGTAGCCCGATACCTGACGGGTCTCAGAGACGGGCTTGGCCGGCTCTGGCTTCATGCCTG
>CAYLLY010000117.1:0-6415 GCA_964384595.1 uncultured Nitrospirales bacterium
GAGTTCGGCGTCCCATACAGCCGCTTGCGCGAAGCCCTGCGCCGGATCGAAGAACGAGTGGGTGTGTCGCTCGTCGGCTTCGGCGACATGACCATAGAGGAGATTGTGAAGGCTACAGGGCTCGCACAGTCGGACGCCGAACGGGCGCGTCAGCGGGAATACGACGAGCCGTTCCTGGTGAAGGGTGAGCGTTCCCCGCTCGAGCAGATCCGCGAAGTGGCCGCGCAAATCGGGCTCACGGTGGTCTCAGGCGGACAGTTCTACCATCTCGTCGGAGGCACGGACAAGGGTCGGGCGTGCCGGGCCTTGATTGATCTCTTCCACAAAGAGTGGGGGAAGGTCGTGGCGGCCGGGATCGGGGACAGTCTCAACGATTTGCCGATGCTTGAAGCCGTCGCCCGCCCGTTCCTCGTTGCGAGGCCTGAGGGCGGCCATCAAGACGGGATCGTGCTGGAAGGCCTGACTCGCCTCCAGGGTATCGGGCCCGTCGGCTTGGCGGAGGGTGTGCGGCGGCTTCTTGCCGAAAATTCTTGACCTGGTTCGGCGGGTCCTCTTAGGATTGCACATGACGAGAATTCTGCTGGTGGCATTATGCGTTGCGGTGGTGCTGCAATTCTTGGGCCTCCCTTTTACGTTGCTGGACGCGGTTGCCGGATTCGACAACCTGGCCACTGAAGAATTCGCGCTTCAAGCAGGTCCGCCTGATCCTTTCAGAACCTCTCCGTCTGACGCACGGATGGAGTCAGACCTGAGCAGCGCACCGTTCGATTTTGTGCGGTCGATTTTTCATCCCCCGCCATCCCTCCGCTGAGCTCGCTCCGAGGGGGCCGCAAAGGCCCTTTTCTGAGATCGACGGAGGGAAGGCCCATGCACTGCCCACGCTGCGAGGGACTGATGTCCCTGACATGGTTTTATGATTTGCAGGATGATACAGGAACGATCGCATTCGATGCCTGGCGCTGCATTGCCTGCGGCGAGGTTCTCGATTCCATGATCGAGAAAAACCGGACCCGGCCGCCTATGGCGGCGCGCCGTTGGAAACCGAGACCGCGCAGGGCCTCGGCCTAGTCGTGGTGGTCTTCGGGATTGGGAGCCGATTCTGCGCTCGCCGTATCAGATCGGAGCTGTGATGACCGGTACTTTACCAACCACGCTGATTCCTCCGCTGACGGCCCTGGCGGTCTTCGCCTGTGTCACAGGTATCGCCCTCGGGTTCCGGCATTTGGTATTGCGCGCCCTGCACCGATGGGCCTCCAGAACGGCAACCCGCGTGGATGACATGGTGCTGGAGAGCGTCAGGACCCCTTCATTCGTGTGGTGCGTGCTGATCGGACTCTACATTGCGGTGGACACGACGCAACTGCCGGCGCGACCCAGCGCGTTGGCGCTGAACGCTGTCTACGCTCTTCTGGTGCTGTCCATTACGGCGGCCTTGTCCAATCTGGCCGGGTCCACCCTTGGCCAAGCCTTGAAAGCTCACGATCTAGCCATCCCGGCTACGGGGCTCTCCGTGACGATCATCAAGGTGGGCATCTGGGTCGTCGGGGTGCTGGTCCTGTTGAGCGGTCTGGGGGTGTCGATCGCGCCCATCCTCACGGCTCTGGGCGTCGGGGGGCTTGCCGTCGCGCTGGCTTTGCAGGATACCCTGTCAAACCTGTTTGCCGGCATACACCTTTTGATCGAGAAGCCCGTTCGCGTGGGGGATTTCGTCAAGCTCGAAACGGGGCAGGAAGGCTACATCCAGGATATCGGTTGGCGCACGACGCGGATCCGCATGCTCCCCAACAACATGGTGATCATTCCCAACAACAAGCTGTCACAATCCATCCTGACCAACTACTACATGCCCGAGCAACGGATGGCTGTGCAGATCCCGATCGGGACCAGCTACGACTCTGACCCTGAACACGTGGAGCGCGTGGTCCTGGAGGAGGCCAAGAAAGCGATCGGCCAGGTGCCGGGCCTCCTGGCTGAACCGGCGCCGTTTGTCCGATTCATTCCGGGTTTCGGTGATTCTTCCTTGGACTTCACGCTCATCTGTCAGGTGCGTGAGTTCACGGAGCAATATCTTGTGCAGCACGAGCTCCGCAAGCGCATCTTCAAGCGGTTCAAAGAAGAAGGCATCGAGATCCCCTTCCCCCAGCGTGTCGTGCACCTGAAACAGCACCCTTCTTCGTAACACCGCCTACATTTGGTGGCCTCGGGCTTTTGGTCGGACTCGGGGGGAAGGTGGAAAAGGAATAGCGCCATGGCGGACTTTTACCAGACCGGCTTGATTGCCACCCTGCACCGGCTTGGCCGGCCGAACCTGGAGAGGCTGGAACAGGAACTGGCGGATCACGGCAAGACCAATCCCATCGCGCTAGTCCTCCCTTGCCTTTACTCGGAATTGGAAGGCCCGGCGCTCGGCGGGATCGTGGAGCACTTGCGACAGGTGACGTACCTCAACGAAATCGTCATCGCGATAGGCCGGGCGTCGGCCCTGGAGTTTCGGCGCGCCAAAGAGTATTTCAAGGGTCTCCCGCAGGACGTTCGCCTGATTTGGATCGAAGGGCCGCGTATTCAGGAACTCCTGAAACTTCTGGTCGGTCAGGAAATCGACATCGGCCTGCCCGGCAAGGGGCAATCCTGCTGGATCGCTTTCGGCTACGTCCTGGCCCAGCGGCGCAGCAAGGTCATCGCCCTGCACGATTGCGACATCTTAAGCTACAACCGGGAGTACCTGGCCCGCCTCTGCTACCCCGTGTCCAACCCGAACCTCGGTTATGAGTTTTGCAAGGGCTACTACGCGCGGGTGACCGACCGCATGCACGGACGCGTCACCCGACTCTTCATCACCCCCTTGATCAGGGCTCTGCAAAAGCTGGCGGGTCCGCATCCCATGCTCACCTTCCTGGACGGTTTCCGCTATCCGCTGGCGGGCGAATTCGCCATGGTCACGGACCTGGCCTGGACCAACCGGATCCCCGGCGACTGGGGACTGGAAGTCGGCGTCCTGGCCGAGGTCTACCGGAACTGCGCATTGCGCCGTGTGTGCCAGGCCGACTTGACCGACAGCTACGAGCACAAGCACCAGGCGCTGTCGGCCGACAACCCGGAAGCGGGGCTTCATAAGATGGTCGTGGACATCGCCAAGTCCCTGTTCCGGAATTTGGCGAGCGAAGGCGTAGTCCTCGGAGAGGGCCAATTAAAAACATTGCGGGCGACTTATCTGCAAATCTCGCAGGAAGCGATCAAGAAGTACGAGGACGACGCCGCCATCAACAGCCTGAACTTCGACCGGCATCAAGAGCGGATGGCCGTCGAAGTGTTTCTCAGCGGCATCAAAACGGCCTCACAGACGTTCCTGGAAGACCCCCTGGGCGTGCCCATGATTTCCAACTGGGCACGCGTGACGCATGCCGTTCCCGATGTCTTCGACCGGTTGGTGGAGGCGGTGGAAGCCGACCATGCCTGGGATCCGAAAGCAGGCTCCACTTGAAGAAGAGATTCCATGGAGCATAAAGGGTTTCGGTTGAGGCAGCTTGTCCAAAACGGGTGTCGATCATGTCCAACGTGACACCGGTCCATCTGGATGCTGGGACGGAAGCGAAGATCCAGGAAATCGGTCACGCTGAGATTCTGGTGGGAATCCCCAGCTTCAACAACGCGGACACAATCGGACATGTCGTAAGGGCCGTCGCGGGAGGATTGGCCAAATACTTCCCGAATGCGCGTGCGGTGCTCGTCAATTCCGACGGCGGGTCCACGGATGGGACACCCGAGATCGTCGCCAGGGCCAGCGTGGATCTCGGCGCCATGCTGATCTCCGAGCGCCAACATTTGCTGTACCGGATCATCACGCCGTACCATGGCATCCCCGGCAAGGGCAGCGCGTTCCGAACCATTTTCGAGGTGGCCCGACGCCTGAACATCAAGGCCTGCGCGGTGGTGGATTCCGATCTCCGATCCATTACGCCGGAATGGGTTGAGCTCCTGATCCTACCGACCTTGAATGAGGGCTACGACTACGTCGCGCCCTACTACCTGCGGCACAAATATGACGGCACGATCACGAACAGCATCGTCTATCCTCTGACGCGCGCCCTTTACGGGATGCAGATTCGGCAGCCGATCGGAGGGGACTTCGGTTTTTCAGGAAAACTGGCCGCACACTACGTCGATAAGCATGTCTGGGAATCGGACGTGGCTCGTTTCGGCATTGACATCTGGATGACGACCGAAGCCGTGGCGAGCGGCGCACGCGTCTGCCAAAGCTTTCTCGGCGCCAAGATCCACAATCCCAAAGACCCATCGACGGATCTTTCGGCCATGCTGACCCAGGTAGTGGGAGCCATTTTTGCGTCGATGGAGGAACACCAGCGCGTGTGGCCTTCCATCCGCGGCTCCAACCCTGTTCCGCTCTTCGGATTTGAATACGAGGTCGGTGTCGAACCCGTGAACGTCAATGTGGAGCGGATGATCACCAGTTTTCGCCAAGGCCTTACAGACCTTCGGCCGATCTGGGAACTGATGGTGAGCCCCGAGACACTCGAGGCTCTTGTCGCCGTGGAGCACTTGCCGTCATCGAGTTTCCACATCCCCAACGAGGTGTGGGCCAGGGCGGTTTATGACTGCGCCGCGGCCTTCCACCACAGGGTGCTGAACCGAGAGCATCTGATCAAAGCCATGACGCCGCTGTACCTGGGGCGGACCGCGTCATTCGTTGTTGAAACCCAGGGCCTCACGACCAAGGAAGCGGAGGACCGTATCGAGAAACTCGGTCGTGTATTCGAACAGGTCAAGCCCTATCTGGTTGAACGCTGGGGCGCTGTCAAGGAGGTCCGACAATGAAAGAGTTCTTGGACACTGCCGTGCTGGAACCCTTGGAGGCGGTCGCAACCCGCATCGTGCACTTTCTGCCCAATTTGGTGGCGTCCTTCATAATCCTGGCCGTCGGATGGCCCCTGGCGTGGGCCATGGGTCGTGGGGTCGAACGCGGTCTGAGGATGTTGGGCATCGATCGTCTCGCTGATCGCATCGGGCTCAACGCCGCCTTGACGCGCGGCGGGTTGAAGCCGGACCCCTGCCACCTGGCCGGCCGGGCGCTCCACTGGGCGCTCCTGGCGCTCACTGCCGTCGCTGCCTTGGGCGCTCTGAACCTGGCTCCCATCAATCAGTTGGCCGCGCAATTTCTGGGCTACATTCCGCATCTCATCACCGCCTTGGTCATCCTCGTTGCCGGGATCTTCCTGAGCAATTTTGTGGCCCGGGCGACCTTGATCACGGCCGTGAATGCCAACTTCAGGCCGGCCACGACCGCAGCGGGTCTGGCTCGGTGGGGCGTTTTGCTCGTGGCGTTTGCCATGGCGTTGGAGCAACTCGGGATCGCCAGGAACATCGTCGTCGTGGGCTTCGGCATCACGTTCGGCGGCGTCGTCCTGGCTCTCGCGCTGGCCTTCGGCCTCGGCGCGACGAACCTCGCCAAAGACTATCTGGAGCGCCAGTTCGGCAAGCACGAAGGACGTACCAAAGATGACCTCACCCATCTGTGAGCAGACTCCCGTGAAGAGGGGGCGGCGCGCCCTGGCTGCGGCGCTCCTTTGCCTCACTGCGCTCCAGGGGGGCTGTACGAGTCAGCCGCCTTCCGGCGCTGATGATACCGACGTCGTCACCCTCGTCTTCCGCCACGGAAAGCTCTCGGGAGACCTCCGTCCCCTGCAGGACTTGATCCGGCGATTCGAGGCCACCCATCCGACGGTTCGCGTCCGCGCGGAACCGCTCCCCTCCAATACGGACCAGCAGCACCAGATTTATGCGATCAACCTCGAAGGCGGAGCCAGCGGCATTGACGTGCTGGCGATGGACGTGATCTGGATTGCGGAGTTCGCGCGTGCCGGTTGGATCCGTCCTCTGGACGATCTGTTCGGGCCCGGACAACGGGCCGAGTTCTTCCCCAACGCCCTTGAAGCGGCAACCTATGGGAAAAAGATCTGGGCCGTTCCCTGGTATATCGATGCCGGTGTGCTGTACTACAGAAAGGACCTCCTGAAAAAGTATGGCCGGCGTCCGCCGCCCACATGGGAGGAATTGATCGAGACCGTCCGGATCGTCCTTGGCGGCGAACAGGAACCGCGCCTATACGGCTTCATCTGGCAGGGACGCCAGTACGAAGGGCTGATCTGCAACGCCCTGGAGTTCATTTGGGGCAACGGCGGTGACGTCCTGCGGCCCGATGGCTGGACCGACCTCACGAGCCCCGCCACCACGAATGCCGTGACGTTCATGCGCGATTTGATTCACCGGCACGCTGTCTCGCCGTCGCTGGTCACAACAGCCGACGAGGAGACCAGCCGGCATCTCTTCGCCGGCGGGCGGGCACTCTTCACGCGCAACTGGCCCTATGCCTGGTCCTTGTTTGAACAGGAGGGGTCGC
>CAYLLY010000118.1:0-6396 GCA_964384595.1 uncultured Nitrospirales bacterium
GATATGTTGGATGGGTTGGTGGCCCATTTCTACGCCTGCGCCAACTGCGGCCGGCGGGAAGAGGCCGAGCATTGCATCCGGCCCATGCATACGGCTGAAGTCGGCGGCGCTTCCCGTTCCTGATAGACGACTCCCCGTTGTCGCTCCGTTCTTCCCTCTAGCGGTTCCCCCCAGGATTGACACCTTGATGAGGCGGGTGTAGCATCGTTCCGAAAGGAGGAGGTGTTCTATGGAAGACCTTACTCCCCCGGACCATGTACGCCCGCCGACGGCGGCGCCTCTCTCGCCACGGTGGGTCTTCCGCGCGGTGCCGAGTCGCCTCGCATAAGCCTTCAGTCCGGTGCTTCTAGGCACGAGATCGCCGCGGCGATCGCAAAGGACGAGGCTGAACAAGAGACACCCCGGCAAGGGGTAAAGGCGCCCGGTTCGTATCACCGACGGAAGCGTGCCACTCTCCGCTGAAGGCAGGTACCACACAACAAGGCGAGTCCATCATGATTAGATGGCGCCCCAAGCGCCACGGCGGGCCACTTCCCCAAAGGAAGTGGCCCGTTTCGTTTACGCCCCCATGTACAGTGGAAGCATTGATCTCTCGCCACTCCATATGGTAGCCTCCCCGTTATGGCCGCTGCCGGTGCCACCAAAAGCGGTGCGGCGGAAAACCGACATGAGATGGTGGGGGTGGTCTTTCTCACCATGGCTCTCTTGCTCGGGCTTTCGCTGCTGTCCTACTCGCCCCGCGACCTGCTGCTGTCCGAAGAGTCTTTCCATTCCGAGTCCATAGACAACTGGATCGGCAAGGTCGGGATGACGCTGGCCGTTGGTGTATTTTCGGCTGTCGGCGGGGGGGCGTATCTCCTGCCGGTTGCCTTGGGCGTGCTGGGGTTCCGTTGTTTCCTGCGCGGGGGGATGGCCATCACCATTCGCAGCGCGGGAGGCTTCACGGTGCTGCTCCTGTTTCTCTCCATGCTGCTGGCGCTCCGCCTGCGCGGCATCCCAACGGTGGGAAGCGGATGGGTGCAGCTCGGCCTCGCCGGTGGCCATGTCGGCGGATTCCTCAGCGAGCTGCTCGTGGCCTACTTCGCCCCTGTGGGCGCGCACATCGTCGTCATCGCAGGCTTGCTGCTCTCCGTCCTTGTCGCGACCCCCGTGTCGCTGGTGACGATCGCGCAGCAGGCCGCCGAGAGCGCGGCGACACTGCGCGAATGGGCGCAGGAACGGTGGACGCAGTTTCGTGCCCGATCGGCTGCGAAGCCTCGTAAGCCCAAGGAACGCGCGGTCAAGATCATCCGGGCCGAGCCGGTCGTGCCGGCCGGCGAGGCTGTCGGCGAGCGCAGTACTGCCGAAGTCGGTCTCCTGGAGATCCCGCAGGAGGCGGGGGCCGTTCCCGCCGCCCAGCCGGAACGCCGCCGTCGGCGGAAGAGCCCGCGGCGCGAAGAACTCCCCGAGCAAGTGCTGCTCCCCGAAGTGGTCGGTGGTGGGCCCGGGTACGTGTTGCCGGATCCGGTGCTACTGCTCGGCGACCCCGCGACGACGGTGGAGCGGCTCAGCGACGAGGAGATACGCGCGCAGGCCCAGATTCTGACCCAGGCGCTGGCGAATTTCGGAATCAACGGCCAGGTGATTCAGACGCACGTCGGCCCCGTCGTGACCATGTACGAATTCGAGCCGGCGCCCGGCGTCAAGGTGGCCCGCATCGTGAACCTTGCAGACGATCTGGCGCTGGCCCTCAAGGCGGTCAGCATCCGCATCGTGGCGCCCATTCCGGGGAAATCGGTGGTCGGTATCGAAGTGCCGAATCCGCGGCGCGACGACGTGACGCTGAAGGCGATCGTCCTGAGCGAGTCCTACAAGACGTCGCGGTCGCCCTTGAAGCTCGCGCTGGGGAAGGACATCTTCGGGACGCCCATCGTCGCCGACCTGCGCGGGATGCCGCACCTGCTCGTCGCGGGTGCGACAGGGTCGGGCAAAAGCGTCGGGCTCAACACCATGATCCTGAGCATCCTCTTCGCGGCCAAGCCGGACGAGGTGAAGTTCCTGATGATTGATCCCAAGATGCTCGAGCTCACGGAGTACGAGGGGATCGCCCATCTGTGGCGGCCGGTGATCACGGAGCCCAAAGCCGCCGCGCGCGGGCTCATGCTGGCCGTCAAGGAAATGGATCGCCGGTACAAGCTGATGGCCGAGTACGGGGCCCGTAACATCGACGCGTACAACCGCGTCGTGGCGGAAGCCCAGGGTGTGCCGCCGCCTCAACCCGTCGACATTCCGACAGAGGCCGAAGTCGTTGCGGGAACGGAGCCGGAGCCGGCGTATCTGTCCGAGGAAGACCGGCTGTCGGCCGGTGAAACGACGGAGCCGGCCGGTCCGGACCGCACGACGCCCCCGACGCCGCTGCCGTACCTGGTCATCGTCATCGACGAGCTGGCCGACCTCATGATGGTGGCGGCCAAGGACGTGGAAGACTCCATCGCCCGGCTGGCCCAGATGGCCCGGGCCGCCGGCATCCACCTCATTCTGGCCACGCAACGGCCCTCCGTGGATGTCCTGACCGGTATCATCAAGGCGAACTTTCCGGCGCGCATCGCCTTTCAAGTGGCGTCGAAGACCGATTCACGCACCATTCTTGATCAGAACGGGGCGGACCAGCTACTGGGCCGCGGGGACATGCTGTATCTCGCGACCGGCACGGGCAAGCTGACCCGCGTGCACGGCGCCTACGTCCCGGACGGCGACCTCAAAAAAGTAGTGGACTTCGTCACGGCCCAGGGCGGGCCGGCGTATAGCGAAGAAGCGGTCGCGGCGGAAGCGGAAGGACGGGGCGATTCCGGCGAAGGCGACGAGATGTACGAGCAGGCCAAGGAGATCGTCATCGGCACCGGCCAGGCGTCGGCGTCCTTCCTGCAGCGCCGGATGCGCATCGGCTACCCCCGCGCCGCCCGCATGATCGAGATGATGGAGCAGGACGGCATCGTCGGGGGCATGTCGCGGGACGGCCGCCGTGAGGTGCTCGTCAAGCGCGTCGGCGTGGACGAAGGCCTATGACCCGGCGCAGGGTCGCCTGGGGACTCGCCCTGGCGACGTTCGTGATCGGCGTCGGTCTTCCCGGTGCCGCGCAGGCCGGCGACCCCGTCAAGGACCTGGTAAAGAAGGTCGAGGCCCGCTACCAGAAGACCACCGACCTCACCGCCGAGTTCGCGCAGACCACGTCCGTCAGAGGCTTTGCGTCCGCCATTAAATCGGCCGGCCGGGTCTATCTCAAACGCCCCGGCAAGCTCCGGTGGGACTATCTGGAGCCCACGCTCGAGCAGATCTTCGTGGACAACGACAAGGTCCAGTTCTACATTCCCGAGCACAAACAGGTGCTGAACGGGCAGCTCTCCAAAATGACCAACTCGCAGGCTCCCCTCCAGCTCCTCCAGGGCATCGGCCGGCTGGACGAGCACTATCTGGTCGCGATCGCGCCGGGCGGCGCGAAGGGCGCCGGCGGGCTCCCGCTCCTGAGCCTCACGCTTCCGGAGGGCGGGCCCGACCAGCCGCGCATCGTCGTCGAGGTGGACGCGGCGACCCACTTCCTGCGCCGGGTCGAGCTGCACGACGTCAACGGCAACGTGTCCACGTTCACGTTCAGCGGGATGAAGGCGAACACCGGCCTGAAGGACGCGCTGTTCGTGTTCACCGTGCCGACGGGCGTGGAAGTCATCACCGCCCCCACGCTGGCCCCACCCTAGGCGATCGTCGATGCCCTGGACCGCCAAGTGGATCGCCGCCATCATCGGGACGTTCGTCGTTCTGGTGGTCGCCGACCGTATCTGGTACGTGAAGGAAATGAAGGCCCTGGCGGGCGCGCTCGGCGTGGAATGGTCCAAGATCGAACGGCGCGGCACCTTTCCCTACGAGCACTACAGAAAAGTGGTGCATTACGGCATGGCGCGGGAAGAAGCGCGGAAGATTATGGCCCACTATTCCAGCGTGGAAGAGAAGCAGTACGGACAGTATCTGTACGAAACGTTTTATTATCGCTTTGGGGCCCTGAGCCGCCACGGCGTCCGGCTCGAGTACGACCAGTTCGGCCGCGTCCGCAAAGTCGACGATGCCCCGCCGGTGCCCCCGCAGGACTTCTCCAAGTAGATCGCGCGCACTACTAGCCCCTTTCGCATCCCTTTGGCGGGGTGTTAGAGTAGGTCTTGCTGGTGGGGGCTCATGCGATGCGCCGTGTTGTTTTCGTCATTTCTGGATTCGCGGTATGCACCGTGCTGGGGCTTGGGCCGCTCGATTTGGCGCATGCCGCGCCGGTTTCGAAAAAGAGCAAACCGTCGCCGGCGCTCGCCGCCGCGCAGCGGTACGCCGAGGCGGTCGCGTCCGGCGATCGCGTCGCGGCCGGCCGTCTGGACTTTGCCTGCCAGTTGGGCATGGTGTCGGCCGGATCCGCCCCGCTGAAGACGTTCCCCCCCGATTCCGATCCGGTCTACGCGCGGTGCTGGGAGGGGCTGGCGAAGGCCCACGCGACGGCGGTGGAGCAGCACGATCAAAGCGTGAGCGAGCTGTGGCCGGGCAAGGGAGTCCTGGTGTTCTTCAACGAGGACCTCGCCGAGTACGCGCCGTCCTTTTTCGTGATGGACCGGCTCGGGCTGTCGCCTCCGGCCGGCGGCCTCAAGATCGAATCCCTCAACAGCGCGCCGTTGCCGGCCGCGTCGTTTCGGATACGTGGAGGAGCCCCGCTGGTCGAAGCGCAGGCCGCGGTGGTCAAGCTCGGAGTGACCTACAAGGATCCGCTGACGTCGCCGGTCGCCTATGCGCCCAGCGAGGACCTTGTGACGAGGAAGGCGAAAAAAGCGCGCCTGGCGCTGAAGGGGGTGACCGTCAAGTGGGTGGTGCTGACGGGGCTCCGGAGGCTCGGGTTCCCCGGCGATGCGGCGGTGCTCAACCTGCCGGTGGCGGGCGCCGACGGCGCGACGGTGCCGTTTGTGACCGAGCGGGGCGGCTATCTCCACGACACGCGCGTGTGGTGGAACCCCGCCGACGTTGCGGGCGTGCTGAACGCCGCGGTCACTCGGGCCTCGCAGTTGCCGGAGCAGCGCGACCGCTTCGCGATGCTCAACCGGGTGTTGCTCATCGATCCGGTCCAGCCTCATGCCTTGACGGTGCTTTCACGCGAACTCTACCGCACGCTTCTGAACGCCGGGGCGGCCGCCCACAAGGTGCCGCTCGGCGATGCGGCCCTGGCCGCCCGCTTCAACGAATTGTATTGGAACGCGTACGCGCAGTCGGCGCGAACGGAGATCGCCGAGGCGATGTATCTGACCAACCGCGCTCAGCCGACGCCGGCGGATTATCTCTACCGGATGCTCCCCGCCATGGAAAAGCTGGCAAGAACCAGTCCCGAAGATCGCGAGAACCGCTTTCGGCTGGGGATCGCGTATCGCTGGAACAATGACCAGGATGCGGCCGCCGCCACGCACGAAAGTCTCTTGCAGGAGATTCCGAAGGAGCAGGCCCCGGCGCGTGTGCGGGCAATGCTGGAACTGTCCTGGACAATCATCACGAGGGTGGCCTGGAACCGCGACTATGCGGATCCCGCCATCGAGGCGGCGTACCAGCAGGCGGAAGAGGCCTTCAAGCTCACGGACCGCCCGCTCGACAAGTTCACGGCCGCCTATACGATGGCCTACAGCCTGGCGTTCGCGCCGCACCGCGACAATACGAAGATGCTGGAGCTGTTGACCGAAGCGCGCCGCTGGTACCAACAGGTACCGGGCTCGACGCCGGAGTCCTGGCGGTACCTGCTCCAGTTCGACACGCTCAAGGGCGTCATCGAAGCCGACCCCGCCTTCAAGCCGCTGCTGGCCGCGTCGTAACGGCACTACTTCTGTTTGGCGATGATCCGGTCTAGAGGCGAAGATTCTAGTGGTGCAGATGCTTGAGCGTCGAGGCCATGAGGACGATGAAGATGCCGAACCAGAAGGCCGCGCGCAGGAAGGGGACGCCCTCCGGGTCCGCTTCTTCGTCCTCGGCTTGTCCCTTCTCCGCGGGCGCCGGCGGGAAGATGATGTTGTAGAGGAAGATCGTCATGATGCACATGACGAAGAAGAGCTTGACCCCCAGCGCGATGATATAGGGGTTGGTGAACCCTTCGCCGTTGATCGCCTTCATCAGCTTGTTGACGTACGCGATGTTGATCCCGCCGGTGACCAGGATGATCAGCATGAGGGCGCCGATGATCCGCTGGTATCTCTGGTAGATCGCGTTGGCGAGCGGCTTGACGAGCTCGCCGGGGACCGATTTCCGCAGTGAAGGCACCACCGCCATCATCAGCAGGCCGAGCCCGCCGATCCAGAGGATGGCCGACATCAGGTGAAGCCAGTGGTTCACGATGGGGATCCACTGGTCGACGAA
>CAYLLY010000119.1:0-6368 GCA_964384595.1 uncultured Nitrospirales bacterium
CGAAGGCGGCAAGACCGTTGGCTCCGGCATCGTCACCGAAATCCTGGCGTGAGGGAGCGTCATCCATGCGAGAGATCATTTCGTTGGCGTGCACGGACTGCAAACGTCGCAATTACTCGACGATGAAGAACAAGAAGAATGATCCGGATCGGCTGGAGCGTCGTAAATATTGCCGTTTCTGCCGCAAGCACACGCCGCACAAAGAAACAAAATAGCGTTCAGGGCAGGTGCGCGAGCTTAGGGGCATGGTGTTCAACGGTTAGCACGTCGGTCTCCAAAACCGAAGGTCTGGGTTCAATTCCTAGTGCCCCTGCCACTCCGAGCTTGCTGGCCAGGCGCTTCGACCATACGCGAAGGTAGCAATGTTCAAGCAATTATGGGCCAATCTCAACGAGTTCCTCACCGATGTCAGGTCGGAACTCAAAAAGATATCGTACCCAACCCGCAGTGAGACGATCGGATCGACGACGGTCGTCATTGTCCTCGTCGTGATCGTTTCCGTCTTTTTGGCCTTGACCGACCTCCTGCTTGTGCGCCTGATGGGGAAGATCATTTGAGTATGAGTGAGACGATGAGCAAGAGCTGGTACGTGGTACACACCTACGCGGGTTACGAGGGGCGGGTGAAAGCCAGCATCCTCGAGCGCGCCAGCCAGATGGGGCTCCAGGACAAGATTGGGCAAGTGCTGGTTCCCACGGAGGATGTGATCGAAATCAAGGAGGGAAGGAAGCGGACCTCGACACGCAAGTTTTTCCCCGGATATGTCCTGGTCGAAATGGATATGTCGAATGAGTCCTGGCAGATGATCAAGGAAACGCCGAAGGTGACGGGATTCGTGGGCGGCGGCGCGCAACCCATTCCCTTGACGACGGAGGAAGTCGACACGCTGTTGAAGCAGATCGACACCGGCACGGCTGTGCCGCGCCAGAAAGATGAGTTTCACAAGGGAGACACCGTCCGCATCATCGACGGACCGTTCCTTGGATTCAATGGAATGGTGGATGATGTGGATCAGGAACGCGGTCGGCTGAAAGCCTTGGTGAGCATTTTCGGTCGTGGGACTCCGGTCGAACTGGGGTTCCTGCAGGTCGAGCGGTTATAAGGAGCACGGGAAGAGACGCGTCTTGGCGCGCGGGGCACCCCTTGCTCGGCAACTGCAAGGGGTCATTCGGGAGGGTGTAATAGAAATGGCGAAAGAAGTGAAAAGCCTGGTCAAACTGCAGATTCCCGCCGGGAAGGCGAATCCTGCTCCGCCGGTCGGGCCCGCGCTCGGGCAGCACGGCGTGAACATCATGGAATTCTGCAAACAGTTCAACGACAAGACCAAAACGCAAGAGGGGTCCATCGTTCCGGTGATCATCTCGGTATACACCGACCGGAGCTTTACCTTCGTCATGAAGACTTCTCCCGCATCGGATCTCTTAAAGAAAGCTGCGGGGATTATCAAAGGATCAGGGACGCCCAACAAGGAAAAAGTTGGGAAAGTGACGCCTGCTCAGGTGAATGAGATCGCGCGAGCGAAAATGCCCGATCTCAATGCCGCCGATTTAGCTGCGGCCGCCCGGATCATCGAAGGGACGGCGCGCAGTATGGGGATTGCTGTCGCCAAAGACTAGAGACAGGGAGCGCGAATGATGGGAAAGAAATGGAAGGCAGCCGCGGCGTCGGTGGAACCGAAAGCCTATGCGCTTCGGGACGCCGTAGATGTGTTGAAGCAGGCGGCGTACGCAAAATTTGACGAAACCGTCGAGATGGCGTTGCGTCTTGGCGTCGATCCAAAGCGCTCCGACCAGATGGTGAGGGGGTCGGCTGTCCTGCCGCATGGAACCGGCGTCAAAGTTCGAATTCTTGTTTTCGCCAAAGGCGAGAAAGAGATCGAGGCGCGGGAAGCCGGTGCGGATGTCATAGGCGGTGAGGAATTGGTGGAGAAAGTGAAGGGCGGGTGGCTGGAGTTTGATCGGGCCATCGCTACGCCCGATCTCATGGGTTCCGTTGGTAAGCTGGGGAAGCTGCTGGGGCCGCGCGGGCTTATGCCTAATCCTAAAACCGGGACGGTGACCTTCGAAGTTGCCAAGGCGATCAGCGACATCCGGAAGGGCCGGGTCGAGTACAAAGTCGAAAAGGCCGGCATTCTCCATGTTCGGGTCGGGAAGGTGTCGTTTGAGACGGACAAGCTGTGCGAGAACGCCATGGCCATCGTCGATTCGGTGATCAAGGCTAAACCCGCATCCAGCAAGGGGAGATACCTCAAATCGGTAACCATATCGGCGACGATGGGTCCGGGTATTCGGTTGGATACGGCCACCCTCAGCAAGGCATTGGTGTAGCGCCGTTGGCGTTGAGGAGAACATAGGCATGCGTAAAGAAGAGAAAACACAGGCCATAGCCGAGCTTCGTGAAAAGTTTAGTCGGGCTCGGGTCGCCTTTCTGACCGAGTGCACAGGACTGGCAGGCAACGAGGTCACTGAACTGCGCCGGCAGCTTCGCGGCGCCGGTGCGGAACTCAAGGTTGTGAAGAATACGCTCGCGGTCTTGGCGTCTGAAGGGACCCCGTTGAGCGTAGCCAAGGACCACTTTCGCGGTCCGCTGTCCGTGGCGATCGGCTATGACGACCCTGCCTTGCCCGCGAAGATACTGCGCGACTTTATCGCCAAGGAAAAGCGCGACAAGAAAATGCGGATCACCGTCGGGGTGGTCGAAGGAAACCTGCTCGATACCGCCCGGGTGAAGGCCGTCGCGGACTTGCCGCCGAAAACCGTTCTTCTCTCCCTGCTGCTGGCGGGATTGCAGGGACCGCTGGCCGGATTGGCGGGAACGATGAACGGGATCGTCGTCAAATTTGTTGGAACGTTGATAGCCATTAAAGAGAAACCGAAGGAGGATTCCATGTCTGGTGCAACGGCAACGAAGCTGTCGAAAGAAGATTTCATTAAGATGGTCGAAGGGATGACCGTCCTGGAGCTGGACGACTACGTGAAGGCCTTGCAGGAACGATTCGGCGTCACGGCTGCCGCGCCTGCGGCGGCGGTTGCCGGCGGTGGCGCGGCGGCCGCGGCGACTCCGGCCGAGGAGAAGACGGCGTTCGATGTCGTCTTGGCCAATGCCGGCGAGAAGAAAATTCAGGTCATTAAAGTCGTGCGTGAGCTGACCAATCTGGGTCTCAAGGAAGCGAAAGACCTGGTTGAAGGCGCGCCCAAGCCCGTCAAGACCGGAGTCTCCAAGGAAGAGGCTGAAACGATCAAAAAGAAGCTGGAAGAGCAGGGCGCCAAGATCGAGATCAAGTAACGGGCGTTTAGGGTATCCCTGAGTTCACCAGTTGTTCCCTGCTTCGGCGGGGAAGCGGCCACTATCCGATTGGGGGAAGTACATGTCCGACACGACGGGCAGCAGCTTGATCGAACGCAAAGACTTTTCCAAGATCCCGCGTCACCTCGAGATTCCTGATCTCATTGAAATACAGAAGCGGTCCTACGACTGTTTTCTGCAGATGGAAGCTGAGACGGACCGGCGCGAAGACCGGGGCCTGCAGGCGGCGCTCACCAGCGTGTTTCCCATTGCGGACTACAACAGCACGGCGGTGCTGGAGTTCGTCAATTACAGCTTGGGGACGCCGAAGTACGACGTGCGGGAGTGCATGGAGCAGGGCATGAGCTATGCCGCCCCGCTCAAAGTCAGGGTCCGGCTGGTCGTCCTTGACAAGGAAGACAAGTCGCCCACCAAGCGGGTCCTGGATGTGCGCGAGCAGGAGGTCTATATCGGCGAGCTGCCGCTGATGACGGACCGCGGCACGTTTATCATCAATGGGACCGAGCGGGTGGTGGTGAGCCAGTTGCATCGGTCGCCGGGGGCGTTCTTCACCCACGATAAAGGACGCACACACGCCAGCGGGAAAATTCTCTTTTCGGCCCGGATTATTCCGTATCGCGGCTCCTGGCTGGATTTTGAGTTCGATACCCGGGACATTCTCTATGTCCGGATCGACCGGCGGCGAAAGATGCCGGCGACGATTCTGCTGAAGGCCTTCGGGTATACCAGCGACGATCTCTTGCGGATGTATTGCTCCGTCGAAGAAATCCATCTGCAGAAGGGAAAACTGTGGCGGAAGCTGGATCCCGAGATACACCATGGGCTGCGTGTTCCTCACGACATGGTGGAGAAGGGCGGCAAGGAGCCCCTCGCCCGCGAAGGTTCGAAACTCACGAAAGCCACCATCAGTCGCCTGAAGGCGGCGGGGATGAAAGAGATCGAGGTCAAACCTGAGGACCTTGTCGGGCGTACCGTTCTGGTCGATCTGGTCGAAGGGACGGCAAAAGAGAAGATCCTGGAAAAAAACCATAAGCTGACGGCGGATGTCCTGAAGAAGGTCCTCGTGAGCAAGATCGAATCATTCAAAGTCATCTACCTGGACAGCACCACGATGCCTTCGGTGATCGAGGATACGCTTGAGACCGAGAAGACGGCTTCCAAGGAAGAGGCCATGGTCGAGATTTACAAACGGTTGCGCCCCGGGGAGACGCCTTCCATTGAGACAGCGCGTGTCCTGTTCGAGAACCTCTTTTTCAACCCCAAGCGGTATGACCTGTCGCCCGTCGGCCGCTTGAAGCTCAACAAAAAGTTGGGGCTGGATCTCCCGCTCGAGAAGCGGACGCTGACGGCCGAGGACATCGTCGAAGTGGTTCGCTATCTGGTGAACCTGAAGGCCGGCAAGGGGGACGTGGACGATATTGATCACCTTGGCAATCGCCGCGTCAGATCGGTGGGCGAACTCTTGGAGAATCAGTTCCGTCTGGGGTTGGTCCGCATGGAGCGAAGCATCCGGGAACGGATGAATCTCCTGGACATGGAGGCCGTGCTTCCGCACGACCTGATCAATGCCAAGCCGGTGATCGCCGCCATCAAGGAATTCTTCGCCAGCAGCCAGCTCTCACAGTTCATGGACCAAACGAATCCACTGGCCGAGATCACTCACAAACGCCGCTTGTCGGCGTTGGGCCCTGGAGGCCTGACGCGCGAACGCGCGGGGTTCGAGGTTCGCGACGTGCATCCCTCTCATTACAGCCGGATCTGTCCGATTGAGACCCCCGAAGGTCCCAATATCGGGTTGATCACGTCGCTCGCCACGTACGCGCGTGTCAATGAGTTCGGATTTATCGAGGCGCCGTACCGGCAGGTCCGGAAGGGGCGGGTGACCGACGCGATCGAATACCTCTCGGCCATTGACGGCGACCGGTACCACATCGCCCAGGCGAATTCCGAGGTCGACAGCGACCAGAAACTGACCGCCGAGAACGTTTCTGCCCGCTATGGGGGGGATTTCATGGTCGTGCCTCCCGACAAAGTGGAATACATGGATGTCTCTCCCAAGCAGACGGTCAGCGTGGCAACCGCCCTTGTCCCCTTTTTGGAGCACGACGATGCCAACCGCGCCTTGATGGGGTCCAACATGCAGCGACAGGCAGTGCCGCTGGTCCAAACCGAAGCCCCTCTGGTCGGGACGGGCATGGAGGCGATCGTGGCACGCGATTCGGGGTATGTCGTCTTGGCTCAACGACCCGGTGTAGTGGAGAGCGTGGACGCCACGCGGATCGTGGTGAAGACCGAGTTGCGAAAGCGAGAAGCCGGAAGCAAGAAACACGAGGTCTGCCTGGACACCTACGACCTGATCAAGTTCAAGCGCTCCAACCAGAGCACCTGCATCAACCAGAAGCCCGTCGTCACGGTGGGGCAGACGGTCAAGCGCGGGCAAGTCCTGGCCGACGGCCCTGCCATCGATCGTGGGGATCTGGCGCTGGGCCGCAATGTGCTGGTGGCTTTCATGCCGTGGGGCGGATACAACTTCGAAGATGCCATCCTTCTCAGCGAGCGCCTGGTCCGCGATGATGTCTTCACGTCCATCCATATCGAGGAGTTTGAGGTGGAAGCCCGCGAAACCAAGCTGGGCAAGGAGGAGATCACTCGGGACATTCCCAATGTCGGCGAGGATGCCCTGCGAGACCTCGACGAGAGCGGCATCATCCGTATCGGGGCGGAAGTCCGGCAAGGGGATATTCTGGCCGGAAAGGTCACACCGAAAGGAGAGACGCAGCTCACGCCGGAAGAAAAGCTGCTGCGCGCCATCTTCGGAGAGAAGGCGGGTGATGTCAAAGACACATCGCTCACCGTCCCGCCCGGCGTGGAAGGGGTCGTGGTTGATGTCAAGATCTTTTCACGAAAGGGTCTGGATAAGGACGAACGCTCCAAAAGTATCGAGAGCGACGACGTGCTCAAGATCCAACGAGAGCACCAGGACAGCCTGCGCATTGTGGAGGAGGAGAAAAACAAGAAGATCCGCAAGTTGCTGCTCGGCAAGGTCGTCGCCCGTGACCTTA
>CAYLLY010000120.1:0-6364 GCA_964384595.1 uncultured Nitrospirales bacterium
GGCTCCGGTCGATGGGGGTCCCTTGTGGACCTACTCCCCGCTAGACGGGCTCATGAACGGGGGCGATTGTATCGCATCCCGTTGTCCCACGACCGGGGCCCTTTGCTTGTCCACTCCCACGCCCGATCTCAAGGCCGTACAACTCGTCGGTCTGAGGCGGAGCCTCGCTAGGCTATCCCACCACGATGGTGATTGACACCGTGACCGGTCCAGGGCGGTAGGGAGCCGCATCACGAGTGAGCCGTCCGCCCCGGCCTAAGCTCGGCCGTCCACCGGATCGACGCGGGAAGCGCGGGAAACCCGTCACTCCGCGACCCCCTGGAATCCTTGGCATGAGCGCGTCCCAGCACGGGGTCGCTTGCGTTGTTCCGATTCCTCGCCGCCCGACCACTCGGAAGAGGTTCATTCGGGCTCTACAAGGCAGCGAGGGCCGTGCACGCCAGGCAAAACGCCGGTTCACGCATAATCCAGACTAACGACTGCATCCTAGACTAGCCGGCCCCCGTCCCGGGGCGTCCGCAACGTCTGAGCCGACTATCGGCGGCATGGCAGCCTGGCGATCCTGGCGGGCTTGGCGGTCCGCAGGTCGCCCTCGGGTCCGACGGCGCTGGCGGCATCAGGAGTTCCTCGAACTGTTTCGGCTGCTCCGGGCTCGCCGGGAGCCCGCTTGAGGACGACACTCGTCAGGTGGACAGGCTTGACGACCCCCCGGCCACACGTGGAATATTGCTGTGATCCTGGGCGGTAGCCGTGCGAGTTATCGGGTTCGACGAGTGAAGCTTCGCGACGGCGGCACTTGAGCTCTTGACTGAGCCGCGGGAGTGAACCTGCCCGGTCGAGATCGCGCTGAGGGTTCGGAGGCCCTGACGTGGGCCCCGGGCACCGCGCGACCGTCGTGGCGGCGCTCGCGTGAGCTGCGCGGGGGCGACATCGGACGGAGTTGGCGGTCCGAGGTCGGGCCTCCCGTGCCCGCCTTCGCCGAACCGTAACAGGAGAGACTGGGATGCGTAACTTCCGCACAAGCGTGATCATCCGACGCGGGTACACCGCGGCTTGCCCTCCGGCGTGCGTGCCACGGGCACGCTTTGTCATCGTGGGGCTTCTCGCCGTCCTGCTCGTCTGTGCCGGGTCGTGGATGGAGGGGGGAGCTTGGTCCGCGGGGGGTAGCCGCAAGGGAGCGTCAGCCGAGGGCTCGGCCGCAGACCCGGACCGTGGAGGTCCGGAGGTGGTCATCGACGTGGATCCCGGGCATGCCGTGGGGGTGCTCCCGAAACTATTCCGGCCCTCGGTCATGCTCTCGTGGGCCGGTGGGGACGCGATCAAAACCTTCCTCCGCCTACCGGGTCGATTGGGCACGGTGCGCGTGACCGTGGAACCGCTACTGAGCGAGTCCCAGGACCTGGAGGACTACAAGGGCCGGCTCGACAAGGAGGGCGCTCGGCTCAAGATCTTGAAGGAGCGCGGCGCGACAATCGTGTTGACGGTGGCTCGGATGCCGCGGTGGCTCGCCAGTGTTCGCGATGAGTCGTCAGCCGGGGAGGGATCTGGTTTCAGCAAGCGCGAAGCCTCTCCCCCTCGCGACTACCGGGCGTTCGGCGAGATGATGTACCACACGGTTCGGATCCTCAACGGTGCGCACAAACTCGCGCCGCTCTACGAGTTCTGGAATGAGCCCAATCTGAAGAGCTTCTGGCGGGGAACCCAGGACGAGCTGTTCCAGCTGTACCGGCCTTTTGCATTGGGCGCTCGGCGAGCCGATCCCAACGCGCAGGTTGGGGGGCCCGGCGTTAGCGCGTGGCCGGAGCCCATCGAGGGCGCGCCCCCGGGGAGCGAGCCCATGCTGCGGGTATTCCTCGAGCAGACAGGGCGCGACCGGACTCCGGTAGACTTCGTGAGTTGGCACAACTACGACGCTGACCCCTATGTCGGGTGGGACGGCGCGGCGGAGATCCGAAAGTGGGCCTCTTCGGCTGGACACTCGCCCGACATCCGGCAGGTCGTCACCGAGTGGAACCGCTGGGCTACCTTCGAGTCGTCGTGGTACGACTCCGTCCGCGACGACGCGCAGGGGGCTGCCTACCTCGCGGCTGGGCTGGACGCCATGAGCCGGAGTGGGGTATGGGGCCAGACCTATGCCGGCCTTCAAGACGGTGACCCGCCCGAGCCGGGGATGCTATTCAGCGGAGACACCGGGCTCATCACGCACCAGCCCGCCGTTGAGAAAGCGTCGTTTCAGGTGATGAAGATGCTGTCGGCCCTGGAAGATCGACGGGTCAAGGTGACGATTCCCCAGGGGCTCGAGAATCTCTTCGGGGTAAGCGCCGTCGCGACGGCCCAACCGCAGCGGCTCGTGGTTCTCGTCTACCGGTACCCGCCGGCCCCGTTGACCGTGGCGCGCCGCCACATGCAGGATCTCGGGTACCGAAGTCTCGCGGACATCGGAATAGCGCCACAGCGCCTACGGGCGTATGCGCGCCGGGAGATCGAGCTCAAGCCAGGTGAGGCCTCGCCGAAGCTTCTGAAGCATCTTGAATCCGCGCGCGCTGTGGCCGAGCAAGCGAAGGCCTTTCAGAGTCGGGACGTGAAGGTCGAGCTGCGAGTCGCTGGAAGCCCGACCCCCTCGCGCTATCAGATCTACCGAGTCAACGGCCAGGTCGGCAATTCCAAGGCGGCCTATATGGCCGCTCGAAATCGAGGAGTGCCTCACGAGGCGGCCGTGCGTGCCCTGCAAAAGGTGGATTTCTTCGCCCCATGGAAGTCAGGGAGTGGAGCGCCCCCCCAGCTCCGGTTGGAGCCGTACGAAGTGGTGCTCCTCGTTCTCGAGCGGTCGAAGCCCTGACGAGCGTGGAGGCAGCGTCCTAGCCTAGATGGCCCCCCCTGTCCGGGCGCTGGTCGGAGTCTTGCTCGTCGGATTCGTCGCCGGGGGACTGCCGGCGCTCGATGAGCCCCTGAGCTATGAATGGCTGCCCGACGAGATCCGGCTGTTCCCGTTCCTCGTGACGGCGGTCCTGGGAGCCACCGCCCTTGCCCTCTACCACATGCTGTGGCGGCTTCCGAGCATATGGCGACGCCGGATGCCGATCGCCATCGCCCTGGTGCTGTTCGGCACGCAGACGGGGGGGATAGACTTCGGTCCCATCAATATCCTGAACATCGCGATCGTGGTGCTCTTCGGACTCTGGGTGCTCGAGCGCTTCAGGAACCCGGACGCACCGTGGGCGCCTCCCGCGTTTGGGTCGCTCGCCGTGGCGCTGATCACGTGTGTGCTCTTCGCGAGCCTGAACCGGCCTCCCGTCGAAGCGGCGGTATCGTGGCTTCGCACCCTCCCGACGCTCCTCATGCTCTTGCCGTTGGCGGATTCTCTGAGTGCTCGGCGTCGAGTGAGGGGAGGTCTGCGCGCACTGCTGTGGACTGCTGGCGTGTCTGGATTGATCGGCCTGGTGCAGACAGCCCTGTACTTCGGCCTTGGCGTGGAGTTCACCTTTGTGCCGGAAGACCTTCGCTACCGCGGTGACTTCCTTCGGACATCGGGGCTTCAGCTGACGCCGCACGCTTTCGCCCTCTCGCTCGTGGTGGCGCTCGTGATTGCCGTCCACCTCTTGCTCTCGCCTGTGTCGCGCGGCGGGCGGTGGCGCTTGCTGCTTCTGACGGCGGTGACGCTGCCCGGTATCGGCTTGAGCCTAGTTCGAGGAACCTGGGTTGCGCTCGCGGGTTCCGTGGCGCTGCTGCCGTTCATCGTGGCGCCGCGCCTGACGCTTCACTGGATCGCCTTCGGCGGACTTCTCGTGGGAACCGGCCTGGCTCCCCTCGTGCTGAAGGAACTCCACGAGTACGGTTCCGAGGAGCCAGCGGTCGTAGGCCGAATCGATCTTCTTCAGAAGGGAATCGCGGTGCTGCGCGAGTATCCGTGGAGCGGAGTCGGACTGGACGCTTTCGCTCTGTATTCCGAGACGGTGGAAGGGTACCCGCTGCACAACGCGCCGATGCAGATCGCCACGGAAATCGGAATCCCAGGGGCGCTCGTCTTCCTAACGGTGTTAGCGTGGGTTGGGGTCCGGCTTTTCATCGCGCTCCGGAACGCCCGGCGGCTCGCTGACAGGGCAGCGTTGCGCGCCCTGCTGGCAGGCTACGTCGCTCTCATCATCTCCATCCAAACTGAGCCCCATGCATTTAACAGCTTCCTCTGGGTGTACTTGACGCTCGCGGAAGCAGCAGCCCGGGTCCTGGGGCCCACCCAGGTCCGGGGTGTCACAGCGATGGCCAGCCACGCTGAAACCGCGTGAGCCCGCGACGAGCCTGGGACGTCGCTGAGTTGGTTTCGCGCGCCGCGGCGGGTCAGCGCACATGCCGAGTGCAGGGCAGCGGGCTCGCTGGATCGGCGCCGACGCCGGGCAGAGCCAGTTGGCCATCGAAGTGTTGTCGAGATCGAACAGTGAGATTGCGAGCGTCGTGCCCCCGAGCCTATCAAGACACGCCGAACTCGGCGCGAATGCTGAAGGCGCTTGCTCGGGTCTGCTACTCGCCAAGTTGTCGCGTGGTTCGGTACCCGGCGCACAAACTGTCCGATCACCAAGGTGCGCCCGTGCCCGATGGAGAAGGGTGCGGTGAAAGCACCTGCGCAGGTGCAGCGCATGCTTCGAAAGGGACATCGACTGCATATGGCCGCCCGGAAGCGTGAGGGGACCTCGAGGGAAGAGGTCCAGGCGAACAACTGCCGGGAAACGAGGGCGAGGCGCGGGGGGCGCGCGCATCTCCGGCCCCGCGCCGGGACACGGCACCATGGCCACTAGGACGCCGTTCGACCACTGGCTCGTTCTCTATCGCCGCCGGCTGATCGTGTTGCTGACGGTCGCCAGCGCGGTGACGACGGCGTGGATGGTGAGCGAACAGTTGACTCCCGTCTATGAGGCCCACACGGAATTCTATCTGACGGAGACGATCCCGAACACGAGCTTCTTCGCCAAGCTTGCCGCGCCTGCCGGAGTCTCCCCGTCCGAGCTGGTGATTCCGGTCATCACCAAGGAACGAGAGCGCTCATACCTGGGAATACTCAAGAGCAGTGCGATCCAGCTACGCGTGGTCGAGCAAGTTCCGGCGAAGCCGCTCGGCCGCCTGTCAAAGGACGTAAACTTCCAAGCAAGACAGGATCACACGCTTCACGTGCGAGTTAGGGATCACGATCCCAAGATCGCCGCTCGAGTAGCAGCTGCGTACCCGAAGTCGCTGAACAGTTTCCTTCAGGATGCCGCCGAGCGGCGGCTCAAGGTCGAGGTCAAGGCCAAGCGGGATGTGTTGGACCAGACCTTCACTGCCCTCCAGCGTGCGCGGGAAAACTTGCGAGAGTTCTGGATTGCGGCCGGCACACCGGATGTGCAGAGGGAGATCGCCGAGCGCATGAGCCGCAGGGCAACGCTCGAGGCCGAGCTCGGCAAGGCCCGGGTGTCCTTGGAGAGCGCGAAAAGCCGGGTTGCCGCGCTCGAGGACCAGCTCCGAAGAGAAGCGGCGGTGTTTGGGTTCAGCCAGGCAATAGTAGGCACGGATATCGCGCGGAAGTTGCAGGGTGAGATTTCGGACATCCAGTCGGAGCTAGCTGCGGCTCGCATCCGGTACACGGAGAGACACCCCGCCCTTCTCGCCCTGAGAGGCCGCTTGGCGGAGAAGCAGCGGGATCTGGAACGGCAAGTGGAACAGCTGTCCACGAGCGAGATCAAGACCGTGGATTCCTTCCACGAGCAGCTACGCCGCCAGCTCGTCGGTGCCATCGTCGAGTATGCCACGTTGGACGCGGAAGTGATTGGCAAGTCCAGGGCGCTCCGGGAGCAGTCCAATCGCCTGGCTGGACTGCCGGCATCGCGGGTGTCAGACGAAGAGTACCGCGCGAAAGTCGAGCGGCTGGAGCGAATGCTAGAAGCGCTTGCCGTGAGCCACGAGGAGTCACGCGCCCAGCTGCTGGCTCGGCACGATCAGGTTGTCGTCGTGGGTGAGGCCGAAATTCCGGACGCGCCCAGTTATCCGATCGCGTGGTTCAATGCGACGATCGGGGGATTCCTTGGGCTGATCGGTGGCCTCTACCTGGCGTTCTTTTTCGACTACGTAGTCGAGACGCGGGCGCGTCGCGGCCCATGAACGCCGCTGAGGTTCTGGCGGCATCACGGGCGCAGCTTCTCGAGTCAGGTCTGCGAGACCGAGAGGGAGGACTGCACCGCGCCTACTACGCGGCGACGGGCGAATACGCGCCACTTTATCCGAACGGCCTGGGCGGTCTCCGCTCTCACACACGGCTTCGGATCTGGCGTAGGGCCCAGACCATGGCTAGCCTCGATTTTCACGCTACTCAATCACCTAACACGTTGGGGACGATCAG
>CAYLLY010000121.1:0-6221 GCA_964384595.1 uncultured Nitrospirales bacterium
TCGCGGACCTGATCCGCGACACCTTCAAGCGCGGCAAGTACCAGGACGTGATCCTGCCGCTCACTGTGCTGCGCCGCCTCGACTGCGTGCTTGCAGGCACTAAAGAGAACGTTCTCAAACGGCAGTCGCAGCTCAAGGGCAAGGGGCTCGAGGATCTCGACGCGCAGCTCAGACGGGCCTCCGGCTTCGCCTTCTATAACACCTCCCGCTACGACTTCGAGAAGCTGCTTGCTGACGCGCCGCACCTCGCCGCAAATCTTCGCAACTACATCGCCGGCTTCAGTCCTAACATGCGCGAGGTGTTGGAAAAGTTCGACTTCGACAACACCATCAGCAAGCTCGACGAGGCGGGCCTTCTCTTCCAGGTGCTCGAGCGATTCAAGAACGTGGACCTGCACCCGGATAAGATCGACAACCCCACGATGGGCACGATCTTCGAGGAGCTGATCCGCAAGTTCAACGAGGCACTGAACGAGAACCCGGGCGAGCACTTCACCCCGCGCGACGTCGTGCACCTGATGGTGGACCTGATGCTGGCCGGCGACGAGGAACGCATCCGGCGCAAGGGCATTGTCTGCACGGTGTACGATCCCTGCTGCGGCTCGGGCGGCATGCTCATGATCACCAAGGAGCACGTCACGATCGGCCTGCGCAAATATGGCGAGGTGCTCCGCCCAGCGATCAATCCCAATGCCGAGATCCATCTCTTCGGCCAGGAGGTGAACCCCGAAACGTGGGCGGTCTCGAAGTCCGATCTCTTTATGAAAGACCCCACCGGGCGCGACGCCGACAACATCACTTACGGAAGCGTGCTCTCCAACGACCGACACGCCGGCAGAAGCTTCGACTACCTGATCGCGAATCCCCCGTACGGCAAGGACTGGAAGCGCGACGAGGACGCCGTGCGCGCCGAAAACGAGCGGGGCGTCTCCGGCCGCTTCGCTCCCGGGTTGCCGCGGATCAGCGACGGGCAGCTCCTGTTCTTACTGCACATGCTGGCGCACGCGAAGGACCCGAAGGAAGGTGGCTCCCGCATCGCCATTATCATGAACGGTTCGCCGCTCTTCACGGGCGACGCCGGGAGCGGCGAGAGCGAGATCCGCCGCTTCATCCTGGAGAACGACCTGCTCGAAGCGCTGATCGCGCTACCCGAGCAGCTCTTCTACAACACCGGGATCGCGACCTACGTGTGGGTCGTGACCGACCGCAAAGCGTCGGCACGCAAGGGCAAGGTGCAGCTCATCGACGCCAGCGGCTTCTGGGTGCCGATGCGCAAGAGCCTCGGCGACAAGCGCCGCGAGATTCCACCCCATTGGGCGCAGGATATCATCAAGATCCTCGCCGACTTTCGCAACGGCGATACGCGCAGGGTCACGAATGACGGGAAGGAAGAAGAGGTCATCGTCAGCCGCATCTTCCCGACCACCCACTTCGGCTTCCGCAAGATCACCGTCGAGCGTCCGCTCCGGCTCAATTTCCACGCGACGCCCGAGCGGATCGCGCGGCTCGATGAGGAGAAGGGGTTCCTGTCGCTCGCCCAGTCAAAGAAGAAGGGCGCAGCGGGTGCGAAAGAGCAAGTAGAGGGACGCAAGCTGCAGGACGCGATCCGCACGCTGGTGCGTGGCCTCCCCGGCACCCTGTTCAAGGATCGCGCCGAGTTCGAGCGCGCGTTGGAAGCGGCGGCCCGGAAGGCGGGCCTGAGGCTGCCCGCTCCGGCCCGCAAGGCGATCCTCTCCGCGCTCTCTGAGCGCGACGAGACGGCCGCGATCTGCCGCGACCGGGACGGCAACCCCGAACCCGATCCGGAGCTGCGCGATACCGAGAGCGTCCCGCTCCCCGCGAGCGGCGATCCAGCAGATTCCGAGGGCGTACCGGCCAGCGTCCGCGCCTTCTTCGAGCGCGAAGTCAGGCCCCATGTACCGGACGCTTGGATCGACATCTCCAAGCGCGATCCTAGGGACGGCCAAGTCGGCCTCGTCGGCTATGAGATCAACTTCAACCGCTACTTCTACCGCTACACCCCGCCCCGCCCCCTCGAGGAGATCGAGGGCGAGATCCGGGGGATCGAGCAGGACATCCTGCGGATGCTGGCGGAGGTGACGGGCGGGCCTGCCTGAGTAGGTAAGCGCCGGCATTTGGGCGGATATGCCGACATTCCCTGCGCAGTAGGCGCCGCAGCAGGTGTAGGCACTTGCGTCTATGTGCCGACATCTGGTACCGTTCCGGCATGGACAAGCCGCGCCTGACCAAGGCACGCCTGGAAGCCGCGGGGGTCGGAGCCTTCTTCCGGCCGCGTGACGTGCTGCCGCTCGGCGTGTCGTTCCGCCAGCTCCAGGGGCTCGTCGACGGGGGCACGGTCGAGAAGCTCGGGGGCGGTGTCTATCGGCTGTCCGAGGTCGAACCGAACGAGTTCGAGACGATCGCGATGGTGGCGACCGCCGCGCCGGACGCCATCGTCTGCCTGCTCTCCGCGTTGCGCATCCACGAGATCGGCACGCAGTCGCCGCACCAGGTGTGGCTGGCCATCGACCGCAAGGCCCGCATCCCGAGGCGGCTCCCGGCCAAGGTCCGCGTCGTCCGCTTCTCCGGACAGATGCTGACCTACGGTGTCGTCACCCGGTCCATGCAGGGGGTCAAGGTCCGCCTCACGAATCCCGCCCGCACTGTCGTTGACTGTTTCCGGTACCGGAACAAGATCGGGCTCGACGTGGCCATGGAGGCGCTCCGCGACGCCGTGCGCTCGCGCAAGGCCATGGTCAGTGAGATCGACCGGGCGGCCGAGGTGTGCCGCATCAGGACGGTCATCGGCCCCTATCTGGAGGCGCTGTCGGCATGAGCGGGCGGGCGAGTGATGGCCGGGCGGAGTCGATCCGGCAACGGCTGCGGAACGAGCTCAGGTCGCGCGTCCAGGACGTGACGCTCAGGCTGCCGCGCTACGCGGTCGAACGCTTCCTCACCCCGGAGCCGCTCGCATGACCACCACTCCCCGCCCCTCCCGCGAGATCGACGGCAAGGGCCGCACCGTGCGCGAGCTGCTTGCCGGCCGCAAGTACTCGATCGACTACTACCAGCGCGAGTACAAGTGGCAGCAGAAGCAGGTGGCCGAGCTGATCGACGACCTCGCCGCCAAGTTCCTGGAGAGCCACGAGGAGGGCAACGAGCGCAGCGCAGTCGCCGAGTACGGCCACTACTTCCTCGGCTCGATCATCGTCAGCGACAAGGACGGCCAGAAGTTCATCATCGATGGCCAGCAGCGCCTCACCACGCTGACCCTGCTGCTGATCTTCCTGCATCACAGGCTCGCGGACGCCGAGCAGAAGGGGCAGATCGCCGATCTCATCTTCTCGCAGAAGTTCGGCAAGCGCTCCTTCAACCTCGACATCCCCGAGCGCGCCGCCTGCATGGAAGCGCTCTACAAGGGCGAGGAGTTTGCCGAGCCCGATCCGCCCGAGTCCATCGCCAACATCCTGGCGCGTTACGCGGAGTTGGAGGAGCTGTTCCCCGACGACCTCGGCGGCGCGGCGCTGCCCTACTTCGTGGACTGGCTGGTGGAAAACGTGCATCTGGTCGAGATCACCGCCTACTCCGACGGCGACGCCTACACCATCTTCGAGACGATGAACGACCGCGGGCTCTCGCTCACGCCCGCGGACATGCTGAAGGGCTACCTTCTCGCGAATATCGCCGACGCGGAGAAGCGCACCCGCGCGAGCCGCACCTGGAAGGAGCGGGTGCAGGCGCTCGCCGAGCTCGGCAAGGACGAGGACGCCGACGGCATCAAGTCGTGGCTGCGCAGCCAGTACGCCGAGAGCATCCGCGAGCGCAAGCGCGGCGCGGCGCCGCAGGACTTCGACCTGATCGGCACCGAGTTCCACCGCTGGGTGCGCGACCACGAAGACCGCCTCGGCCTCGCCGCCAGCGCCGAGTTCGCCCGCTTCATCGAGCGCGACTTCGCCTGCTACGGCCGCTGGTACGAACGCCTGCGCCGCGCCGCCGAGACGCCGACGCCCGGGCTCGAGCGCGTGCACTTCAACGCCCAGCACAACTTCACGCTCCAGTACCCGGTGCTGCTCGCCCCGCTCGGCGTCGCGGACGACGAGGCCGGCGCGCTGCGCAAGCTGCGCGTCGTGGCGGCGTATCTCGACATCCTGATCCACCACCGCATCTGGAACTGGCGCGCGATCGACTACTCGACCATGCAGTACGCGATGTTCCTCGTGATGCGCGACATCCGCGGCAAGAGCGCCCCGGAGCTGGCACGCCTGCTGCGCCAGCGCCTGGACGCCGAGACCGAGACCTTCGCCAGCAACGACCGCTTCCGCCTCCACGGCATGAACGGCCGACAGATCCACCGCCTGCTGGCGCGCATGACGGACTACGTGGAGACGCGCTCCGTCATGGCGTCGCGCTACGCCGAGTACGCCCAGCGCGGCCGCAAGGGTTACGAGATCGAGCACGTCTGGGCCGACCATCCCGAGCGGCACACGGACGAGTTCGCCCATCCGAGCGAGTTCCAGGAGTACCGCAACCGCCTCGGCGGCCTGCTGCTCCTGCCCAAGAGCTTCAACGCGAGCTACGGCGACCTGCCGTACGCCGAGAAGCGCGAGCACTATGTCGGGCAGAACCTGCTCGCGCGGAGCCTCCACGAGCGCGCCTACGACCACAACCCCGGCTTCCGGCGCTTCATCGAGGAGAGCGGCCTGCCGTTCCGCACGCATGCCGAGTTCCGGAAGGCGGACCTCGACGCGCGGCAGGCGCTCTACCAGCAGCTCGCCGAGCGCATCTGGAACCCGGCCGTGCTCGACGAGGAGGCGGCGTCGTGAGCGCGGCGAGGGATGCAGCGCTCGCCGCGGGCGCGGGGCGCTTCAAGCCGTACCCGGCCTACAAGGACTCCGGCATCGAGTGGCTCGGGGAGATTCCGGCAGGTTGGGAGGCAAAGCCACTGAAGCATCTGACAGCGTTCTCAACCGGGTGGACCCCACCGACAGGTCGAGAGGATCTCTACGACGGCGACAATCCGTGGGCGAATATCGGCGACCTTGGCCCGAGAGTGCTCACGGCGACGGAGAAGACGATATCCGACTCGGCCATCCGTGAATCACGCTTGCGGATCGTGAAGGCAGGGTCCCTGCTATTCTCGTTCAAGCTGTCGGTAGGAACGGTCTCAATCGCCGGTACAGACATGTACACGAACGAAGCGATTGCTGCATTCGCGCCCTCTGCGCGAATAGATACGCAGTATCTGTACTGGGCTGCACCATTGCTTGTCCCGCGAAACGCTCAAGAGAACATCTATGGGGCCCCACTTCTTAGTCGCGAACGCATTGCGACTGCGCTCTTGCTGAGCCCATCGATTCCCGAGCAACGCGCCATCGCCGCCTTCCTCGACCGGGAGACGGCGCGGATCGATGCGCTGGTGGCGAAGAAGGAGCGGCTGATCGCGCTGCTCCAGGAGCAGCGCACCGCCCTCATCACCCGCGCCGTCACCAAGAGCCTCGACTTGACCGTCCCCATGAAGGACTCCGGCGTCGAGTGGCTGGGGGAGATTCCAGCGCATTGGGAGGTGCTTGCGGTTAAGCGCCGAGCCAAGAGAATCCAAACGGGCACGACCCCGCCCACTGCCGAGACTGAGTACTACGAGGATGGTGTCGTCGCTTGGTATGGGCCAGGAAGCTTCGCCGATGACTTACCGCTGAAAACTCCGGCCAAGTACATCGCAGAGAAGGCAGTAAGAGATGGCGTAGCGCGGGTGTTCGAGTCGGGAACCGCCGCGATCGTGACGATCGGCGCGACGATTGGCAAGGTGGGTTTCATGGAGCGAGCGGGATCCTTTAATCAGCAGATCACCGGCGTAACGTTCGACGGACAGCACGTTGACGCGAAGTACGGCGCCTACCAGCTGAAGCGACTTGAGCCGGTGCTTCGTGGCATCGCTCCGAACACGACCCTACCGATCCTCGATCAAGAAGAAGTGGGATACCTACCTTTCGTCGTACCGCCGCACGTTGAGCAGCGCGCCATCGCCGCCTTCCTCGACCGGGAGACGGCGCGCATCGACGACCTCGTCGCCAAGATCCGCGAGGCGATCGAGCGCCTCAAGGAACTCCGCACCGCGCTCATCTCCGCCGCCGTGACGGGCAAGGTCGACGTGCGGGAGGAGGTCGCACTTGACGGCGCGCAATTAACGCAATAGGCTCTCCGCGTGAACAAGAGAGCCGCCA
>CAYLLY010000122.1:0-6161 GCA_964384595.1 uncultured Nitrospirales bacterium
ACCGCGACCCGCCGTCTCCAGCAGGCCGCATGAACACGGGCCTCGTTACAGATTCTGGTGCAGAGCGTGAAAGTTGACGAGCTGCTCAAGGAAAAGCGCGAAGAGATCCTCAAGATCGCCGCGAAACACGGCGCGCGGAATGTCCGCCTCTTCGGTTCCGTCGCGAGAGGCGAGGCTGACGAACGGAGCGACGTGGACTTCCTCGTGGACATGGAACCCGGTCGTAGCCTCCTGGACATGGGCGGGCTGTTGATGGAGCTCAGAGATCTGCTCGGCCGGGATGTCGACGTCGTCACCGAGCGTGGTCTCAAACCGAGAATCCGCGGACGCGTGCTCCAGGAGGCGATCCCGTTGTGAGGGATCCGCGGGAGTGCCTGGAGGATATCCTTGAGGCAATCGGCCACATCGAGCGCTATGCCGGGCGAGGTCGCGCGGCATTCGAAGGCGACGAGCTGATCCAAAGCTGGTTTGTGCGGCATCTCCAGATCATCGGCGAAGCCGTTCGTGCCCTGCCCCGGGAGATACGAGACCGCGCGCCGGACATCCCATGGTCCGAAATCGTCGGCATGCGTCACATCCTTGTCCACGACTACTTCGCCGTGGACACGCATGTCGTTTGGGATGTGGTCGAGCGTGACCTGCCCGAGCTGAAACGTCAGGTCGAGGCGATCCTGGCCGAGGTGCGCAGGAAGGACTGAGAACGCCACACATGCAGGGTCTGCGATCCGACTGGGTACGCTGCGTCTTCGGAGATCTTGTCGACGAGGGTGTCCTCCTCATTGGCGACGGGTACCGTGCGAAGCTCGAGGAGCTTGGAGGAGACGGCCCCATGTTCCTTCGTGCTGGCCACGTAACTGACTCACACGTCGATTTCACCGGCATCGAGCGCTTTCGTTCCGATCGCGCCGAGGCGGTCGCAAGTAAGATGGCGCAGCCCGGGGATGTGGTCGTCACCACCAAAGGCAACAGCACCGGCCGCGTTACTTACGTAACACCCGATATGCCGCAGTTCGTCTACTCGCCTCATCTCAGCTTTTGGCGTTCGCTCTCCCACGAGACCATCGAGCCTGGGTTCCTCCGGTACTGGTCGCGGGGCAGTGAGTTCCGTGGACAGCTCGAGGGGTTCAAGGCTTCCACCGATATGGCCCCGTACTTGAGCCTTGCCGACCAGCGCCGATTGCGCATCACACTTCCCCCGGTCGGTGAGCAGGGGCCATCGCGCAGATCCTGGGCGCGCTGGACGACAAGATCGAACTGAACCGCCGGATGAACGAGACCCTGGAGGCCGTGGCCCGGGCGCTCTTCAAATCCTGGTTCGTGGACGTCGACCCGGTTCGCGCAAAGGCCGAGGGCCGGCAGCCCACCGATGTTGGCGTCGAGACCGCTGCCCTCTTTGCCGGCGCCTTCCAGAACTCCCTGCTGGGCAAGATTCCCAAAGGCTGGGAAGTAGTCGAACTGGAGACGATCGCAGAGGTCATTGACTGTCTACATTCTACGAAGCCAATCCGGCAGCCTAGGGGGAAACCCCTTCTTCAGCTGCGGAATATTCGGGACGACGGCCTCATCGACATGACAGATACGTACTGGATTAAGGACGAAGATTACCGTCTGTGGACATCCCGTATCGAAGCGTCACCTACCGACTGTGTGGTCACAAACGTCGGAAGAGTCGGTGCTGTAGCGCAAATTCCTCAAGGGCTACAGGCAGCACTTGGTAGGAACATGACGGCAGCCCGCTGTCGGCAGTCATTTCCTTATCCAACATTCTTGATTCAGTGTCTTCTATCATCTCCTATGAAGGACGAGATGGCACTGAAGACAGACGCAGGGACAATCTTGGATGCCTTGAATGTCAGAAAGATTCCAAGGCTCCGTCTCGTTCGGCCGCCGATGCCGCTGGTGAGCCAATTTGAGGCGAGATGCAGGCCCTTGCGAGCTAGGATGGAACAGAACGCCGGCGATAGCGCGACGCTCGCCGGCATCCGAAACGCCCTGCTGCCAAAGCTCCTGTCTGGCGAAATCCGCCTGAAGGGAGCCGAAGAATCCGTGGAAACGGAGACGTGAGAGCGGGTATCGCCGAGTCCATTGTCGAGGCCGCTGCGCTCTCTTGGTTTGCGGACCTGGGCTACGTCCTGCTCCATGGCCCCGAGATTGCGCCGGGGGAGCCGCGGGGGGAGCGAGCGTCCTACAGCGAGGTCGTCCTGGCCGGGCGGCTCCATGATGCCATCGCAGCTCTGAACCCTGAAGTTCCCGTGGAAGCCAGGGAGGAGGCGCTTCGCAAGGCTCTGCGCCCTGACTCGCCTTCGCTCGTCCTCAACAACCGCCGGCTCCATCGGATGCTGGTGGACGGGGTCGAGGTTGAGGCGCTGGGCACGGACGGCCGGATTCGTGGCGAGCGCGTCCGGCTGCTGAACTTCGATGCGCCAGACCGGAACGACTGGCTGGCCGTGAACCAGTTCACGGTCGTGGAGGGTCAGGCCAACCGGCGGCTGGACCTGGTGGTCTTCGTCAACGGCCTGCCGCTGGGCGTGATCGAGCTGAAGAACCCGGCGGACGAGGACGCGACGATCTGGTCGGCCCTCAACCAGCTCCAGACGTACAAGCGCGACGTCCCTACCTTTTTCACCTTCAACGAGGTGCTGGCCGTGTCGGATGGCCTGGAGGCGCGCCTCGGGTCGCTGACGGCGCCGCGTGAGCGGTTCGCACCCTGGCGCACGATCGAAGGCGAGGAGTTGGCGGCGGACCTGACCCAGCTCGAGGTGCTTATCCGAGGCCTCTTTGAGAAGGGGCGCCTCTTGGACTTCGTCCGGCACTTCGTCGTCTTCGAGGAGGACGTCGCGAAGCTGACGAAGATCCTGGCCGGCTACCACCAGTTTCACGCCACGCGCCGGGCGGTCGAGACCACGGTCCGGGCCGCGAGCCCCGCGGGCGACCGGCGAGCCGGCGTGGTGTGGCACACCCAGGGCTCGGGTAAGAGCCTCACCATGGTGTTCTATGCGGGGAAGCTGGTCTTGCACCCGGCCATGCAGAACCCGACCCTGGTGGTGCTCACCGACCGAAACGACCTCGACGACCAGCTCTTCGGCGTCTTCTCACGCTGCCACGAGATCCTGCGGCAGACGCCGGTCCAGGCGCGTGATCGCGCACACCTGCGCGAGCTGCTGACGGTGGGGTCGGGCGGGGTGGTGTTCACCACCATTCAGAAGTTCCTAGCGGAGGAGAAGGGTCGCCTGGCTGAACGAGACCACCCCAGACGATATCTCCTTCTTCCTTGTACGGCTTGACGCGTACCGGATTGGTGGTTCCGACCCAGCTCCCCTGTTTACCGTCATCGTTGGACCCAGCGCAGAATCGAAAGCATTCGGTCAGCAGAAGAAGGAGCTCGCAGAGCGACATGTCTTGCGGTTGAAGTTCTGGGAGGGTCTTCTGGCGAAGGCCAAGGAGCGAGGGTTCCTACTCCACGCTTCGCGGTCACCGACGAAGGACTCATGGATCTCTGCCGGCTCAGGTCGGTCCGGCCTTACCTTCAACTATGTCGTATGGATGGACGACAAAGTCGCTGCCGAGCTCTACATCGACACGGGCGATCGGGACGACAACAAGCGCATCTTTGACGCGCTCGTCGCGAAACGCGATACGATCGACCAGGCTTTCGGCGGCAAGCTCGAATGGGAACGGTTGGACGAGAAGAGAGCTTGTCGCATTCGACATGCCATTGAAGAGGGTGGCCTCACGTCCGGCGAAGACCAGTGGCCGAAGCTTGGTTCTTCGCGGCGAGCCTGACCGGGCGGTACACGGCATCGCCGGAAACGGTGATGGACGGCGACTTGAACCGGCTGAAGGGGGCCAAGGATGGGGAGTCGTTCGCGGGCATTCTCGAAGAGATGATGGCGAACGAGCTGACTAACGACTTCTGGACTGTGACTCTAGCCTCGAATCTGGACAGTTCTTCGGCGAGGAATCCGGAGTTGTTCGCCTACGTCGCCGCCCAGAACCGGCTGGGCGCGCCCGTGCTTTTTTCCCACAAGACGGTTCAGGATCTGCTGGACCCCACGATCAAGACCAAGAAGAAGGCGCTCGAACGGCATCACCTGTTCCCGCGTGCCCGGTTGGAGAGCCAGGGGGTGGACGACCTGAAGAAGATCAACCAGCTGGCGAACTTTGCGCTGTTGGAGTGGCCGGAGAACATCAAGATCAGCGACGCGGCGCCTGCGGAGTACGTGCCGAAGATACGGCCGCGCTTTCCCGCCGACGAATGGGCGCGGATGCAAGAACATCACGCCATGCCGGAGAACTGGCACCAGATGCCTTACGAGACCTTTCTCCAGGAGCGGCGGAAGCTGATGGCAGCCATTATCCGGCGAGGATTCGAGTCGTTGAGATAGGGTGGTGTTGTGAGGGCCTCCTCTGAATCCGTTTTCGAAGACGCCGCCCTCAGAATCGAGTGAGCACCAGTGCCTGAAAGCGGGGAAGGCCCGCGTTGAAGAGCAGTGGGCGGTACGCTACGTCGGGACTGGTGGAGGCACAGTTCGAGCCAGGTTCGCGCGGTAGGGTTCTCAGGAACCTCCTGGGAATCAAACGCAAGCGCGAGATGGATCAAGTGGAGGCAGGAGAGCAGATCCGGGCCTTGAACGACTTGATCGCCATCTATGATGAGCGCCATCGCTTCACGGCGGAGGATGTGTGCAGGATCCACAGAATCTGGCTGGGGCGCATGTACGCCTGGGCGGGCCGGTACCGGCGGGTAAACGTGAGCAAGGGCCGTCTTCCTTTCGCGGCGGCCGGGCAGATCCGGCGGCTCATGACAGAGCTTGAAAAGGGACCCCTCCGCCAATTTACGCCGTGTCGCTTTCGCTCCCTGGATCAAATGGTAAGGGCTCTTGCGGTGGTCCACACCGAGTTGATGCTTATCCACCCCTTCCGGGATGGAAATGGAAGGGTCGGCCGTATGCTGGCGATTCTCATGGCCTTGCAGGCCAGGCTCCCTCCGCTGAACTTTGGCAGCATCAGAGGTAGAAAGCGCCAGGAATATTTTGCCGCGGTACGAGCGGGTTTGGACCGGAACTACAAACCGATGGAGAGGATTTTCAGCGCGGTGATCCGCCGGACGCTCGAGATTTCTCAAGCACCTCGGCTTTGACGGGAATATAGGCTCGAGGTTCAACGGCGTGAATTGTCTCAATGCTGGTGGAAGTCGAAACTGCCCAGGCAAGGAGCTGCACGCGCACTTTCGGGTCTTTGAGGTACGGGTTGGTCTCGACGAGGGGTCTCAAGGGCATATTTCATAGTAACCTATGATCTCAGGATAATCACCGAAAAAGTGCAGCCGTGAGCGCATCCAGCTTTACAGAATCCGTAGTCGAGGAGGCTACCCTCGCCTAGCTTGAGGGGCTTGGCTACGCGATCAAACATGGCCCCGACATCGCGCCGGGCGAGCTTGGGGCGGAGCGTGCGAGCTATGCGCAGGTGGTCCTGGAGGACCAGCTGCGCCAGGCGCTCGCCCGGCTGAACCCGCCGCTGCCCCCCGAGGCGCTCGACGACGCTTTCCGCAAGCTCACGCGGCCGGAGGGGGCGACGCCGGATGCTCGCAACCGCGCCGTGCACCGCTGGCTCGTGGACGGCGTGACCGTCGAGTACCGGCGGCCCGACGGGTCGATCGCCGGCGCGCAGGCCCGGGTGATCGATTTCGACGACCCCGAGAACGACGACTGGCTCGCGGTCAACCAGTTCACGGTCAGCGAGCACAAGCACACCAGGCGCCCGGACGTGGTGCTCTTCGTGAACGGCCTCCCGCTCGCCCTCCTCGAGCTCAAGAACGCCGCGGACGAGAGCGCGACCATCTGGACGGCTTTCGAGCAGACCCAGACCTACAAGGCCGAGCTGCCGACGCTGTTCGCCTACAACGAGCTACTGGTCGTGTCCGATGGCGTCGAGGCCCGCCTCGGCACGCTCGCCGCCGGGCGGGAATGGTTCAAGCCCTGGCGGACGATCTCGGGCGAGCAGCTCGCCGACGCCCACCTGCCGGAGCTGCAGGTCGTGCTCGAGGGTGTCCTGGAAAAGCGCAGGCTGCTCGATCTCCTGCGCGACTTCATCGTCTTCGAGGACGACGGGAGCGGCGCGCTCGTCAAGAAGCTGGCGGGCTATCACCAGTTCCACGCGGT
>CAYLLY010000123.1:0-6144 GCA_964384595.1 uncultured Nitrospirales bacterium
GTCCTTCAACAATGAGACTCTGCAGGTCATGGCAAGATGGGCGGGATGAATCCCGCCCCTATTTCACCGCCTCCAGCGCCTTAGTCAGCGTCTGCACCACCTTGACCCGCGCGTAGAACTTGTCGTTGGCCTCCACGACCGTCCAGGGCGCCCAGGCGGTGCTCGTCTTTTCGATCATGTCCTCCACCGCCACCTGGTACAGATTCCACCTGGCCCGATTGCGCCAGTCCTCATCCGTCAATTTGTAGGCTCGGAAGGGGTCGAGCTCCCGTCCCTTGAACCGCCGCAACTGCTCGTCCTGATCGATGTGGAGCCAGAACTTGACGACCACCGACCCGAAGTTGGTCACCTGCCATTCAAACTCATTGATTTCGCGAAAGGCCCGCTTCCATTCCTGCTCGGTGCAGAACCCCTCCACCCGCTCCACCATCACGCGCCCGTAGTGCGACCGGTCAAAGATGGCGATCTGCCCCAACTGCGGCAGGGCCTTCCAGAACCGCCACAAATAGTGGTGCCGACCTTCTTCCCCGCTGGGCGCCGCAAAGGTGTTCACATTAAAGCCGCGGGGATCAAGGATTTCGGTGACGCGCTTGATGGCGCCGCCCTTGCCGGCCGCATCCCAGCCCTCGAAGACCGCTACCGCCATCCGCCTCTCGTTAAAAAGCCGCATGGATTCCGTGCGGAGACGGACCTGCCACTTCTTGATTTCGTTCCAGTACCGTTTTTCAGGCAACTTTTTGCTGAGATCCGCCTTTTCGAGCATTGCGCTTCTCCTTTCCCGCCGGTTTCGCCGCCTGCGCGGCCTGCGCCGCTTTCTTGGCTTCACGCGCCATCTTGCTCCGCCCGATCTCCACGCCGCGCCGCTGACGCCAGACAAGGGCCTCTTCCATGGCCTTCACCAGGGTCTCAAAGACTTTGATTTCGGCAAAGCGTTTGTCCGTCGCTTCGACGATGGTCCAGGACCTGCGGGGCGCATCCGTCTTCGCGATCATTTCCTCGATCGCCCGCACGTACTTGTCGTAGTCCTTGTGGTGCTTCCAATCCCATTTGGTGACCCGCCAGCTCTCGAACTTGTCCTTCGCCAGCTTCTTGAGGCGGCGGCGCTGTTCTTTCTTGGAGATGTGGAGGAAAAACTTGACGATCACCGCGCCGTCTTCGGCCAATTGCCGTTCGAACTGGCTGATCTCCTCGAACGCCCGGCGCCAGACCTTCTTGGGAACCATCTTGGCCACCCGCTCGATCATCACGCGGCCGTACCAGGACCGGTCGAACAGCGCCATCTCCGCGTCCTGCGGCAGACGCACCCAGTACCGCCAGAGGAACGGCTTGGCCTCCTCCTCCGTCGTCGGCGGACGGGCGGGATGGACCTTGAATCCCCGGGGGTCGATCCGCTCGAGCAAACGCGAAATGATCCCGCCCTTGCCGGCCGCGTCCCACCCCTCGAAGACGATGATGGTGGGAATCTCCGCGTCCTTACACTTGTACTGCAACTGACGGAGTTTTTCGCGCAGCGGCGGGGCCTTTTTCTTGTACTGCTCTTTCGTCAATGACAGGGTCAGGTCAACGGTTTCAAGCATACAGCCTCCTTTGGAAAAGTCCCTCCCGCCGCTTCATCCACCAGCCAGACCAGACGATCCGGTCCCGGCCGGACGTGCTTGGCCGGGCACTGATCGGGCGAAGCGGTCCCCTGTAACACTTCCCTGAGCGATTGCGCCTTGTCCGCGCCCGTCGCGATGACCACCACCATCCTGGCGGCATTGAGCACCGGAATCGTGACCGTGAGGCGGCGCGCCGGCGGCTTCGGCGCATTCGTCACCGGCGCCACCAGCCGTTTCCGTTCCGCCAGCACGGGACTGCCCGGAAACAACGATGCCGTGTGCCCGTCCGGCCCCATGCCGAGAAAGATCAGATCGAACTGTGGCACGGGTTCTCCCTCGAATGCAACGAGCATCTCACGCTCATACTCCGCGGCCGCGGCATTCAGATCGGGCATCTCCGCCCTCATCCGATAAATGTTTTTATCGGAAATGTCCAGCGGACAGAACAGCGCCTCATTGGCCGTCCGGTAGTTGCTGTCCGGATGATCGGGCGGCACCACGCGCTCGTCCCCGAAAAAAAACATGACCTGCTCCCATGCGACCCGATGCCGGTACTCCGCCGATGCCAGCAACTTGTAGAGGGCCCTGGGCGTCGTGCCGCCGGCCAGCGCCACACGGAAGGGCCTCCGGCTCCCGCGCGGCTGAGACGCCAGGGTGACGAAGACCTCCGCCGCCGCGCGGGCCACCGCGTCCTTGTCCTTGAACACCTGCACTGTGTGGTCCGCCACTTTCATCTCTGTCTTCAGACGAGCAGGAGCCCTGCCGCCCGCACGTGACACCAGGACTGCGACCGAAACAGGGAATCAAATCCGCGAGGCCCCCCCAGCGGGCACCGGGCTCGGATTTCTTTGAGGACGGGATAGCCTTCACCGTGCTTGTCGCGCGTGGGCGTGGCCGCCGCGATCACCTCCACTAGCCAGTCCGCCTTCTCCGGGGACATTCGCAGATCCACATCCTCCACGCGATTGGGCAGGATGAGCCGGCAATGATTCTTCCCCGACGGCTCGATCACAGGCGTGCCCCCGATCCAGACACAGCGCCGCTCCGCCGTCGGATCATCCCCGGTTGATGCTTCCGCAAGGACACTCTTTGCCCAACCGCGCGGCACCTTCGGCTTCGGGACGGGATGCGCGAACCAGTTCCGCACGCCGGCCGTGAGCCCCTCCCCTTCCATGTAGTGGTACAAGGCCTTCCGCAGCCCCTCGCCGAGCCAGTTTGGCGCCCCTCCCAGCGGGTCGTCATGACTCAGATCGTTCTCCGCGAACCCGCCGAACGCGGGGCCGGTGATTCGAATGCCGTGCGCAGCCGGATCCAGCCCGATCGGGCTGTGGGCCGTCGCCACGAACCGGTGCCAGAACGCCGACTGGATCAGGTCATGCGCGAACAGTTGCCGCACGCGCTCCAGGCTGTCCACCGCCTCGGCGACCGTTTCGCCCGGCAACCCGTACATGAGATAGGCATGCACCAGGATGCCGGCCTCACGGAAAGCCGCCGCGACGCGCGCGGCCTGACCCACGGTGATGCCCTTCTTCATGGCCTCCAGGAGCCGGTCGGAGGCCGCCTCCAGTCCGGCGCTGACGGCGATGCACCCGGAGGCGGCCAGGAGGCGGCAGAGGTCCGGCGTGAAGGCCGATTCGAAGCGAATGTTCCCCCACCACGAGATCGTCACCCCGCGCTCCAGCAACGTCAGCGCCAGTTCCTTGAGGCCGGCCGGCGGCGCCGCCTCGTCCACAAAATGGAACCCGCGTCGCCCCGTCTCGACGATCAGAGCCTCGACGCGATCCGCCAGGACTTCACCCTGCGCCGCCTCATACCGGCCGATGTAGTCCAATCCCACGTCACAAAAGGTGCATTGCTTCCAGTAACAGCCGTGCGCGACGGTCAGCTTGTTCCAATGGCCGTCGGACCAGAGCCGGTGCATGGGATTCAGCGTGTCCAGGACGGACAAATACCGATCGAGCGGCAGGCCCGCATACGTCGGCGTGCCGCTGTCCGACATTCCGAATTCGGGGTCGCGGGCGCCGTCCCGCCAAACGACCTTCCCCTCGGACCGCAGAAACGTCCGCCGCAGCTCGGCTTCGTCGCGCTTCCCCGAAAGATGCTCCAGGAGGCACAACAGCGGGCGCTCGCCGTCGTCCAACGTCACATAGTCCACATAGTCGAACACGCGCGGATCGCCCAGCCGCCGGAGTTCCGTATTGGCGTACCCCCCGCCGAGCGCGACCCGCACGGAGGGACGCCGCGCCTTGAGCGCCTGGGCGATCCGGAATGCGCCGTACAGGTTGCCGGGGAACGGCACGGTCAGGCCGACGAGGAACGGATCGGCCGTGTCCACGGACCGCCACAGGGCCTCCAGCATCAATTCATCCGTCAAGCCGGGCGGCTCGGCGAGGGCGCGCGCCATCACATCGAAGGACGTGGCCGACATGCCCACATGCTCGGCATAGCGATTGATGGCGAAGTGCGGCGCCACGGTCTCGTGGACCAGATCGGTCAAATCTTCCAGATAGAGCGTGGCCAAATGGCGGGCCCGATCCATCGTGCCGAGCGCGCCGAGGGCCCGCGTCCGGTCGGCGGCAGCCGCCAATCTCGGCCCCCGCGGAAGGAACCCGCCCTGGCAGATACGCGGCGCCAGCGACGGGTCCCGCCCCTGAAGAAATCCGATCACGGCGTCGATCGAGTCGAGGTATGCTCGCTGCAATGCCAGCATCTGCCGCGCTTCACCGGGGAGACCTCCCGGCGTCCGACGGAGCCGGTCGAACACACGCGCAAGCCCGTTCCGGCAGAAGAGCGCAAGGACCATCTCGATCCCGACGTCGGCCTGGGAAACCTCATAGCCGCGCGGCTTCAAGAAACCCGACAGGTACGCGGTCGAGGGATAGGGCGTGTTGAGCTGGGTCAGCGGAGGAATGAGCAGAAGGACGCGAGGGGAAATCATGACGCGGCCTTTTCTTCTGAAAGACCGACAGCGGCGATCAACCTTTCCTGCTCCCTGGGCGTAAGCTCCCGCCACTTTCCGACCGGGAGATCCCCCAGCCGGATATGCATGATGCGGACCCGCACCAGACGCACCACATGATAGCCGAGAGCCGAGCACATGCGGCGGATCTGCCGGTTGCGTCCCTCCGTCAGCATGATCCTGAACGTGACGGCATCCACCCGGGCGGTCCGGCAGGGCCTGGTCTTCTCGCCCTGCACGGGCACGCCTTGTTCCAGACAACGCAAAAAGGTCGGCGCATAGGGCCGCTCCACCGTGACTGCATATTCCCGTTCATGCCCGAACTCCGCCCGAAGGATGAGGTTCACGATGTCCCCATCATTGGTCAACAGGATCAGGCCGGACGAGTCCTTGTCCAGGCGTCCGATGGGGAAGATGCGCTCGGGATAGCCCACCGCCTGGAGGATGTTGCCCTGCACACGCCGCTCCGTCGTGCAGGTCACCCCGACCGGCTTGTGGTAGGCCAGATACACGGCACGGGGCCGACTCTTCACCACACGCCCATCCACGGCCACCACGTCACCGTCCGTGACCTGGTCGCCCAGCACGGCCGCGCGCCCGTTGATCCGGACACGGCCGGCCTCGATCATCTTGTCCGCGGCACGGCGCGAACAGAAGCCCTGCTCCGTGAAGTACTTGTTGATGCGAACCGTGCTCACGCCTGGCCCTCCGGCATGGCAGCCTTGTCGTTCAACGACGCGCGGCCCGCGCCGCGAAGCATCTACAGACGAGCCCATAAGGTACGCAGTGTATGCCGAACAGGGGGAGATTTCAAACAGGCCGGGCTCAGGTAAAGAGCAGGTCGCTGAACTCGGACATGAAGCCGTAATAGAGGGGCGCGAAATGCTTGAGGCTCTCGGGGCTCGTTTCCTTCAGCTTATGAAAAAATGACACCTGCTGGCGGGGGTCCACCTGTTCGAGCAGCTTCGACAGGTTGGCCATCGAATAGCTGCCGGCCGGAACGCTGAGCACGTAATGCACCAATCGCTCGACGAACTGCTCGGCCACGTACGGGCTCGCGAGCAACCCCTCGGGGATTTTGCCCGTCGCCAGCATCTCATGAAACGGCACGGCCTGCGCCGCGAAGGGCATCACCGAGGCCGGGGAATCCGCCACCGCCACCTCCACATGACCGGGAGAGCGCACTTGCCCGCTCACTCTACAAAAGGGTCGGCCTAGAGTCAAGAACTGTGGTATTTCGTTCGTCGCATTGTGTAGAATGCCGTGGCTTTTGCCGTTTCATTCACCATGGAGGCCATACATGACATTCCGCGTTCGCATCGCGCTGTGCAGGATCGTCGCCTTGCTCTGCATCAGCCTCTTCTTCATGACGGAGGCTTCGGCCGCGGGGGCGCCGGCCTACGCCGATAATGTGGTGCTCATCATGGTGGACGGGCTGCGGCCCGACGCGCTGAAGCAGGCCAAGATGCCGGCCTTGGAGGGCCTCATCAAGCGAGGATCCTACACGCTGAAGGCGCAGACCGTGACTCCCAGCTTGACCCTGCCGGCGTTCACATCCATGCTGACGGGCCTGCCGGTCGAAGCCCA
>CAYLLY010000124.1:0-2092 GCA_964384595.1 uncultured Nitrospirales bacterium
TCCGTCCATTCGGCCTGAAAGCAACCCAGATTAATCTTCTGGTTTTTGTGGCAAAGGCTGGCCCCATTCGGCGTATCGACATTGGGAAACGTCTTCACCTCGACCCATCCACGCTGACCCGGAATCTGAAGATCATGCTGACCAATGGTTGGATCAAAGAGATTGCGGATGGGGAAGACGGCCGGGGCCTCCCGGTACAGGTTACAGTCCAAGGTCGTGACCTGCTGAATCAAATCGGTCGGTCTTGGCGAAAGGCCCAAACTCGAACGGAAAAGTTTCTTGGGGATGATGGCGCGGCACTCTTGCGAAAGCTTGCTGCAATGGAAGTGCCGTCAGGGTAGGGCTTTTTTTTGATTATATGCTTGCATATACAAATACATTGCTCACAAGGAGAACATCATGAAACTCGCTAGACTCAACCTTACGTGTCTCTCCATGTGTCTCGTTGGTCTCTTCGTTCTGCCGTCGATGACGATCCTTGGGTGCACCCATCAAGACAGGCAACCCCGGTTGGTTTCCCGGCCCGTGAAGGTCGCCCGAATCGTAGACCAGGCTGACAGTGTAATGAGTTTCGCCGGAGACGTGCGGGCGCGCTATGAGACAACCTTATCTTTCCGCGTGGCCGGCAAGTTGTTGGCGCGACACGTCGACGTGGGCGACCGCGTGCGCAAGGGGCAGGTGCTGGCACGGCTGGATGAAAACGATTACCGCCTCGCCGTGCAGGACCTTCAGGCCCAGCTTGCCTCCGCAGTCGTCAATCGGGACTTCTTACGAGACGATGTGGCGAGATACCGTGAGCTGTTGGCTCAAAAGGTCATCAGCCCACCTGAATTCGACCGCCACCAAACCGCCTACACCACGGCGCGAGAACGGGCGGCTGCGCTCGAAGCCCAATTGGGCCAAGCGGTCAACCAATTAGCGTACACCAAGTTATCGGCCGACCGAGACGGCGTGGTGACGGCACTGGAAGTCGAGACGGGGCAGGTCGTCAGCGCCGGTCAGGCCGTCGTTAAGGTGGCTCAACTCGACGAAAAGGATATTCATTTCGATGTCCCCGAGCATCGCCTGCCGGGACTCAAACGCCTGCAGGCAATCAGCATCACCCTGTGGGCCGATCACGAAAGGCGCCTGAAGGGCCAAATCCGCGAGATCGCCTCGGCGGCCGACCCGGCCAGCCGCACGTATCGTGTCAAAGCTGCACTACTTGAGGACCAGGAAGCCGCGCAATTGGGCATGACGGCGACAGTCTGGCTTCCTTCGAACACGCCCTCTCGAATGACCGTTCCGCTCTCGGCCGTGTTTACCCCGCAGAACAAGCCGGGACAACCGCATGTGTGGCTGGTAGACGAGCGGGCCGGCACGGTCAGATCCGTGCCGGTTCAGGTCACTGAAACCCTGGATGGGGAGCGCGTTGCCGTGACGGGACTCACGTCCGGGCAGTTGCTGGTCAGCGCCGGCGTCCACCGCCTTGCGGAAGGACAGGCCGTGCGCTTGCCGGAAGCGAACGCATTGGCCTTGAATGGAGAGAGCGCCGAAAGCAGGAGGCGTCAGCCATGAAAGACTTCAATCCGAGCGAATGGGTACTCACACACCGCGCTTTCACCGGTTTTTTGATGGTGCTGGTGCTGCTGGGCGGAATGTTTGCCTCAGTCCGGCTGGGACAGCAAGAAGATCCGGAGTTTACGTTTCGGGTGATGGTCGTCAAAACCATGTATCCCGGCGCCACCGCGCTGGAAGTGGAACAGCAGGTGACCGACCGGCTGGAAAAGAAAATTCAGGAACTGCCGAACCTGGACTTCCTGCGCAGCTACTCGAAGCCTGGCGAATCGGTCATTTTTGTCACGCCCCGTGAAGATACACCGCGCAAAGACATTCCCGAGCTCTGGTATCAAGTGCGCAAGAAGGTGGGCGACATTCGCATGTGGCTGCCGTCCGGCATTGTAGGTCCATTTTTCAATGACGAGTTCGGCGATACCTACAGCTTCCTTTATGCTTTTTCTGGCGAAAGCTATAGCTACGCCGAGCTAAAACAGGCTGTCGATTCGACCCGTCAGCAAATCCTGCGCGTGAAGAATGTCGAGAAAGTCGATCT
>CAYLLY010000124.1:2192-6109 GCA_964384595.1 uncultured Nitrospirales bacterium
TATTTCGCTGTTGCTGTCGTGGATCGGCGCGGTGGTCTTCACGCCCTACTTGGGTTTTCTGGTGCTCAAGGTCCGGGCGAACGGCGATATGCTCGGCCACGACCTATTCGATACACCGTTCTATAACCGTCTGCGCCGTTGGGTAGATGCATGTGTTGACCATCGCAAGACAGTCATCATCGGCACGGTGGCGTTGTTCGGCATCGGCGTCGCGACCCTGGCCCACGTGCCCGAACAGTTTTTCCCGCTCTCTAACCGACCAGAAGTCATCATCGACCTCTGGTTGCCGGAGGGCAGTTCCTTCACGCAAACCGAAGCCGCCGCCAAACGTATGGAGGCGCTTCTCGCCAAGGACGAGGACGTGGTGAATTATGCGGCCTATCTGGGTGGCGGTAGTCCGCGGTTTTTTCTGCTCATCGTCCAGCAATTGGCGAATACCAATTTGGCCGAATTTGTGGTGATGACCAAAGACAACGGAGCCCGCGAACGGGTGATGCAACGCATTCGGCTGGCCCTCGCCACGGATTTCCCGGATGTCCGCGGACGTGTCATGCGCCTCAACGTCGGGCCGCCGATGGATTATCCGGTGGTGTTCAGGGTGTTCGGTGAAGATCCCACGCTCCTTCGAACCATCGCTGACCGGGTGGCCGAGGTCGTGCGCGCCAACCCCAATACGGTGGATGTCAACGACGACTGGCATGAGCGCATACCTTCGTTCCGTCTCGTGCTCGACCAGGACAAGGCGCGCGCACTCGGAGTGTCAACGTCAGGCCTGTCGCAAGCGTTGCAAGCTCACTATTCGGGCATCGCTGTCGGGCAGTTCCGCGAGGACGACAAGCTCATCGACATCGTTTGGCGAGCGCAAAAGAACCTGCGCGTCACCGCCGACGGATTACCCGATGTCACGGTTCGGATGGCCAACGGTCGATCGGCACCGCTGGCGCAATTCGTCAAGTTCGAAACCGTGTTCGAGGACGGCGTGCGCTGGCGCCGGAACCGCTTTCCGACTATCTCGGTCCGAGCCGACGTGGTCGACGGTATGTTGGCACCCGACGTGGCGGCGCAAATCACCCCTAAGCTCAAATCCATCGAAGAACAACTGCCGGCCGGCTATTTCATCGAAACCGGCCCGGCCAAGGAGGACGCCTGGATTGGCCAGAAGTCAATCCTGATTTGGATACCGCTGGTTGTGATCGCTACGCTCGTTCTGTTGATGGTGCAGTTACAGAATCTGTCCCGGACCTTCCTGGTGTTCGTCACGGCGCCCTTGGGGGTGATCGGCGCGGCATTCGCCCTGCTGCTGTTCCGGGCACCCTTCGGCTTCGTGGCCCTGCTCGGCATCATCGCGCTGGCCGGCATGATCATGCGCAACTCGGTGATCCTGGTAGATCAGATCCAACAGGACGAAAAGGCCGGACGCGACACCTGGTCCGCCATCGTCGAATCGACGGTGCGGCGTTTCCGGCCTATCCTGTTGACCGCGGCGGCGGCCATCCTGGCCATGATACCGCTGTCGCGCAACGACTTCTTCGGGCCCCAGGCGATCGCCATCATGGGCGGGCTGACGGTAGCCACCGCGCTCACGATCTTCTTTTTCCCAGCTCTCTATGCCGCGTGGTTCAAGGTCGAACGGACGCCTCAGGCGAGTAGCCAAGAGACTGCGCTTCCGTTTTATCCAATGCATAACGGTACGCCAGAGGAACAGCCGGTTGCTGTTCCGGGAGGTGTCGTATGAAAGCCTGGCATTCAGCGCTGATTGTATCCCTGGCCCTGATTGGGCTTGATGGCTGCACGCCGACACGCGTCAGCGACCGCGTGCCGCTCATAGTTCCGGAACGCTGGCAAAACGCCCCTGCTACTCAATCGGTCTCGGCACCCAAGGATCTCAGCGAATGGTGGAAGGGGTTCGGCGATTCCGTGTTGAATGACTTGATCGACCAAGCACTGGCCGCTAACCACGATCTCAGAATCGCGAAGGCGCGCGTGCGTGAAGCCAAGGCCATGTCCACCGTCGCCGAATCGGCGCTTTACCCCAGCATCGATCTGTTCTCTTTCGGCGGTCGGGAAAAGAGAATAGACCGAGTCGTCGGAGTGCCGGGCAAACAGGGCATCGAGCTGATCACGCCCACCGCCGATTTGGTCACCGGCGGACTAGCGGCACGGTGGGAAATCGACGTGTTCGGAGGCAGACATCTTGAAGCGGAGGCTGCCGTTGCTCAGTCGGCGGGAACCGGAGAGACCCAGCGCGCAGTGCAAGTGGGATTACTGGCCCAGGTGGCGACGAATTATCTGGAGCTGCGCGGGATACAGCAACGTACCAACATCCTGCTGGAAAACATTGAGGTCCAGCGTGAACGCTTGAGAGCCGTGCAAGCATTCTATAAAGCTGGATTGGTTAATGATATGGATGTGGCCCGTCAAGAGACTCTGCTGCACAGCACGGTGGGTACACTGCCAATCCTGAAAAGCACCGCGAAAAACTTGATCCATCGACTCAGCGTACTGCTAGGAGAAACCCCAGCGAGCTTGGAAGCCCGGTTGACTCATTCCATGCCGCTGCCTGTAACCCTGCCGAGTATCCCCAGGCTCCTGCCTTCGAGTTTGCTGGAGCAGAGACCGGATCTGCGGCTTGCACAGACAGAGGTCAGTGCGGCAGCCGCCAGCCTTGGTGCGGCACGAGCGGATTTGTTTCCAAAATTCGTACTCTCGGCGAGCGGCGGTTTCGGTGCACTGGCGGTCGGCGGAGTTCCGAGTCTGGCGGAAAGTGTGTATGCGCTCGGCTCAGGTCTCACGGCACCGATATTCAATGCTGGTCGCATAAGAGCTCATATCACTGCGGCGGATGCGCGGCTCGATCAAGTCGCCGCGAACTACGAGAAGACCTTTCTTCTCGCCTTGGAGGACACGGAAAACGCCTACGTCGCGCATGCCTCGGCTCTGGAGCGCCGCGAGCAGTTGATCCTGGCCGAGACGGCGGCGGAACGATCCCACGCCCACGCTCAAGCCTTCTACCAACGCGGTGCCGCGGACTTCCTGTCAGTACTCGACGCCCAGCGGACAAGGCTTTCAGCCAGCGACGAACGGACCAAGGCTGAGACCGCGGTACGCGTAGCCTTGGTCTCCATCTATCGGGCCTTCGGCGGCGGCTGGTGAGGTGAACCTTCGGTCGGTCGCCCGCCGTCTTGGGGTATCTGATTGGTCATGACCCTGAAATCCTCAAAGCTATACGGGAACGACTCGACGACAGACATCCCAAAGTACGAACGACACATCGGTCCTCGATTCGCGGAAAACACCCGAGGAGGACTGATTGGGCTTGTATACATCAGGCCAGCACGGCTTTCGAACTTCATCGGGACCCACAGTGCCTCTTCACTGCTCTGCAGTGAAGTTCACACAGATTCACCGCTTCCCAAATCTCGCCCTCTTCTCTGGACACGAATGTTGAATGTTTGATGCCACCGCGAATTGTCAATCCGTTCACCGGAACCTTACAAGGCTAGAGAACTGCCAACGGTAATGAATCGAGCGTTGCCGCAACAAGAGCTGGTCGTTCCTGGTATGCCAATGCAGTCAAAGATGCTCGTGGCGGGTGATCAACCATATCTCCGACAATTGGGAAATGCCCTCGCTGCGGACCTTATCGGATGGAGAGCGGCAGTGATCGGGATTGCCCTAACGGCGGCCAAGCCCGGCCTCGACCGCGACGGGTTTGTGCGAAACAACCCAGATGGCATGTGCACGGAAGCGGACGCGATGTCTGCTTATGGCGCATCACGTCGATCTCGGGATTTATCGAGAGGGCCGCTATCGAAGAGTAATCGGACCACCCTCGAACGACGGATAGGCGCACTGTCTAAGAATTCGGGTTGACCACCATCCGAGACGTCCAACTCGTTGGATTAATTCATTTCCGA
>CAYLLY010000125.1:0-6015 GCA_964384595.1 uncultured Nitrospirales bacterium
GGAGTGGGCGATCAACACGTTCCGGGAAGTGACGGAGACGATCTCGCTGGTCTACACGCCCGCTCGTATCTGCATGCCGCCCATGGAGACCGACCTCTCGTACAAGGTCTTCATGTCCTCCGACGTGCTGGGTGCGGTCGAGGACACCCAGGTGAATGTCTACCGCGACGTGTTCGAACAGATCCTGAAGCCGGCGATCGAGGCGGAGCGGCCGGATGTGATCGGTATCTCGATCGTCCTGCAGCAGCAGTTGTTCTCCACGATGACGTTCTGCGCGCTCATCAAACGGCACTTCCCGCACATCCACGTGACCATCGGGGGCAACACGGTCACCCGTCTGCGCGACGTGCTGCCGAACAAGCCGTCGCTCTTCGCCCTGTTCGACAGCGCCGTGGTGTACGAGGGGGAGACCGCCTTCCTCCAACTCGTCGAGGCGGTCGGGGCCGGGCGCTCCCTGGACGGCATTCCCAACCTGATCTATCGAGACGCGTCGGGCATCCAGACCTCGCCCTCGAGCTACGCCGAGGACATGTCCTCGCTGCCACCTCCGGATTTCGACGGGCTGCCGCTGGAGAAATACTTCGTGCCGCACCGCATCCTGCCGTACCTGGCCACCCGCGGCTGCTACTGGGGCCGTTGCGAGTTCTGCGACCACGGCGAGGGCTACACGGCCGGATACCGGACCAAGAAGATCGACGAGATCATCGAGGAGATCCGCGGTCTCAAGGAAAAGTACAACTGTCGCCATTTCCACTTCACCGACGAGTCCTATCCGCCGGCCCTGTTCCGCAAGCTGACGCGCAAGCTCGTCGAGACCAACATGAACATCGCCTGGACCACCCATATGCGGTTCGAGAAGAGCCTGTCGGACGAGGCGGTCTGGGAAGACGCGCGGGCCTCCGGGTGCAAGTTCCTCCATTACGGCTACGAGTCCGGCAACGAGCGGGTGCTCAAGCTCATGGACAAGGCGACCACGAAGGAGGTCATCCAACGGAGCCTCAAGCTCGCGGCCGACGCCGGCATCTGGAACCACTGCATGGGCTTTTTCGGGTTTCCCGGCGAGACCCGCCAGGAGGCGTACGATTCCGTGCGGTTCCTCGAGGAGAACAAGGACCTCGTGCACTCGATCGGATTCGGGACGTTCGATCTCAGCAAGCACACGCCGGTCGCGAAGAACCCCGAGAAGTTCGGCGTCACGCCCTACATCAATCCCGAGTGGGACCTGGCGCTGGACTATTACTTCACGGTGAAAGAGGGGCTCAGCGTCGAGGAGGCGGAACGGGTCTTCGAGGAATTCGAACGCAATCACTATCGGGGATGGGACCTGAAGATCTTCATCCGCGAATACATCTTCCTCTTCATCGCGCACTTCGGCACCAGCAAGCTGCCGGCCCTCCAGTTCAGGCCGCCTGAAGTGGATGCGGGCAACCTCAGCGGCGTCGGAGCCTAGCCCTCCCGCATGGCCGATCCCGTCATCCAGATCGACAAACCCTCTCGGAAGAACGGGAGCGGGCGCAAGCTGAAGACCATGCTCCTGTTCCCGCCGGAGTGGGTGCCGACGGCGCCCTATCTGGCGCTGCCCAGTCTCACGGCGGTCCTCCGCCAGAACGGGCACGAGGTCGTGCAGAAGGACGTCAACATCGAGATGTACGACCACTTCTTCACGGACACTTTCCTGATCTGGGTCATGGCCCGCATGTCCACCCAGCGGCGAGCCCTGGAGGCCAAGGAAGCCGCGGCCGGCTTGACCGGACAGGAGGAGGCCCAGAAAGCGTGCCTGGACGCCGCGGCCGCGGTGGATGTGATCGAGTTGGCGGAGCGGGCGGACAAAGCCAAGCGGATCACCCGCGGCGAAGACTTCTACGACGCGGACAAGCTGGAATGGGCGCTGAACACGTTCCGCGAGGTCATGCGGTACATCTCCGCCGCCTACTACCCGGCCTCACTCGTCTTCTATCCGATGGAGAGCAACCTCGGCTACCGTCCGGGCGTCTCGAAAGAGATCTTCGCCTGTCTGGACGACGAGCAGGTCAACGTGTACCGGGACGTGTGCCGGCAGCTCGTGCTGCCGGCGGTGAGCCGCGAGGCGCCGGATGTCGTCGGCGTGTCGCTCGGCACCCAGATGCAGCTTCAGGCCGGGCTGACCTTTTGCAAGATGATCAAGGAGGCTTTCCCGCAGATTCACGTCACGGTCGGCGGGAACATCATCACGCGGCTCCAGGAAGAGCTGCCCAAGCACGGGCTGTTCTTCGCCCGGGTGTTCGACTCCGCGATCATGTACGAGGGGGAGCACGCGCTGCTGTGGCTGCTGGAGGCGCTGGCCGGCGAGCGGGAGATGGCGAAGGTGCCCAATCTCATGTATCGAGACGGGGACGCGATTCACGTCAACATCGAGGTCTTTACGGAGAAGACCACGGCGCTGCCCCTGCCCGACTTCGACGGGTTCCCGCTGGACAGCTATTTCGTGCCGGTCCGCATCCTGCCGTACCTTGCGACACGCGGCTGTTACTGGGGACGCTGCACGTTCTGCGATCACGGGCAGGGGTACTTCGACCAGTACCGGGGCATGCCGGCGCATGAGGTGGTCCGGCAGGTCAAGGCGCTCAAGGAGAAATATCACGCCGAGCACTTCCTCTTCGCCGACGAGTCCTACCCGCCGGCGCTGTTCAAGAAAGTCATCCAGATGCTGGTGGAGCAGAACGTCGGGATCAAGTGGACGACCCTGATCCGGTTCGAGGAGACGCTGCAGGACCCGGAGATCTGGGCGCTGGCGGCCAAGTCCGGCTGCTGCACGCTCTACTACGGGATGGAATCGGCGAACGAGCGCGTGCTGGGCCTGATGGACAAGCACGTCAAGCAGTCCGTGATCGTGAACAACCTGCGTGAGGCCGCGAAGGCCGGCATCTGGAACCATGTGATGGCGTTCTACGGCTTCCCGGGAGAAACCCGCGAAGAGGCCGAGGAGACGCGGCAGTTTCTCCTCGACAACAAAGACAACATCAACTCCGTGGAGCTGTTCTACTTCGTGGCGTACCGCCATACGCCGATGGTGCGGACCCCCGAGAAGTTCGGGATCACGATCCACAAGCAGGAAGAGTACGACCTGCCGCTTGATTACTACTACACGCTCAATGAGTCGGGGGGGGTGACCTGTCTGGAGGCGATGCAGATGTGCGAGGAGTTCTATCAGAACGACTTCGCGCCCTGGGCCGTGCGGGTCAACGCCCGCGAGCACGTGTTTCTCTACATCTCCAAGTTCGGCAGCAACAAGCTGCCGCAGATCTACGCGACGGCGGCGCAAGTCGGGGCCGGCGTTTCGGGTCTCGTGACCTGGCCGGTCGCGCGCGGCGAAGAGGGCGAGCAGTCCATGGCCCGCGTGCACTCCCACTCCACGCCTTAAGTACTCTCCTTCTTTTCCAATCTCTCGATCAACAGCGCGTACGCGGCGTGAATCTCTTTCGTCATGGCCTCGGCTTGTGTGTACTTGGCCATGTACTTGCGGGGGTTGTTGGTGACCATGGCGTAGCGGTGGGGGTGCCAGGTCAGGAGTAGTTCACGGCTCTTCTTGTCCAAGTCTTCCCGCGTGAAGGGCTCCGTCAGCTCGAAGAGTGCGAGGGCCTTTTCAAGATCTTCTTGCAACTCCCCCTTACCGTTTCTTCATGAACGGCGGGTCGCCGAAATCGAGCCGGTAGAGATTGAGCGGAAACAGCGTCTCGCCGGCGGAGACCACCGCCGTGCCGCCGTCGGCCGTGGGCCGGAAGATGTCCAGCGCACGGCTGAGGTGGTAGCCGCAGCCGGATGGGGCCAGCAGGTCTTTGAGGGCTTCCGGCGGCTCCCAGTTGGCGGTCAGGAGCGCGGTGCGGGCGGGGTTGCGCCGGCTGAACGTGAAGGAGAGGTGATCCGGATACCAGTCGGCGCCGCCGGTGGCATAGGACACGAACAGCCGCGCCTTCGCGGTGGCCGCCAGTTCCGCCAGGTACTTGTTGGTGAGGAAGCCGTTCTCCCCGGCCTCCAGCCACGTGCCCGGAGCGGAGAGGCACGCGTGCGCGGCATAGGTGCGCAGCTCCTTCAGCTGCTGCTGGGAGGCGAAGAGGGTCGCGATCGGCCCATAGTCTTTGACCAGCCGTTCGATGACGCCTTCCGACAGGGCCGAGCGGCCGGCATTGGTCGGGCCGCTGTCGACGTGCGCCAGCACATTACGGCCCCGATCGGAAACCAGGTAGCAGTTCCGGGGCATTTCGATGTCGCAGGGGTCCTCGCCGAAAAACGGGACCGAGGCGACGCAGCCGCCCTCGAAGGGAAACGTCTCGCCGTGCGCCAGCTCAATGACCCGCGTAAAGCCCAGGTCGCGCAGCAGCGAGAGGTAGTCGTAGTAGAAGTGACGGCGGTTTTTTCTGCTGGGGACGATGACCGGAATATCCTTCGGCATGGTGAGCAGCGTCCGCGGGTCGGCGTGATCGTCGTGGTCGTGCGTGAGAAAGATGGCGGACGGGCGCGGCAGCAGCGAGCCCCAGAGCGACGGGATCGGCGATTCGGCCAGCCAGGGCATCAGCCAGGGATCAAAGAGGAAGAACCGGTCCTGCTGCCGGTACAGCAGGGCGGCATGGCCGAGATGGATGACGTCGCGGTCGTGCGTGGCGGCGAGCCAATGCGCGTGCAGCGACGAGCGCGGGGAGACGGTCAGACACTGCATGCCGCTCAGCGTTTCCAGGAACGTGGTCAGGGTTCCCGCCTGGCCGGCCCCGGACGCCTCGGCCGTCGCCCTGATCTCCCCTGCCGTATGGGTGCCGCCCAGCAGGCCGATGAATTTCCCGATGGCCTGCGACGGCGTCCTGTCGAAGCCGAACGGGACGGCCTGCCGCGCGACGGCGTTGAAGACGCGGAGCCCCCCGTAGCGCATCGTCGCCGATTTTTCGGGATCACGCGGATATTCCCACTGGAACGCGCCGTCGGGCTGTCGCCCACACCGGATGTGCGCGCTCAAATGGGAGCGTGAGCGGACCACCTCCGCATAGGCGTCTTCCAGGCGGGCGCGGCGGCCCGGATCGTCCAGCGGGCCCCGGTGGGCGAACACGTCGCTGATGGCGGTATCAATGGCGCTTTGCATGAGGCTGTGGGCCTCGTGCAGGCTGGCGGCCACCTCGGGAGCGATGCCGCCGATGAAGGGAAAGGGACCGGGCGGGTCTGCGCTTTCCAGCTCGATCCAGCACCAGGGGACCAGCCCGAGATAATGCTCGCGGTTCCACGTATTCCAGATATTCGACATGCGTGGAGGGTAAAGCGATGGCCTACGGCAGTCAAGTAGGGGCGGTTCGCGAACCGCCCCTACATCTTTTGGAGGAGATATAGCGTGGCCTCCGGGTTGATCCGCGCCTTCGGCAGGATGGCCCGGTGCATGCGGACACCGGCGGTTTCGGCGATCGGATCAGAAGCAAGCACGCGAAGAGAAACGCGGGAACAGGCATCCCCCAGCCAGGGCGGTCCAACCAGGATGGCGTAGCCGCCAGAGGCGAGCGCTTTCGACACCGTCTCCAGGCTCCGCTCGCAGTCGGCCCGTCGCCGGTACGAATCGAACGGCATCCACCGGTAGATCATTCCGTAGGACTTGGCGTACGCGGCGTCCCGGTGGCGGTCGGCCGGCAGGAAGGACGCGCGCTGGAGACCGGGAAGATGTCCGGAAGCCGCGGCCTGGTCCCACAGGCGCTGGGCCTGGCGCTGCGCGAATTCCGCACGTGTATAAAGGACGGTATAGTCCCTGGCGTTCGCGCAGTCGATGAGCTCCGACAGGAGGAGGTCCCAGTCGTGGATGAGCACGCCGCCGGAAGGGCCTGCTCCTCCCGGCGCGGCGGACAGGCGGTCGAGGTAGTCCAGGATGTGCTCCAGCGCGAGCGGCTGGGTCATCGCGTCTTCCACCGGCTGGTCATCATCGGGGTAGATGGGCACGGCGAAATAGGCGCGTCTGGTGTCGAGTGCGGGAACGCCGTCCGGAAAGAGAGCGCGCCAGGTCAGGCAAGA
>CAYLLY010000126.1:0-6014 GCA_964384595.1 uncultured Nitrospirales bacterium
TAGACGACGCCGTCGATCTCCGGGGCCTGGCCCTCGTGGCGCGCGGCGAGCAGCAGGTTCGTCTCCTCCGAGACTCCCTCCACCAGGACTTCCAGCGTGCTGCCGATCTTCTGCCGGCTCTTCTTCAGCGAGATGGCTTCCTGGACCGCAAGCAGTTCATCCCGCCGCTCTTCCATCACCTTGCGGTCAAGCTTCCCGTCCATGTCAACGGCCGGCGTGCCTTCCTCGTCGGAGTACAGGAACACACCGACGCGGTCGAACTCCATATCCGTGAGCCAGCGCTTGAGCTCGGTGAAGGCGGCCTTGGTCTCGCCGGGAAACCCGACGATGAACGCGGTCCGGAAGCTGAGTCCCGGAATGCGGGCACGCAGGCGGTCCACGAGCTTCGTGATATGCGCCTTGTCGCCGAGGCGATGCATGCGCTTCAGCACAGCGTCGTTGATGTGCTGGAACGGCATGTCGATGTACTTGGTGATCGCCTCCTCGCCGGCATAGAGATCAATCAGTTCGTCCGTCACCTGCTGCGGGTAGAGGTAGAAGGGCCGGATCCAACGGAGGTCGCGCACCGTGACCAGTTCGCGCAGCAGCGTGACGAGGCCGTTCCGGACGCCGAGGTCCACCCCGTAGTTGATGGTGTCCTGCGAGACGAGGTTGAGCTCCTTGACGCCTTCGGCCGCCAGAGCGCGGGCCTCCGCGACGATGGACTCGACGGGGCGGCTGCGTTGCTTGCCCCGCATGATCGGAATGGCGCAGAACGCGCAGTTCCGGTTGCAGCCCTCGGCGATCTTGACATAGGCGAAGTGCGCCAGGCCGAGCCGCAGCCGCGGCGTCAGTTCATCGTACAGGTACGGCGGAGGGCTGGCCCACACGCGCCGGGTCTTGCGGCCCGGCCCGAGGAGGGCCCGGCAGATCTCGGCGATACGGCCGGTGTCGCCCGTCCCGACGACGCCGTCCAGTTCCGGCAGCGCCTTTAACAGCTCTTCCTGGTAACGCTGAGAGAGACAGCCGGCGGCGATCAGGACCTTGCAGACGCCGTTCTTTTTGAATGCGCCGTATTCGATGATGGCGTTGATGGATTCCTGCTTGGCGTCCTCGATGAATCCGCAGGTATTGATGATGACCACCTCGGCGCGCGCGGGGTCGGCGGTCAGCTCGAAGCTGTCCTTTGCCAGCGTGCCCAGCATCACCTCGCTGTCCACCTGGTTCTTGGAGCAGCCGAGGTTCACGAAGCCGACGGTGGTCGCGCGGGTCGCCGCATGCAACTCTTGGGAAGATTGCGATGTCACGGTGTGTCAGTGTAGGGGACGGAAGAAAGCCGTGTCAATTCTGCCTTGACTCTCAGGGCGAGTTTGTGTAGACTGTATTCATACTTCATACATATCATCCGACGCCTGTACTCTCAGGCGATCTTCGTAGTACCCAAATCAACGGGCTGACAAAAGAGCCAAACCCAGCGGGGGCGCTGGGCGCTAAGAGAGCAGCATGTGTAGTGCGCGGTTGCTTAGGCGGGACCTGAGGCAAAGGAGAAAATGGGTATAACCGATCGAATACTAAAGAGTATTTTGCTTTGCTCGATTTTGACCATGCCGGCCTGTATGACGGTTCCCAAAGGCGTGGGGGACTATGATGCCGGGTATCTGGAACGAGGCATCGCTTCGTGGTACGGGGGCGGTTTTCACGGCCGGCCGACCGCCAGGGGGGACATCTACGACCAGTTCAAAATGACCGCAGCCCACCGGCTGCTGCCGTTGGGGTCCGTGGTCAGGGTCACCAATGCCGAAAATGGGCGCCGGGTGGAGGTGTTGATCAACGACCGGGGCCCGTTCATCAGAGGCCGCATCATCGACCTTTCCTATGCCGCTGCCGAGCAACTCGGCGGCCTTGATCCCGGAACACTCCCCGTCGTGGTCGAAGTGATCAAGATGGGAGCTCGCGGATCGAGCGTTTCGTCCGGCCGCACTGCTGGCCAGGAGCCGGAGGAGAGCCTGGACATCGTGCTGAGCGCGACGCTCGTGCGTGATGAAGACGCGCAGGCCGTTCAGACCGCGATTTACGCGGCCGGCGGCCGGTCAGGTTCGGTGTTTCGTGGGCCGATGGACGTCCTGCGCGACCCCCGACGCGCACGCCGGTTGTCTGAAGCTGAAGAGTTTTTAGATGAGCACCCCGACCATGCGGAATTGGTCGAAGGCATGGCAGCCGCTTTCGCGTAACCCTCCATTGACACTCCCGTAGGCGACCCGATACACTCACCGTCAAGTCAACGTTAATCGTGTAATCGTTAAACGGCCGGGTCGAGGCCGTGCATTTTCACGAATAACGTTTAACGATTAACGATTTTCTTCGGTGCTATTGGAGACAGCATGGCTAAGCAGAAGGATTCTGTCGAGACGGACATCACACGGCTGAAGGAAAAAGTAGGCGCGCGGAAGGCCAAGACCGAAAATGCCGAGGGGGACGCCTCGCTCCGCGCCCTCCATAAGCGTTTGAAGCGGGTGCAGCGCAAGAAGCGGGCCCTGGCGTTGCGGTTGGCGCGCGCTCAGGGGAAGAAAAAGGAAGGCAAACCGGCCGCGACACCGGCGCCGGCTGCGGCCGCCGGCTGATTGGCAGGGAACACCATGGCTGAAGAAAGCAAGAAGAAAGAAGACCTCGACAAGGCGAAGGCCGAGCCGAAACCCGCGGACGCGACGTCGGCCATGCCCGACGGGTCGGACAAGTCCGCCTACGTGCCGACGGGGCCTGAACAGACCGTCGCCGCGGCGGAGGCACCGACCGAGACGGCAGCCGCGCCGGTTGAGGAGAAGGCTCCGGAACCCAAGGTCAAGGACGAGGTCGAGATCCAGATCGACCTCCTGAATGACAAGGACTGGTTCCGCCGGAAGGAAGCCGCGATCACCCTGGGCGAGATGGGCGACGAGCGAGCGGTCGCGCCCCTCATCACGGCGCTACGCGATAATGAGTGGAACGTCCGCGAGGCGGCCGAGGACTCCCTGGCGATGATCGGCTCCCCCGCCGTCGAGCCGTTGATCAAGGCTCTGCGCGAGTACCAGATCCGGCGCTATGTCATCAAGGTCCTCGGCAGGATCAAGGACGAACGGGTGCTGGATCCGCTGTTCGTCCAGCTTCGCAACGAGGAGTTCAAGGACGACGCGACGGCGGCGCTGGTGGATGTGGGACTTCCGGCCGTGGAGCGGCTCACGGCGGTGCTCAATGACAAGGACAGGAACGTCCGCAAGCATGCCGTCCTGGCGCTCGGCGCGATCGGGCTCCCGGAAGCGGTGGATCTGTTGATCGAGGCTACCAATGACGAAGAGTGGGAAGTGCGGATGGCGGCGATCGCGGGCCTCGATGCCATCGGCGACGAGCGGGGCAAGCCCGCCATCAAGGCCCTGATGAAAGACCCCGACTTTGCGGTCCAGATGCGCGCGGAACGCATCATCTGGGCCTGGAAGAAGAAGGACAAGAAGGCCAAGGAAGAAATCGAAGAGACGTCCGGGACGGCGTGACCTGTAGGGGCACGGCGCGCCGTGCCCCTACCGCGCCAGCATCTGATCCAGTTCCTTCACCAGTTCATCCACTTTCGCCTGCAAGCCCGGCTTGAGCGCCTGGGCGTCGGTCTTCATCGCTGACACCTTTGCCAGCGTTTTCTCCAAGCTTCCCCGCAGGTCGTCGCCGGCGGAATCCTTGGCCGTATTCAGGGCCTGTGCGGCTTCGTCCAGCCCGGTGGCCGCCCGGCCGTAGTTCTTGTCGAGCAGTTCCGACTTCGCCTGCACCAACCGCTCCTTCGCGTTGACGATCCCCGTGCGGAGGGCGAGGCTGCGTTCCACCGAACTCGTCTTGGCGACGACGTCGGCCCCGAGCTGCTTGGCTTTGTGCAGGACATTCTCCGGCCCTTTCTGGCCGACGTACACGCCGGCTCCGAACGCCAGTCCCACGACCATCAGGAACCCCAGGAATTTAAGCATCGTGTTTTCCCTTCCGAGCCGGCAACTATGGTTTCTTTCCGGTCGCGATGGCGCCGAGATGGCCTGCGGCGAACGCGCGGACGGTGAGGTCCTTGTCCGACAGCGCACGCCTCAGGTAGGGGACGGCTGTCTTGCCGCCGACCCGTCCGAGCGCCTGGACCGCCGCCACGCGCACCCGCGGCGCGGGATCATCGAACGCCTCCAGGGCGAGGGCCATGGCGCGGCTCGGATCGCTCCGGGCCATCGCGCCGACGGCCGCGCTCCGGACGCCGTAATCAGGATCCTTGAGCAGCTCCCGAATGGCCAGCGCCGCCTCGCCCTCCCCCAAGCGGACGAGCGTTTCCGCCGCGGCCAGACGGACGAGCGAGTCGGAATCCTTCACGGCTCCCCACAACGCGGGGGTGGCCACCTTGGCGTTGAGCCGGCCCAGGCTGGCGGCGGCGAAGTTGCGGACGTAGGGGTCCTGATCGCTCAGCGCGTCCACCAGTGACGCCACGGCGGACATCGCTCCGAGGTCGCCCAAGGCCCCGGCGGCAAACGAGCGGACCGAGGGCTCCGGGTCGTGCAGGCCGAAGGTCAGCACCGAGAGGGCCGACGGGTCCTTCAGCCGGCCGAGAATGCCCATGGCTGCGCCGCGCACGGCGGGGCTGAAGTCCCTGGCGGCCGCCAGGAAGGGCTGCACCGTCTGGGTCTGCTTGAGGCGCACCAGGGCTTCGTGCGCCACCAGTTGGACGATGGGGTCTTTGTCGTTCAAGGCCTTCCGGACCGCGCCGATGACCGACGGGTCTTTGGAGAGTCCCAGGACGGACAGCGCCGCGATGCGGACATTGTTGTCGGGATCGCCCGCCGCCGCACGCACTGCGGGGAGCGCGGCGGCGCGTCCCATACGACCCGCGGCTTGGACGGCGAAGGTGCGTACCCGTGGAGAGGGATCACGGAGAGCCATCGTCAACGCGGCCTGCGTGCCCGACGGTCCTAATTCAGCCAGCGCCGTCGCCGCCGCTCCGCGGACGAGCTCCTGGTCATGCGCGAGCAGGTTGGTCAGCACCTCCAGGGACAATTTGAAGTCGTCATCCGCAGCCGAGACGGGCGTGCCTGGAAAGAGCAGGAGCCATGCGCTCAGCGCCAGGGAATGGACGGCGATCCGGTTCATGCGTCGCATCTTAACAGGAAGCCGGACCGGAGGGAATGCTGCGGCGACGTCCGACGCGTTCATTGACAGCGGGAGGGAAATGTGCGACCTTTGCATATCCCTCTCATGGCGACAGCAAGAGACCAGGAGCGGCCCAAGGTCCGGGTCCCGCCGTCGTGGATTATGCTGGTTGCGCTGGTCGGCGCCGGGGTCCTGGGGGCGTTGTATTGGCTCGGGCCGACTTGGATGCAGGTCAATGCAAGCCTGAACGGCGCCGGCCCAGGGGCTGTCCCTGCCGACGATCCGGTCGTCACGGTTCCGGAGGCGATCTTCCCGCCGCAGACGTCCGCGGACGCGGCGGTCGCCGTGGCCACGCCGAAGAACGCCAAGCTGGCGGCGACGCTCTCGTTGTTACAGATGTGGGGATTCTTTCGTTCCGCCACGGCGGAGAAGCTGGCCGGACGAGACCCCGCCCGATTGATCAAGCAGTCCGGTCTTCAGTCGGCCAAGCTGCCGGTTAACTGGGATCTGCTGGAGCGTCTTGATTACCCCTGCCTGCTTGACTGGAAAGAAACCCCCAAGGCATTCCGGCATGCCGTCGTGCTGTTGGAACTCAGTCCGACGGAGGCCGTGATTCTTGATCCTCTGTCGGGCCGGCGTGTCGTGAGCCGGGCGGACCTGCCGCAGCATGTCGATGGCGACGCGCTCATCTTGTGGAAAGGCGTGCCCGGCATCAAAGTTCCGTTGCGGGCGAGAAAAGGCAAGGACCCGGTGGTGACGGCGCTCCAGCAGGCGCTCCGAAAGCAGGAACTGCTGGGAGGGCCCGTCACCGGGGTGTATGATTCCCGCACGCGGGCGGCCGTGGTTCGGCTCCAGTCCGGGCACGGCCTGAAAGCGACGGGCGTCTTCGGCGTGCGCAG
>CAYLLY010000127.1:0-5973 GCA_964384595.1 uncultured Nitrospirales bacterium
ACGGTGACGGGATCGCCCGGCTTCACAATCCCCTCGGCCAGCACCCGCGCATAGAGCCGGCTCCATCCCGGATGCTTCTTCTGGTTGATGCGGTTGAAGTTCCCGTCCCGGAACCACTGCGCGTTGAACCGGCACGGCTCGGTGTACTTCACGATCTCCAGGCGCACGGCGTCGCCGATCCGCAATTGGTCCCCCGGCTTGAGCTCGGCCCATTCCAATCCGGCGATCGTGAGGTTTTCGCCGCTCGCGCCCGGCTTGATCGAATGGCCCTCGGCCTGCAGTGCTTCGATCACATCCAGGGAGAAGAGACAGACCGCACGGTCCACGCCGCCGTGGGCCTCAAGGTTTCGCTGCCGATCCCCTGACACACCGTTCACGGTGATGCGGGCCTCCGGCACCGGCGACTTGGGCACGCCGCCGTCGGAGACACTGATCTGGTGAACGCGCGGAGCAGGCACAGAAGAGGTTAGTTGGCCGCCCGGAGATCGAAGCGAACGGGCATGCGGACCATGCTCTTGACCGCAAAGTTGCCGTCCATGGCCGGAATGAACCGCCAGTCCTTCACGGCGTTCAGCGCCGCCTCGTCGAGGATGGAGTAGCCGGACGTCTTGTGCAGCGTGACGTGCCCCGCCGTGCCGTCCGGCAACACCAATACCTGTAAAACGACCGTGCCTTCCCAGCCTGCTTCGCGGGCCGCACGAGGATAGTCGGGACGCGGGTTATTCCCTGAGCGCACTTTCGATCGTACGGCGCCGGCCTCCGGCGCGGAGTCCCGAAGCAGCCGTGCCTGCCCGGAGGAGACTCCGGGAAGGGGACGGCTGAAGGACACCTCCCCTGCACTCGCAGTCAGGGCCACCATCGGCTCCATCCCCTCCGGCACGATGAACGTCGCTGTCTCAGCAAAGACGGCGGCCGGAGCCGTGGCAGGAGCCAGAGTCCGCGGGAGATCCATAAACGACGGGGGCGCTTCGGATACGGCCGCGACCGGCTCGGTTGGCGCCACCGGAAACGGCGAACCCGCCGGCAAGGCCACAGGCCTAGCAACGGGCCTGACGCGCGAGGAGACCGCGGCAACGGAGCGCGGCGACGCCCGCTTCATCGCCGTCTGACGTGCGTGCGGAGCGGACGCCTGCTTAACGCCGGACTTGGAACGGACACGCTTAAGACGGGCGACAGGGGCGTGTTTGGCATCCACCAGGTCTACTTTTATCCCCTGGTTCGGCACCGCCGGCGTGACCTTCGTGGACAGCGGGAAGGTGCCGAGCGCCGCCACCGCCAGGCCGTGCAGCGCCAGGGACAGCGCGACCGGTAAGCCGAACGGCCGGCGCAACATCGACGTTCCCGCCGGGCCGGTCATTTCTTGAACTCCCGCACGATGCGCTGCACCCGTTCATCCGTGCCGCCCAGTTCGAGATATTTTTTGTACGTCGCGAGCGCCCGCACGGTATCCCGCATATGGAATTCGTAAAACACGCCGAGGTTGTAATAGGCCTCCGCCAACGTCGGCCGCAGGCGAATGGCCTCTTCGTACGCCTGCTCCGCGTCGTGGAATTTCCGCTGGAGGGCGTAGACGACGCCCAGATTCATGTGGGCGTCGGCGTAGTCCGGCCTGAGCTTCACGGTCGTCCTGAACTCCTGCGCCGCCGTCTCCAGCTCGCCTTTCGATTTGAGAATGAACCCGAGATTGTAATGCGCGTCCACGAAGTCCGGCCGCGCCGCGACGGCCTTCCGGTAGGCCTGCTCCGCTTCGGGCGAACTGTTGGCCTTCTCGGCGATCGTGCCCAGCAGGTAGTGCGCATCGGCGTGATCCGGCTTGAGCTTGACCAGCTTCGTCAGCAGGTCCCTGGCTTCCTGGCTCCGTCCCTGGGACTCGTAGAGATAGCCGAGCGCATAGAGCGCCTCCAGATGATCCGGTTTGAGGGCCAGGATCTGGCCGTAGGCCGTCACGGCCTTGGGATACGCTTGCTGCCGCTCGTACAATTGCGCGAGCGCGATCAGCGCCTCCTCATACTTCGGGTGGGTGGCCAGCGCCTTCTTCAATTCCTGCTCGGCCTCAACCGGCTTGCCCTGGACCTGATAGACCAGCCCGAGGTTGTAAAAGGCCTCGGCGAAATTCGGATTGAGCTCAATGGCTTTCTTGAAGGAGTCGGCCGCGTCGGCGAAGCGGCGCTGGCCGTTCGCGTAGACGATGCCCAGGAGGTGGTACGCCTCGGGAAATTTCGGGCGGATTTCGATCGCCTTGCGGAGGGACTCGGCGGCCACGTCGTACTTGCCCTGGGACGCCTGGGTCATGCCCTGGCTGTAAAATTTCTTGGCTTCGTCCACCGCGGCGGATGCGGGGCCGTTCCAGAGAAGTCCCAGCGCCAGCATTCCGGCAAGCGCCACGATGCGGAGTCGCGCGCTCATGAACCCCGTCCTTCCTCGCGCGGGCCTTCCTGCTCTTTGAGATCAAATCGCACCGGGACGTCCACCACCGTCGCGAACGAGAACGCGCCGTCGGTCGGAGGCGCGAACCGCCACCGTTTCACCGCGGTCAGGGCGGCCTCGTCCAGCGTGAGATAGCCGGACGTCCGGTGGACGGAGACTTCGCCCACGGTCCCGTCGGCATGGACCTCAACTCGCAGCACGACGGTTCCCTCCCACCCCATTTCACGGGCCCGTTTGGGATACGGCGGGCGCATCGCCTCCAGATAGCGGGGACGGGTCCGCACCCCCTTCGTCGCTGCCGTGTCGTCCCGAAGCACCGACCGGGAGCGAGGCGGCACTGGATGGGGCGGTTCGGGCTGAACCTGCACGCCGACGCTCTCGGGAGGAAGAGGTATCGCGGCGGACATATCAGGAAGCGGCATGGGGATGGCTCGCCTGGGCGGCGCGATCCGGGAGGCCGTCACCTCGACTTCGTCCAATTGCTGGACCGCCTCCGGCTCCTTGGGAACCGCCTTGGTATCCGCGGCGACCGCGGGCCCTGCCAGCAGACACAGGGCCACGGGCAAGAAGAGACTGCCGGGTCGAATCCGCATATTGAGGCGATCCTTACAGATTACAACTTATAACTCAGAACGCCTCATACCATAGCGCAATCGGCGTGCTCGTTACAACAGAGAGCTTTTTATGCTCAGCGTCGAGCGGAGGGGGCGGACTCTCCGTACCGTTTGACCAGGTCGGCGATCCGCTCCTCGGTCAGCAAACTGCCGAAGATCTGCTCCCGCACGATGCCCTGACGGTCCACGATGAAACTGGCGGGCAATCCGACCACGCCGTACCGGTTCGCCACGCGGTTGTCGTGATCCATCACCACCGGGAACGTGTGGCCGTGGGACCGGACGTGCTCGATGACTTTCTCCGTATCCTCCAGCTCGTTGACGGCCAGGACGACAAGGCCCTGCCCGCGCAGCTTGTCGTAGCTGGCCTGCATGGCCGGCATCTCATCCTTGCAGGGCTTGCACCACGTCGCCCAGAAATTCAGGAGCACAATCTTGCCGCGAAGGTCGGAGAGCCTGACCTCCTGCCCCTGGAGATCCTTGAGCGTAATCTCCGGCGCCGGGCCGCCGACCAGAGGGGGACGCCCCGCCATGCCGAGCAGGCCCAGCGCACTCACGACCATCACGACCGAGAACAGCAGCTTTCTCATACGCACTCCTCGCATCAATTCAACGCCATCGACACGCCGCCCAGGAACCCGGTCTGCTGCTGCAGCCCACCGTTGAAGTCCCGCGTGATGGGAACCTGCGCATGGAAGTAAACCGTGGTTCGCTCGCCCACCGCCACCGAGACGCCGGGGGAAAACGCCAACATGGTTGAGCCGGTGTTCGGCACCGGCCGCCGTTTCAACTCAGGATCAATCACTTCCGGATCACCCGGGAACCCCGCATCCCCCTGGAACAAGGCCTGCCTCAGGTCTCCGGTGAACTCGTCGTGCACCACGTACCGCCAGTTGAACTGGCCGGTCAACGTGACGACTTTGAGTGTCTTCACATTCACACCCCCGCTCAAAACGTACTCGTCGCCGAAACGGTACGAGTTCGCGCCCGTGAACGTGCGCCGATAGGACAGGCTCGCGAACTGGTTCAAGCTGTGCGGGATCAGCTCATAGGACTGGTGGACCGACGCTACGACGCCCCACGACCGCCGGCCCATCTGGAGGGTCGGCTCCTGCAACTGGCCCTCGCTGTTCCTGGCGTGGGAGTCCCCCGTCGGCAGGTCCACGCCGAAACCGAGCACGAGCAGGCTCCGCAGGGTCGGCAGGATGCTGTACTTGCCCGTGAGCCGGATGTCCCCCAGCCCGTTATCCGTAAACGATTCGAAGTTCCCTACTCCTCCGTTCTCTTCGCCCACTTCAATGAGGTGGGTGTGTTTCAACTTGCGGTAGGGAAGGGTCAGCTCGACAGTCAGCCGGTCCGTCAGCCCGTAATTCACGTCCAAGGTGTAAAACTGGCTGATCGTCCGCTGCTCGAGATGTTCATTGAGAATGACCCGCCGTCGACGCTGGTCCACGGCCGCCACACGGCCGCTGACGCCGTCCGACTGACCCGCTGACGCATAGGAATAGCGAAGGTCCATCGACAATTGCCCTTTCGGCTGCACGCCGGCTTCCGAGCCGGTGACGAGAAAACAGGAGGCTGACCCGCAGCTTGCGGTCGCCTCGTAAGTTCCGCCTATCAACAACGCCAGTGCCACAAGGGCGCCGAGTCCGGCCGCAGACGGCCGGACACAGTACTTTACCTCCATCGCGTTCTCCTTTAACAACCGTAGGGGCGTGATTGACACGCCCATCGGGGCGCAATGAATTGCGTCCCTACAACAAACATGGGTTGCGTTGGTTGTTAGGAGAGAACGGGAGGGGCGCGGGCCTGGAGCGTCGAACAGGAATCGAACGAGCGCAGGCCGCTCAGGAACGGCAGCGCGTTTTCTTCATTGAGCGTAACGGTCGCCGCATGGACGACGGCCGTCGTGACCGCGCCGGCCGTCGCGCACATCCACGCGCAGACGCCCGTGGCATGCATGCCTCCCGTGTGGTGGGCCGCATGCTGGACCTCGTGCGCGAAGGCGATGCCGGTCGTCGCCCCTAACATCAGGAGGACGGCCACCGCCAGCATCAGCGCAATCGGTCTGAGATGCGAACGGATCATTGGTACGCCCTAAGAACTGAAAATCATCTTAGCGATTTGGGGCGGCCCTGTCAATTACGGATTACTTCGCGTCCTTCGCGCAGCGGAAGCCGATGGTGTTGGCGCGGTGATTGGGGTAGCTATCGCGCCGGAGGGCCACGCGGGCGCCGTTGGCGTGGTTGTACCAGGAGCCGCCCCGCAGCGCCCGTTTTTCGCCGCTCTCCGGCCCCTTGGGATTGTGGTCGGGGCTGGCATGATAAAACTCAGACCCGACCCAATCCGCCACCCATTCGGAGACGTTCCCGGCCATATCGTGGACGCCGTAGGGGCTGGCGCCGTTGGGAAAGCTCCCGCCGGGCTTCAGCACGCCCGCCAGGGTCTTGGCCTCGAGCAGGTCGAACCCCTTGGCGTCCCACCAGGCGCCCCACGCATCGTAGCTCATCAGATCCTGACCCGCCCACGAGCTGGCGCTGTTGAGGCGGGACCGGTCCCAGTCCGGGCCCCAGGGAAACACCTTGCCGTCCGGCCCGCGCGCCGCCTTTTCCCATTCGGCCTCCGTCGGGAGACGCTTGCCGGCCCACTCGCAATAGGCCCTGGCGTCATGCCAGTCCACGTTGACCACCGGCAGGTTGGCGGCCCCCGGAGGAACCTTCCCGCCCTCCCACAGATTCCGCGTCCGGTCCTGCGCATCCTTCGGGTTGGCCGGAGGACGGTGCTTGGCGGCCTGCACGAACTTGAGGTACCGGGCGTTGGTGACTTCGAACTTGTCGATCAGGAAGGCGTCCAGCATCACGGGATGCTGGGGAAATTCGTCCTCCAGGTTGCATTGCTTGTTCGGGCCACAGTCATCGATCTTGCTCCACTC
>CAYLLY010000128.1:0-5860 GCA_964384595.1 uncultured Nitrospirales bacterium
AAATTGCCGTCTTGTTAAAAACATGGATGACCTCCTCGTTGAAAGAACCTCACTGCGTTCCTGCTTGAACCCCCACTGCCTGTGAAAATTTTCCCACCCCCCTTCCTTTCAAAACTGCTTGAATCTGTAAACTTTCGCTTGATTTACGGCAGACTTGCTTCATCACCCTTCAGTTGTACTCAATTCGCGTGCCTCTATAGCCAAATGGGCTAATCAAATCGATTACAGCCATCCAACTCATTGATAAATAAATGGATCATTGAGCTATCCGGACGGACTCAGGAGGCAACCAAGTGGGGGCAATAAAGTCGTGGTGCAAGTCATGGCTTGCAGTCCAGAGAGGATATGGCATTCAACCAATTGATAAGGATGGAGAAAATGAGGTGTCAGCAGAGACTTGCATCGGCGCTAAAGCGGTTTGATGATGGTCAGGCGGATGGCCTAGGGGATGGCTTGAGAAGAGTCTGTTACGGGTTCAGGACAATCGAGGGGAAGAAGAGAACGGCAGGGTTAGGGCGTCCTACCTTTCCTGCCTGATAAAGCAACCAAGCTCCATCCTGGGAACAGATAGAATTACTTAGGATATTTAGTGGATTTACACGTCCTCTTTCAGGTAGCGCTTCATGATCTGCTGGAAGTGCTGGCGGGGCACTCCGCTGTCCTGGGCCGCGCGGGTCACATTCCCGCCGTGAGCCGCCAGCTTCCCCTTGATATAACGAAGCGTGAAGGCTTCGAGCACTTTTTCCTTGGCCTCGGAATACGGGAGGCGCAGGTACTCTTCGCCGGCCAACCCGTCCGACACGCCTGACCCTTCAGCGGCAGAAGACAGGAGGGCGGCCAGCTCTTTCGCTGTGAGTCGGTCGCCCGCGCAGAGCATCACGGCCCGCTCGATGACGTTCCGCAGCTCGCGGATGTTCCCCGGCCACTTGTAGGTGACCAGTTCGGTCACGGCCGAGGGATGGAGATCGGTGACGGCCTTGCCGAACTCACGCGCAAATTGGATCAGGAAATGACGGGCCAGCAGCGGGATGTCCTCCAGCCTGCCCCGTAAGGGCGGCACCCGCAAAGTGACGACGTTGAGCCGGTAGAACAGATCCTTCCGGAACTCCCCGCGATTCACACGGGCCTCAAGGTCCTGGTTGGTCGCCGCGATGAACCGCACGTCGATCTTCTTGGACCTCGTCCCGCCCACCGGCCGCACTTCTCCCTCCTCAAGCACCCGCAACAGCCTGGCCTGCAGCGACAGCGGCAGATCGGCGATCTCGTCCAGGAACACGCTGCCGCCGTCGGCCAGTTCCAGCAAGCCCATTTTATCCGCCACCGCGCCGGTGAAGGCTCCCTTGACGTGGCCGAAGAGCTCGCTCTCGATCATCCCTTCCGGAAACCGCGTGCAGTCCACCACCTGGTACGGTTGGTCATGTTCCGGGCTCAGGTTGTGAATGGCGCGCGCAAGCAGTTCCTTCCCCGTCCCCGTCTCTCCCGCGATCAGCACCGTCGAACGGACGGGCGCCACATCCTTCACCAGCCGAAGAATATTTTGAAACGCCGGGCTGACGCCGATGAGGGTTTCGAAGCCCTCCGGGGGAATGGCCATGCGTCGCAGGGCCCAGTTCTGGTGCAGGATCTCGGACATGCGCATCGCCCGATGGATCCGGGCGGAGAGGACCTGGGGGTTGATCGGCTTCGTGATGTAGTCGAACGCGCCGTGCCGGATCGCCTCCACGGCCGTGTCGATCGAATTCAGCCCGCTGATCATGATGACGGGAATGGACAGATTGAGGGCTTGGAGGCGCTTCAGGAACTCAATGCCGCCGATGCCCGGCATCCGGACGTCGGTTAGGATCAGATGGATCTCCTGCTGTTCGATGGCCTTGAGCGCGCCCTCGGCCCGCGCGACCACCGTGAACTCCATGTTCCGGTCCGCGTCGGAGGCGAACTCCTGTTCAAGCGAGCGGAGCAGGATCTCCGCGTCGGCCGCCTCATCGTCCACCAGGAGAATTCGGAACAGGTGCTGCTTGTCTTTGGTCACGATCTCGCTCCTCCCTGGATCGGCACAGCCGCCGAGAGCTCACCAAACAGCGGCAGGGTGAAAAAGAAGGTGGTGCCTTTGCCCGGTTCCGACTCCACCCACACGCGCCCCTGATACAGATCGATGATCTTCTTGACGATGGCGAGCCCGATCCCCGTGCCCGGCGATTGCTGGTGGCCGAGACGCTCGAACGGTTCGAAGATCCGTTCACGGTCGGCAGGCGGAATGCCGATCCCGTTGTCTCGAACGAAGAGCACGGCCTCCAGCCCTGTCCCCTGGATTCCGATCTCCAGTCCAAGAGAACGTCCTTCTATGGAGAATTTGATCGCGTTGCGGACCAGATTGTCCAGCACTTGGAACAGATGGACGCGGTTGCATGCCAGCCGCGGAAACCGGTCAGCCACCTGCACGCGGACGCTCTGCCGCTCGAGGTGCTCCGAGCAGCCTTTGAGGACATCCCGCACCACCTCGGCGGGGTCCACCGGCTCAACCGCCTCGCGGACGGCGCCGATGCGGGCCAGCCGGAGGACCTCCTCAATCCGGTCCATGAGCTGCTGGCCGTTTTCCCGGATCCATGCCAGGTACCGGTCGGCACGCTCATCAAACCGTCCTTGGTAATCGCTCTGCAGGAGCGAGGCCAACTCCGCCATCCTGCGGGCGGGCCCCTTGAGATCATGCGCCATATCGGCGGCATAGCGCTCCAGCTCCTGGAGCCGGCTCTGCAGACCCTCGCCGCGTTGCTGGGCGGCCTCGTAAAGCCGCGCGTTGAGAATGGCGATCGCGGCCAAGTCGGCGAACTGTTGCGTCAGGCGTATCTCCAGGTCCGTGAAGACCCGTTTCTCTCGCGTCGGCGCAACAGCCAGGGCGCCGAATGCCTCTTCCGGGCTGCGAAGCGGCACGGCCAGCAAGCTCTTTCCGCCGAAGCGATCCCGTATGTGAATCACAGGTTCGGGTCTGCCGGCCAGATCCTCCGCCACCTGGGGCGTGCCCGAGGTGAAGGCCTGGAAGGAAATCGGCGTCTCTTCCCGAATCATGACCGACCCGCGGAGCCTCTCGTGCCAGGCGCCGGAAGCCGCGCCGACATTCCAGCAGCCGATCTTCTCGTTCCAGAGCAGTACGAGGCACAAATCCACGTGAAGGACGCTTCCGGCCCGCTCCGCGATCCGCTTGAGCACACCTTCCAGGCCGTCCGGGCCGATCATGCTGACATCGTTCCCGATGGCGTGCAATGCCTCCATCTGCGCGATGTATCGGGAGATGCGCTGTTCCATGTCCTCCATCGTCCGAGCGAGATGCCCCAGCTCGTCCGTCGAGCCGACAGGGATGTCTTCCACCGAACTCCTGCCGCCGAACCGTTGCGCCGCGTCCGTGAGCGTGGCGATCGGTTGGGTGATGTTCCGCGTCAGCAGACGGCTCCCGAGCCACCAGAGGAGCAGCGTCCCCGCGACGACGACCGCCAGGCCGTATTGCGTCAGCGATGCCGATCGGACCACGCGGGCCTGCTGATCGCTCAGGATTTTTTTCAGGATGCCCTCGAACGCATTGAGGTCGCCCCGGATTCGGGATAACGCGGCCTCGCCTTCTCCCGACTCGATGTATTCCTGAACGGGTTGCATCCGGCCAAGCCTGACGGCGTGGATGAACTGTCGCTTCTTCTGAAGGAGCGTGCGCACCTTCGTCTCGATCTCTAATGCCCGTTGATGTTGCTCGGGATCGTCCCGGACCATCTCCTTAAACCGATGAATGGCGGGGTCCAACCCCTCTTCAGCCGCATACAGAGGATCCAGGAACTTCTCGTTGCGCGTGAGGACGAATCCCCTGAAGCCTCGTTGCACCTCCACGATCTGGGCCACGATCTCCTGGGTCTGCACCTGCACCGCAAGAAGGCGATCCACGTCATGTTCGGCCGCCGCAAACTGCTGGACGGTGATCAGGTACATGGTCACCAATCCAACAACCGGCACCATCGTGACGCCGAGGATCAACATCATCTTGCGATGAACCGAGAGGCGGCGGAAGAGGGCTGCCGGTCGCATGGCGATCATCTCCTCTCCGGCGCCCGGTTGATCCGGCACCAGTAGCTGCCTATCGCGCGGGCGATCTCGACCAACTGCTCGAAGTCGCCCGGCTTCGTGATACAGCTATTGGCCCCCAGTGTATAGCTCTGGATGAGGTCCCGGTCGAATTGCGAGGTCGTCAGGACCACGATGGGGATCAGCGCGAGATGCGGAATCGCCCTAAGCAGGGTGAGGAACTCGTGACCGCCCATCAACGGCATATCCAGGTCCAGAACGATCACCGCGGGCACGTCCTGCCGGCCCCGGTCGCGAAACCGCCCCTCCGCATTCAGATAGTCCAGCGCTTCCTGCCCGTCCGAGACGGTCACGATGGGATTCCCGCAGGCCGCCCGCTTGAAGGCCAGTTCGATCATTTCACAATCGACCGGATCGTCCTCCACGATCAGAATCGGTCTGGACTCTGCACCCATCGGGCTCCTCCCGCTCACGTCGCCCTTCTATCATGCCTGCCGCGCCTCGGAGAATCAACACACCCACCTTGACACTCACGGCGCCATCTCCTACTGTCAGGCGAGGAGCGCATCTCGCATGACGATCCCTTCCATGATCCTTGCGGCGTTGACCAGGCCGGGCGCGGCCGTGTTTCCTGAAAACCAGGCGACCGTGCGGACGCTCGCGAACCGGGCGGGGAGCCTTGTGGCATCACCGGGGACGGGAGGCACGATGTGGCATCTTGCCTCTGCATCCCCGACCAGCGGCCTGCGCGTGCTGGCAACCACGACCGGACACGGAATCCTCTACGGAGAAGATGGCCGCCGCATCCTGTACGTTGATCCCGGCGGGACGCCCTTGCACGAATGCGCATGGCGGGCCGAGGGCCAGGGCCCGCCGAATCTCCTCTACGCTCGCCTGCACCTGGATTGGGACCAGTGGGTCGGCATCAAGCCCGAAGGTCTGGTCAACGTGGCGAGCTTCGACATCTCCACGAAGCCCGGCTGGCAACGGCTGACCACCAAGGACCTGCAGGGGATGGCGGCTCAGGCTTTAGGCGTCACGCCGGACGAGATCGCCTTCTTCTATGACGACAAGAGCCTGGCCCTGGACTCGCAGGGCCGCGTGACGATTCGTCATCGAAAGGACGCGTTCTATATATTGGACGGCGGCGACTTCTCGCGGCCCCGCTTTATGGCCTGCATGGGGGCCATGCACTGGGGGCTGATCGACTTCCTCCCGGTCGTCGAGCTGTTTCACTCGCTCCTCGCCGGGACCGGCAGCGCCACGTTCGAGCTGATCCGCGGCCTCTACGACGACCAGACGGCAGGTGGCCCGCCTCGCCTGCTCCGGTACCGTGGGATTCCCACCTATCCTTCTCCCCAGGCCTTCCAGCTCTTCTCGACCTGCTTCGTGCCTGATGCTCCCGCCGGCGGCGAGCCTCTTCCTCTCTTTATGGACCCGGCCCGATCAGCCCAAGTCACGTGGCGGCCACGATCGGACGCTCCGCGCCGCTGCTTTGATGCGGAACGGGGGCTGTGCGTCACGGTCACGGGCGGCGCGGTCACGAAGGTCACCAAGCGGGACGACTCGGTCGCTCTCCCATTCGGCCGTCCCAGGAAGGACGGCGTTGCGCCCGGAGGCCGGACGGCGGGGACAACCAAGGCGGCGTTGCAACTCCAGGACGGAGATCGCCGAGAGGAGCTTCCTCTTCGGCCGGAATGGGGCATCACGAGCGCGACTCCGCTTCCCGAGCGGTCCGGGGCCTCTTGCCTGACCTGGCGCGCTCTCTTTCCGGACGGCGTTCCCGCACTCGACACCA
>CAYLLY010000129.1:0-5859 GCA_964384595.1 uncultured Nitrospirales bacterium
GGAGACGATGTCCCGGCTGCTCAAGACCGATCTCGTCTTCTGCCAGAAGTGCACCGATCACCAGTTGATGGGCATGGTTCTGTTCGCCCGCCTGATTCCCATCTTTTCCTTCGACGTCATCAGCTACGGAGCGGGCCTCACGAACATCTCGCTGCGGACCTTCGCGCTCGCCACGCTGGTCGGTATGATGCCCCCGACGTTCGCCTTTACCTACCTGGGGAGCAGCGTGGTTTCGGCGCAATGGCCGCTGATCGCCTTGGGAGTCCTGATGGTCGCGCTCTTTCTGGCGTCACCCAAGCTGCTGGTCCGGTACCGGTCGTCCTGGTGGGCCAGGCTGGTCCTGGGGCCCGAGCCGGCGCCGGTCCCTGCGGTGCCCCCTCCGGGCGTTGCTTCCTTGGGACGCGGGCCGGCCGAGGCCTGTGTCGGCTGCGGGGTTCCGCTGACCTGAGTCCCGCCAAGCGCCCCTCGACAAGAGCCCGCAGGGCGTGCCCCCGAAGTTGCTCGCCTTTCCGGACGGTGCTATCCTTACGCTCCTGCTTCAAGAATCCAAGCCCCCTGGAGGGCCATGGCCGAACCGCAAGGGCAGACCGAAGACGCCGCGTTGCGCGCGATTGTCGAAGGCGTCGAGTCTGAGATCGGTGAGCGCTTTTTCCCCTCACTGGTCAAGCACCTGGCTTCCGCGCTCGGGGTCCAGTACGCCTACGTGTCCGAGTTGAGCGAGGACCGCACGCACTTCCGATCACGTGCCGGCTGGGCTCGCGGCGCATTTCTTCCCCCGTTCAAGGTGCCATTGGGTGGACCGTGCGAAGCCGTCCTCTCGCGTCGCGTGGTGCATCACCCCGACCGGCTGCCCTTCCTGTACCCCACGGTTCAAGTGATCGCGGACTGGGGAGCGGTGAGTTATTGCGGCGTGCCCATTGTGGGTCCTTCGGGGAATGTCGTCGGCCATCTCGCCGTCCTCGATGACAAACCCATGCCGGACGAGTTGCGGGCCACGGCGATCCTCGGCATTTTCGCGGCGCGGGCTTTCGCGGAACTGGAGCGCCTGAAGTCTGAAGCGACCATGCGGAGCGAGGACCTGAGCCTGCGTGCAATCGTCGAGGGCGTGGTCGCCGAGACCGGAGACCGGTTCTTCTCCTCGCTCGTGCAGCACCTGGCCGTGGCGCTCAATGTGCCCTATGCGTTCGTGACGGAGTTCGCCGAAGACCGGACGCGCTTCCGCTCCCTTGCGCTCTGGGCACGTGGCAAGCCTGCCCCCAACTTCGAAGTGCCCCTGGCCGGCACCCCCTGCGAATCGGTCCTCAACGGCCGGACGGCCCATCATCCCCGGAATCTCCAGGCGCTCTTCCCGGAAGATAACGCGCTCGTGGACTGGAAGGCCGAGAGTTACTGCGGCGTCCCGATGGTGGATTCCTCCGGTGCCGTCATCGGCCATTTCGCCATCGTGGATGACAAGCCGATGGAAGACAGCGCGCGCGCCGTGGCGATCATGCAGATCTTCGCCACGCGGGCCGTCTCCGAAATCGAGCGACTGCGTTTCGAGAAGGCGTTGGCCGACAGCGAGGAGCGTCTCCGTGATTTGTTCGAGGAGGCCCCGATTGCGTATGTGCATGAAGGCCTTGATACCCGTTTTATCCGGGCCAATCGCGCGGCGATGAGAAGCTTGGGAATCACGCCGGAAGAAGTCGACGGCACCTATGGCAAATCGTTTATTCCCGACACGCCCGACGCCCAACGCCGCCTGCGCGAGGCGTTGGCGTCCATCGGATGCGGTACCGACACCAGCGGTGTCGTGCTCGAGCTGCGCCGCAAGGACAACGGCAAGCCGCTGTGGATTCAGTGGTGGTCGAAGCCCGACCCCAGCGGCACGTACACCCGCACGATGTTCGTGGACATCACGGAGCGCGTGCTGATGGAGCAGGAAAAAGCCCGGCTGGAGGCGCAGAACGTCTACCTCCAGGAGGAAATACATAGCGCACACAACTTCGAGGAGATGATCGGCACCTCGGCGACGATTAAGAAGGTGTTCCAGGCCATCGAGAAAGTGGCAGCCACCAATGCAACGGTGCTGGTCACCGGCGAAACAGGAACCGGGAAAGAATTGATTGCCCGCGCGATCCATCACCTGAGCAGCCGGAAAGACGGCGTCTTGGTCAAGGTCAACTGCGCGGCGATTCCGGCCGGCTTGATCGAGAGCGAGCTGTTCGGGCATGAAAAGGGGGCGTTTACCGGGGCGCTGGCCCGCAAGGTCGGCCGGTTTGAGTTGGCTGATCGTGCCACGATTTTTTTGGATGAGGTCGGCGAGATCCCGCTCGACCTGCAAACGAAACTACTGCGGGTACTGCAGGAAGGTGAGTTCGAGCGGTTGGGTAGCACGAAGACGTTGAAGGTCAATGTGCGAGTGATTGCCGCCACAAACCGCGATCTAGAGAAGGAAGTACAAGCGGGACGGTTCCGTTCCGATCTCTTCTACCGCCTCAAAGTGTTTCCGATCCACCTGCCGGCCTTGCGAGACCGGAAGCAGGACGTTCCGCTCCTAGCGGGCTATTTCGTGAAAAAATACGCCACGCAAATGGGGAAGAAGGTCGGGTCGATGTCGGCGTCGGCCATGGAGATGCTGAAAACCTATCCGTGGCCCGGCAACATCCGCGAGTTGGAGCATGTCATCGAGCGCGCCGTTATCCTGAGCCATGGACCGCAATTGGAATTGGGGGATTGGCTGCCGAAATCAAGCGTTGCCTCAGCGGGATCATCCGTTCCGACCCTCGAAGAGATGGAGCGCGCGCACATCATCGAGGTGCTGGAACGCACCAGCTGGCGCGTCAGCGGCGAAAAAGGCGCGGCAAGTCTCTTAGGGCTCAAGCCCACCACCCTGGAAGCGCGTATGAAAAAGCTCGGCATCGCCCGCCGGGCATCGTGAGAATGCCGTTAAACGTTAATCGTTAACCGCTAAGCTCCCCGAAGCATTCCCGTTTAACGAATAACGAGAATCCCCTCGACCCACCCTCCTCTCCCAACATTTCGTGACGCTCCCAAAATATTGGGAATAGATTCCTTCCTCTGAGGCCATGACCGCTGGCCTCTATTCATGATTTAAGAAACTTTTTCAATAACTTACAGTTGGCCCCAGACTGCTTTCATCATGGTACAGGCCTTGCTGTACCTTCGTACCATGCTGCGCATCACCAAGATCACGGAAAATGGATCGCCCGCCATTCTCAAGCTGGAGGGCAAGCTCTTTGACCAGTGGGTCGCTCTCCTGGAAGGGGAGTGTCGGGCGCTTCTCCGTCACAAGCAGACCGTGTTGTTGGATTTTTCGTGCGTGGACTACATCGATGCGAACGGGGTGGAAATGGTTCAGAGCCTCCCCGGCAAGCATGTAAGGGTGGTCAACGCTCCCGCTTTCATCGAAGATCTTCTGGGTCGGGGAGGAAAGCCATGAAACAGGTTGCGGTCTCATTGGCAGACCAAGCGGATATGGATATAGTAGGGCAGGAGATTTACAGAGGGAGCCAGGTGCAGAACGCCGACCCGGAAGAGCTTCGGTTGCTCGAACGGTTACGCAGCGGCGATGAAGCCGCCTTTACCGCGCTGGTCGATCGCCATCACAACTCGCTTCTCCGGCTGGCTCTGGCTCATGTATCCGATCATTCCGTTGCTGAAGAGGTGGTCCAGGAAACCTGGATCGGCGTGCTGGAAGGGCTGGATCGCTTCGAGGGCCGCTCCTCGCTGAAGACGTGGATCTTCCGCATCCTGACCAACAAGGCCAAGACGCGGGGCGTCCGGGAGAGCCGGCATGTCTCCTTTTCCCCCCTCGACGGCGTGGTGGACGGATCAGACGAGCCGGCCGTGGACCCGTCCCGGTTCCGTACCACCGGCCATTGGGCCGGTTACTGGACGACGTATCCACAGCCTTGGGACGAGAACACGCCGGAGAGGCTCGCGCTGTCCAAGGAAGGCGTGACGTTCCTTGAGCACGCCATCGAGGCGCTGCCCCCCAAGCTGCGGCAGGTTCTTGTAATGCGGGATGTGGAAGGGTTAAGCTCCGAGGAGGCTTGTAACGTTTTGGGGATCAGCGAGACGAATCAACGCGTCCTCCTGCACCGGGCCCGCTCACGGGTGCGGCGGTCGCTCGAAAAATACATCGAAGGAGGCGACAGACCGGCGTGACCCGCGACGCAATAAAGATCTTCGTCCTGGATTACCTCGCCGGTCGGATGACCTGCAAAGAATGGGTTGAGATCGTCACTGATTACCTGGAAGGGAAACTGACCTTCTGGGGACGGATCCGCTTCCACCTGCATCTGGGGCTGTGTCGGGGGTGCCGGGCGTATCTGCGGCAGACGCAACAGACAATCCAGGTGTTGGGCCGGTTGCCGGAAGAGCCGGTTCCCCAGGCCGTCCGTGAGCAACTGCTCCAGCGGTTCCGCGCCCGCAAATCCGAATCATCCTGACTGCTCTGACCGTTCCGACCCCCGCGCCGACGCGCGCAACATTTCCTGTAACGATTCCTTCTTCCGAACGACCAATACGCAGAAGGAGTCGGCACGTGGTGGAGAGACCCAGTTCAGAGCAGTTGCGCGAGGAGCAGGCCAGGACCCTGGCCGCGCCTCCCATCAAGAACGGCCTCTTGGCGAAGGTCCTGTTCCTGGTGATGGACCTGCTCTATGGCCGCCGGCGAAGCTGGAACAAGTTCAAGGTCCTGGAGATCATCGCACGCGTCCCCTATCAGGCCTGGGAGCACGTGGCGTATATCGCCATCACGCATGCCTACGAACACACCGATTTCGCGCGTCGGATCTTCGACCGCGTGCAGGAGGCCCGTCACGAGCAGGACAACGAGCAGTGGCATTTGCTGATCCTGGAGGAGTGGATCCATCGCCGGAAGATTCCGGAGATGTTCGTTCTGCACCGGCTCGCCCCGCAGGTCATCGCGTTTTTCTACTATCAGATTTCCTGGCTGCTGTACGTCATCAAGCCGGCCTGGAGCTATCGCCTGAACGTCGAGTTCGAGGACCATGCCGAACGTGAATACATGCTGTTCGCCCAGGAACATCCGGAGCTCGAATCGGAACCTTTCGAGAGCGCATTCAAGAAGGATTACGGCGACTTTGCGACCATGGCCGACGTGATCCGCCAGATCGGCTGCGACGAACGCATGCACAAAGAAGCAAGCATGATGAAAATGGGCATGGCCCGCTTTGCCTAAGGAGCGCACACAATGAAAGCCATCGCTGTATTGCCTGGAAAAGCCGACTCGCTGCACCTTGCCCAATTACCCATGCCCTCGGTCAAAGACATTCCGAACGGCCGGGGCGTGCTGGTGCAAATCCTGCGTGTCGGTGTGGACGGCACGGACAAGGAGATCAACGCGGCGGAATACGGCCAGGCGCCTCCTGGCTTTGAGTTCCTGGTCATCGGCCACGAGTGCTTCGGGAGAGTGGTGGAAGTCGGCCACAAAGTCTGGGAGTTGAAGCCCGGCGATTACGTCGTGCCGACCGTGCGGCGTCCCGGCAACAGTTTCTACGACCAGATCGGTCAGTACGACATGACGACCGATGAGACCTACTACGAGCGCGGCATCAACCTACGGCACGGCTATCTCACGGAGTATTTCGTGGATGAGCCGGAGTACATCGTCAAGGTCCCGCAAGGACTGAAGCACGTCGCGGTGCTGTTGGAGCCCACCTCGGTCATCGAAAAGGGCATCATTCAGGCCTATGAAGCGCAGCGGCGGCTGAAGATCTGGCGTCCGAAACGGGCGGCCGTCTTGGGCGCGGGGACCATCGGGCTGCTGGCGGCCCTGTCCCTCCGGATGCGGGGCCTGGAGGTGACCAGTTTCGGCCGGAGCCCCGCTCC
>CAYLLY010000130.1:0-5841 GCA_964384595.1 uncultured Nitrospirales bacterium
AAGGTCGAGCTGATCATGATCCGCCCGGACACGCTCGCCGAGGGGCTCAAGGCGACGCAGCCGGAGATGCTCTTCTCGCCGCTCGCGCTGCCGGACATCGACGTCGCGGCCGAGAAGAACGGCAAGGAGAAGCAAGTGCGCGTCGCGCTCAAGGGCGTGGCGCTCTTCGACCGCAAGCGCCGCACCACCGAGTACAAGGCGGCCGACTCGGGCTACGTCTCGGCGTGGTACCTCGACGAGGACTACGACGGCGACTGCTTCGTGGACTGCCAGATGTTCTTCGACTTCAAGAAGGCGCCGAACATCAAGGCCGCGCTCAAGGCCGAGGTGGACCCGGAGGAGTTCACGCTCAAGCTCGATTCCGAGCCGTTCCCGGTGCGCGGCTACAAGCGCATCGCGGTGAAGGTCGTGGACGTGTACGGCAACGAGTCCACCGTCGTGCGGGACCTGGCGTAGGGAGGCGCGGACGATGGCCTACGTTGTCGATCGCGTCGTCATCTGCGACGCCTTCCGAGAGCCGGAGAAGCACTACGAGCTCCTGACCGGCGGCCGCTCGAAGCTCGCCGAGGGCCGGCGCCCGTCGATGCGGTACCTCGCCTCCGCCAAGGACGTGAAGGGCGGCATCGGGGGCGTCGTCGGCAAGGAGGCCCAGCTCTTCGACGACCTTTCGGCGTCAGCCGCCGAACTGAATGAGGTCGTCAATCAACTCCGCGACGAGGTGCGCGGGTGGCGCGAGGGCGGCTACCCGGGTACGGCGGTGGTCACGCGGCGGCTGCTCGAGTGGTGGTTCGAGCGCGACGAGGAGCGCCGGGCGATCGCCAAGCGCTTCTTCTTCTGCCAGCAGGAGGCGGTCGAGACGGTCCTCTACCTGTACGAGGTGCAGGGCCGGCGCAAGATGCCGGAGACCGGCGAGCTGTTGCGCTACGCCCTCAAGCTCGCCACTGGCACCGGCAAGACCGTGGTGATGGCGCTCTTCGTCACCTGGGCGACGCTGCACAAGCGCAAGGTGAGCGGCTCGTCGCTCTCGACCAACTTCCTGGTGCTGGTTCCTAACCTCACGGTACGCGACCGGGTGAGCGGCCAGCCGCGCGGCGACGGGCTCGATCCGGCCGGTGAGTACAACCTATACGACGGCTTCGAGATGGTGCCGCCCGAGTACCGGGAGGAGTTCCACCCGAAGGTCCTGGTGCGCAACTGGCAGGGCATCCCGCTCGAGAACAATCGCGAGGACTGGATCGGCGAGGGCGAGGTGCCGCTCGAAGAGGGGCGGTTCATCCCGCAGGCGGTGCTGCGCGCGATGCAGCGCCGCGCCCGGCAGGACCCGAACGCGCCGATCCGGCGGCTGCTCGGCGGCTGGCGCGACCTCGTGGTGATCAACGACGAGGCGCACCACGTCTACGGCGAGAAGCGCACGCGCAAGGGCGAGGACCCCCAGCACATCAAGTGGAGCAAGATCCTCCAGCGTATCGGTAAGGCGGCGCGGTTGAGCCTGGTGATGGACCTGTCGGCGACGCCCTGGTACGGCTCGGGCTCGCCGAAACCGGAGGGAACGCTCTTCGAGTGGCTAGTCTGCGACTTCTCGGTCTACGACGCGTTCGAATCCGGGCTGGTCAAGGTCGTCCGCCTACCGGATCCGGACGAGCACGGGCGCGTGTACCTCGACCTCTGGGACCTGGTGAAGGGGGCGAAGACCAAGGAGGAGTACCTGCGCGCCTGCAAGGGGGCGATCGCGAGTATCTACTCGTCGTGGCGGAAGGACCACGACGAATGGGCCAGTTCCTTCGAGTTCGCGCGCGGGCCAAGCCCGGTGCTGCTCTGCGTGGCCGACAGCGCCCAGCGCGCGGCTTGGCTCTTCGACCACCTGACACGTGAATACGAGCTGCTGCGCAATCCCGACGTCGACGACCGGACGCGCTGGGTGACGATCCCGATCGACTCCAAAGTCTTCGACGCCGACAAGGGCAATGAAGCAGTGCTACGCGAGATGGTCAACACCGTTGGCTCGAAGGGGAAGCCCGGCGCGCACGTGCGCGCCATCGTGAGCGTGAACATGCTGTCCGAGGGCTGGGACGTGAAGAGCGTCACTCACATCCTCGGGCTGCGCGCCTTCGGCTCGCCGCTCCTCACCGAGCAGATCATCGGCCGCGGCCTGCGGCGCACCAACTACGACGTACTGAACCAGTCGCTTGCAGAACGGCCCGAAGGCAGCGACGAGACGGTGGACGCCTTCGGCATCCCCTTCGTCGGTTTCCCGGTCGAGAAACGCAAGCGCCCCAAGACCGGTGAGTGGGGGCAGAAACCGGTCTGGATCGAGGCGAACGCCAAGAAGGAGAAGTACCGCGTCCGGGTGCCAAACGTGCGGTCGTGGGCGGTCGGCGTGACGGAGTCGCTGGCGGACCTGATTCGCGTGGAAGACCTGCCGCAGATCCGCCTCGATCCCAGACAGACGCCACCCAACGTGCATGTGCGCCCGGTGGTCGGCGGCGCGCCGGAGGCGATCATGACGCTCGAGGAAGTCCGGAAGGAATGGCCCGTACTGCGCACGGCGTTCCTAATGGCTGAAGAGCTGCATCAGGAAACCAATCCGGGGTCGGCGGCCGACCTCGGCATCGGCCCGACCTTCGACGAGCTGCTCGATGTGTCGCGGCGCTACCTCGATTCGCGGGTGGTGCCGCTCGAGGTGGGCGGCGCCCGGAGCGACCCGCGCGATGTCGGCATCTACTACTGGCGCCGGCAGGCGCTCGATTCGCTCGACACAGCGATCCGCAGCGCCGGTGCGGCGGGCGTCGAGGCGGTGCCGATCCTCGGCTCGCCGGAGTGGCTCGATTCAGCGAACCTGCGGCGATTCCAGTGGACGGGACTCCTCGCCGAAGGCAAGCGGTGTCACACGAACAAGGTGCCCTGCCACACGGACCTCGAGAAGCGCTTCGCCGACTTCCTCGACGGCGCAAAGGACGTCGTGCGGTACTTCAAGAACGAGCGGCTCGGCTTCTCGGTCACCTACTACGAGAGCAACCGGCCGCGGCAGTACTATCCGGATTTTATCGTTACAGTGCGGGAGCAAGACGGCCGCGAAGTGATGTGGCTGGCTGAAACCAAGGGAGAAATCCGGCCGAATACGGTTCTGAAGAGCGAAGCCGCCGAACTCTGGTGCCAGCGAATGAGCAGAACGAAGTATGGCGCATGGCGTTACCTGTTCGCGCAACAGAAGCGGTTCGAGGCGGCCTTGACTGCGGGGGCAAAGTCATTTGCGGATATCGTTCGCGCCATTCTCTCGCCGAAAAAGCCCACTGCTCAGCTTGCGCTGATCGGTATGGACGACCCGCGTGTCAGGAAGGAAGCGTACAAGGCACTGCTTCCGATCTATACGTTGAAGGCAGCCGCCGGCTACTTTGGCGAGTCCCAGGCGGTCGAACCACTCGGGTGGGTAGAGGTTCACGGGTTCGGTAAGCTGGTCGAGTCCATGTTTGTCGCGCAAGCCGTAGGGCGCTCAATGGAGCCGGAGATCCATAACGGGGACTATCTGGTGTTCCGCGCCAATCCGGCTGGAACGCGACAAGGGAAGATAGTTCTGGTGCAATTTTGGGGCAAGGCAGATCCGGATACCGGGGGCTCATATACGGTTAAGCGCTACTACTCGGAAAAAATCGTCACGGAAGAGAACCCTCTACGGCACACGCGGATCGTCTTCCGGCCCAGCAACCGGGACTTTGAGGCCATAGAGTTTCCGGCGGACGACTCCGAACAGTTCCGAATCATCGCGGATTGTCTTGGAATACTGAAATCCTAACCCCGCAACAGGGCAATCTGATACCCGGGAGAGGCAATAGGAGCACATGGCAGGTGGCCACGTTTGCCGCCATAGACTTTGAAACAGCGAACTATGAGCCTGACAGCGCCTGCGCCGTCGGAATCGTCGTTGCGTCCAGGGGCAGGATAATTCTGAGAGAGAAACGGCTCATCCGACCGCCGAGCAGCTACTTCATGTTCACGCATATCCACGGGATCACCTGGCAGGATGTGGCCGCCGAGCCGACATTTGCGGAGATATGGCCGGAGCTGAAAGTACTCCTGGAGGGCGCTGATTTTCTGGCAGCTCACAATGCTCCTTTCGATCGATTGGTGCTCCAGTCAACGTGCGCTTCCTACGGGCTCGACGCGCCGGCGAAGCCTTTCCTGTGCACCTTGAGCCTCTCCCGTGCGCGGTGGAACGTCTATCCAACCGCGCTGCCGGACGTATGCCGGCATCTGGGCATTGCGTTGAAGCATCACGATCCACTTTCTGATGCGGAGGCCTGCGCGAACATCGTATTGGCCGCCGAGCGCGATGGCTGGCGGCGCTGACGCCATGTCAAGGCAAAGAACTGGTCGCGCTGTTTATCAACGGCGAAGCTTCGTCCAAGGGACAAACGCCTGGCTCGCTTGGCGCCGTGAAGGAATCGGTGCATCTGATGCGCCTATCATAATGGGCGATTCGCCCTGGACCTCCGTCAAAGAACTGATAGCCATCAAGGCGGGTCGGGCCCCTGAACGTCAGACAAATTGGGCGATGCAGAGGGGCAAGGATCTGGAACCCATTGCCAGGCGCGCTTACGTTCTTCGTCGTCGCGTTGAGGTGGAGAGCGCATGCCTTGAATCCGTCGCACTGTCTTGGATGCATGCTAGCGTGGACGGACTGAGCGCCGACGGAAGATTGGTAGTTGAGATCAAATGCCCCGGGTATCGCGATCATCGTCTGGCTGAAACTGGGCGATGCCCGTCCAAATACTACGCACAACTGCAACATATTCTGGCACTCACAGAATTGGACTTCATAGACTATTGGAGCTACTTCAAGGACAGGGGCGCACTCATCACTGTCAGGAGAGATGACCGATATATCGCGAGGCTTGTGGACAAGGAAAGAGAGTTTTGGGAGAGAGTGGAGGAGACTTTTAGATCTGGGGGACATAGACGTAGCCACCGCGCCCCGGGGTCCGCGCTGGTTTCCGTTGTCAAATCTCGGGGTTCGCGTGAATTGCGAATGACGGCAGACGGAAACCTTCGCCCTGACCATAAAGGCCAAGAGCTAAAAGCATCGGGCTCTCCACAATTTGCCCAGCGGGGCATAGGTTGGCGGGCCATATTTCGGAACCCACTCTTCTGGATCATTACCTTTTTCGCCGTCCTGTCGCTATTGAGCAGGTGATTGCACGCCTATCGGTGAACGACAATGGAGCTGTGGGCCGGGAATTTGAAGTCGTTTATCGCGGATTCAAGTAGTGGCGAACTCGTTTCCCGCATCCACACTTCGTTTGCCCGATATCACGGCTTTGAACCAGCTAATACTGAAGTCAAGAGTTGGGAGCGGTCGCTATCTAAACTTGCACGTAGTATTTCGCCGCTTGCCAGCAAGGATATCGGAATCGTGTGCGAGTACCATCTGCAGTTTTCGCAAAGGAGAATCGATGCTGTTCTGCTTGGCCGGGGAGATGGGAGTCGGGATCGTGCCGCGGTCGTGGAGCTCAAACAGTGGCTCGGCGCCAAACTCCAGGACGCCCAATCTCTCAATGTGATCGTAGGGAACGAGGAGGTTCTCCATCCGTTCGTCTGGAACATGAGTCTGCGTAATGCCCCATTCAAAGGAATCGATCTTCTCCTGGTGGATGAGGCTCACAGACTGAGGAAAACGAGCAACATCAGGTTTACCCGTAGAGCGGAACGTAATCGTCGTTCTCAGTTCGAGGAGCTGGTGAATGCATTGATCCGGCAGATAGGTATCTTGACCGCATGGTCGGGAAAGCCACAGAAAGGCGATCCCGGGCCGCTCGACCCCGGCGAATGGGGGCCCGTGGTAGAAAT
>CAYLLY010000131.1:0-5807 GCA_964384595.1 uncultured Nitrospirales bacterium
CACTCTCGAGATTCCAGGTATTTGACGAAAGGATGCACAATGTCACTGCACCGCGCGGCGCCAGGACGCCGTGGTAGGCCAGCAGCGGGCGGCCCGGGGCGGGCAGAGCTGGCCCAGCTCGACCGAAGGTACTTCACCGAGCTGCCGGCTGCCTTCCCCAAGCGAACGTCCGAAAGGGAGTTCACCCTGCCGTCAGTCGGGCAGGACCCCGACCGCGAGTTGCTGCTCCTCCTCTTCGATCTGATCCGCAACGGGCAGGGACACCAGTACCAGCAGATCAACGTCGATCTGTCGGACGGCACGGAATTGCAGATCGCCCTGACTGGGGTCAGCCCGGGGCTCGCGCTCAGCACCATCACCATGAGGCCCAAGGATCACCTTGCCTTCGGCACTTTCGGGGCGGGCAACGTGGCGCTGATCGTCCGAACCGACGTGCTGTATCTGGACATCAAGACCGCCATCGCGCGCGCGGGGCTTCCCAGGAGCGGGCTGCAACCTGAGTACTTGGAGCGCGACCAGTACCCGTTCAGCGCGGCCGACCTGATGATGGAACTCAGCTCGGCGGCGCATGCTCAGGTTCAGCTTCCTGGTACTACGTCCTGACGGGGCGGGTGGCGGTGGGGCGGATCGTGGCGCCGCTCCGTGGTGGCGGTTCGAGATGAGATGAGACAGCGAGCATCCTCCGCCACGGCGCGAGCGCCTCGCCCTCGTGGGGACGGCACGCGTAGTCGAGTAGCGGCGCGCACAGAGTGCACCCTCGTGCGGTTGATCCTGCGTCGGACGCTCGACAATGTGGCGCGGCTCGGCATGACTCCCGACCCGGCGAAAATCGGGCGCGTTCTCCAGGCGGGGAAGGTCAAGGTGAAGCTGTCGCGCGAAGATGACCTCGGGCTCCGGGAGGCGACCGGCCGGGCCCGACATTTGTAGCTCCATCGCGTGATGGAGTCGCCGATCTACGAGCAGGCGAAGGACGATGTGCAGGCGCGGATCGTCAAGCGCCAGCTCTCCCGAGCCTCGCGCTTCCGTGACCGAGCGGGCGAAGTTCCTGGCCTCACGAGGCCGTGCGCTGGAGCGTCTCCCGCCGCCGCAGCTCGCCGCGATCGAGTAGACAGAGCGGTCCCCCGCCCCCTCGCTTGAGGCGGCGCTCGCCGCGTATCTCCTCCGTCGTTGCGTGCCAAGGGCGCGCGCCTGTGCGATACTGGAGTCATGGGTTACGCGAAGGAACGATTTGAGCGAGGACTCTCCTTCGTTGCCGGCTCGGTCTGCGCGGAATGCCTCGGCGGTGACCCCGGGCTCGCTGACTTCGTGGTAGGCAGCGCCAGCGAGGATGTCTGCGACTTCTGCGGCAAGGAAAGCGACGGGGGACCGGTGGCCGTGCCCGTAGACGATGTGGTCGATTACATCAACGAGTGCCTCACGCGCGACTACGAGGACCCAGTGGAGCACGTCGGCTGGTGCAGCGAGGACGGAGGGTGGGGCATCCCCGTCATGCACACGGACGAACTTCTGTGCCAGGAACTTGGTCTAGAGCTGCCGAACGATGATGATGAAAAGTTGCTCGACGCGCTCTGTGACGGGCTCGGCGGGCGGTCACGCGAGTGGGTGCGACGAAATCCCTACGGCGCCGCACCCGAAGAGGTGTCCATCTGGAGCTGGGAACGCTTCAGCCGAGTCGTCAAGCACGCGCGTCGGTTTTTCTTCCTTGACCATCGCGAGGGCGACTACAGGGGCCACGACGAGCTGCTCTCGCCGCAAGAGTTGCTCCGGCGCATCACGGACTTCTCCGTGGCGCAGGGGCTTGTCCGAGTGATTCCTCCCGGCACCCGGCTCTACCGCGTACGCAAGGCGCCGCCCGGCGAACGCCCCTCAACCCCTCTCGAACTCGGACCCCCACCCGAGGATCGGTGCCTCTGGCCTACAAGGATGAGCCCGGCTGGCATTCCGATGTTCTACGGCGCCGACGACCTGGACACGGCGTTGCAAGAGACGCTCGACGGCCCTGGAACGTACATCATCGCGCGCTTCGAGGTGACGCGCGACGTGCTCATCCTGGACCTGACGGACGTGCCACGCATTCCTTCGATCTTTGAGCCCGTGAGCGATACGGCGGAACGCGATCCCCGGTACGAGCTGATTTTCCTACACCGCTTCACGCGCGACGTGTCGGAGCCGATCGACCGCAAAGACCGGGCCCACGTCGATTATGTCCCGACGCAGGTGGTCGCCGAGTATTTTCGCAGCGTGCCCCTCGACGACGGGCGCCAGCTAGACGGGATCAAGTACACCAGTGCTCAACGCCCGCCGCATTCCTGCTACGCGCTCTTCGCAGACCAAAGAGCTGTTGCACCCTCCGAGGAGGACGTGCGGCGCCATCAAGCCGAGAAAAGCTACGGCTTGCTTGGGCACGACCACGCCTGGCTGCGGCTCATAGATTCGACCGAGCACGTGGTGTAAGTCGTAGCCCTCGCGCCCCCGACTCGCGTCTACGTGCGCTCGAACGGCTCGCGCTTCGGGCAGTTCTCGCAGTAGGCGCGCTTGAACGCATTGATGACCGCGTCCACGTCGGTATCTTCGATCTGCGATCGGTGACCGAGGAGGTTGCACCGTCCTGTACCGCACCCGGTTCCTTGGACACTCGTGAGACGTGAAGACCATCCCGTTTCGGGAATACCGAGATAGCGACCCCCCTCCTCAGAATCGATCCTGGAGCCTCTACGGCCCTCGCCGTCGGGGCGGATCCGCCGAATCCTCACGCCGCGGCCCTCCACCCCTCGGCCCGGGCCTCGGCGGGGGTCCGGTACCCGAGGCGCTCGATGAGCCACTCGCGGTTGTAGCGGTCGACGAACTCGGCAATGATCCGCCGGGCCTCCTCGAGCGTCTGCAAGCGGTGGAGGTAGAGGCACTGCTCCTTCAGCGTCCGCATGAAACGCTCGATGACGCCGTTGCACTCGGGCTCACCCACGTCGGACGGCGAGATCGTGATCCCCAGCCACTTCACCTCCTGGATCCACGCGTCCGCGATGTACTGTGGGCCCCAGTCGCAGCGAACCGCGAGCCCCCGGGCGACGTCCTTCCGAAAGCCGCCGAAGGCGTGGCGCACCCCCTGGCGAATCGGCTCCAGCGCGGCCCAGCGATCGCCGACCTTCGCCACGTGCCAGCCGAGGAGCTCGTCGATCCCGTGGTCGATGGCCCCGAAGAACCAGCACCAGCCCTCCTGCTCGGTGTAGAAGCGGGTCGCGTCCGTGCCCCACATCACGTCCGGCCGGTCGGCGATGAAAACGTAGGCGCCGCAAAGCATGTTTTCCGGACAGAACGTAGCGGGGTTCTTGGGTCGCCTCGACACCGGCTACGGCATCGTTCGCCTCCAAGGTCGGTGGCACAAGCCGTTTCTCGTCCGATTCCCTCATGTCGCGGTCCGAAAGGGAGCGGTTACGGATTCGGAGCTGCGGCAAGGCGTGAGTTCTTCGGGAGCGAGACGAGAGATTCTGGCTCTTCGGCCCAGCCGGGAAGTGATTCTGCCGCCCGACGCCTCGGACAAGCTAACGCAAGAAGAGGTGGCCGTGCTCAAGGATGTTGCGGGACATCCATTCTCGGGAACCGTGGCCCGCTACGCCCGCCTCGCCTTGAGCGCCTACAAGGGCAGCGCCGTCGTTTCAGCGCTTGAGTCCAAAGGCCTGCTCAAGCGTAGGACCCTCCCCCTGGGTCGGGGCCGCCTCACGCTTCATCAGCTCACGGATTCGGCCACCAAGTGGTTGGCCGATCACGGGCACGAGGTGTCGCTGCCTCGTCAGAACGCCAGCCTGGAGCACGAGTACTGGAGAGCCAGGGTCAAGGACCAGCTGCTCGCCCAGGGTTACGAGGTCGAGGAGGAGGTCCCCCGCCCGGGAGGGGGGAGGGTGGACCTGGTGGCCCGCCGACCGGGCCAGGTGATCGCGGTGGAGATCGAGACGGGATTCTCGGACGCTGAAGAGAATGTGAGGCGGGACCTGGAGGCGAGATATGATCGGGTGGTCGTTGTGGCGACAAGTCGCCAGGTGAAGGCGGCGCTTGAACGGAAGCTTGGCGATTCGGCAGCGAAGGTTCAGATTGTATCTGGAGCCAACATCGCCGAAAGGGGGTAATCGGTTTGGGAGATGGAGCCGCTAGTCTTTCGCCGCGGTAAGGACTTTCACAACCGTGTTCAGGCTGATTGGTTGAGGACTGCCAAAGGAGGCCGGCCCCGCAAGGAGCATGTTATCGTGTTCGGTACGCCACCTTCCGATGTGATGAAGCACGTGAGACGAGGCCGGCTCGATCTCTTCGTTGATGAATTGGGCGGCTTTGTCAGCGTGGTGGAAATAAAGTCAACGAACTGGGATAGGATCGACCAAAAGAATCGCCAGCGGCTCCTGGCATCACACCGCAGGCAGGTCTGGGACTACATCGAGAAGTACCTCGATCAGGACAAGATGGACGTGTGTCCCGGAATTATCTATCCGCGGGCGCCCGAGACAGCCGGGCTGCGAGAGCGAGTCGAGGAATACCTGAACGGCTATGGCCTCCAGGTCGTCTGGTACGACGACTAGGTATGAAAACGGAAGGCGCGCCTCGGGTGGAAGAACAGAGAGGTTCCTGTGGCCGAGGGGGACTACTCGGAATCTGAGAACCTTCCGCGGTAGTCAGCTCGGTGTGACTGCAGGAAGTCTTCCGCTCCGGTGCATCCAGCCGCGCGAAAGGTATCGTAGATAAGCTTGCGGGTTACTGAGAGCCGCCTTGCCGCGTTCGTGACATGTGCGCCGGTCGCTCTCAGAGTGTCGGCAATGAGCTGCTCTTTGAATTCCTTCGTCGCGGAACGATAGTCCGTTGGGAGGCCCACCCCCTCTCGGTAGCCGACGGCGCCGGGGCGGGTTCTTTCAGCGATGACATCCGCCCTATCAGCTCGTCCGACATCCTGAACGCATGCGCGTAGGCGGCGTCATGCCACGCCAAGTCCTCGCGGTGGGCGTAGACGAGGAGATTCGTGTCCACGGCGATCACGCGCCGCGTCCCTCGTAGGCCAGGTCGCGGATCCGCTCCCACGGAGCATCGGCGAGCGCGGGGTTGAGCCCGCTGCCCTTGAAGGTGGCCCGGCGCAGCCGGAAGGCCGGCGCGCGCGTCCGCTCGGCGATGATGCGCCTGAGCCCTTCCTCCACCAGGGCCCGCACGGTGGTCCCGTCCCGAGCGGCCAGCCTTCGAGCCTCGTCCAGCAGTGCGTCGGGAATCTCTACGGTGGTCTTCATGTGGCTCTATATATTCACGCTGCCATCTGGATGTCAAGGCCGGCACGGATGCGGGGACGCGCGGTCGCCTTGGGCCCTCCGGCTGGCGGGAGACCGCCGCGGCCTTCTCGCCGACGAGGCGATCCCCCCCCAAGCGGGTGATCGAGAACGGCTCCAGGAGGTCCGGTGTCTTCCCCGTCGCGATCAGCTCGCCATGCGCCGCCCGGAGGCCGACCCCGCCTCGACGGCACGGGGAGCTTCGGCGCGGACGTCTGGCCCGCCGGCTCGGGGCGACTCGTCCTCCTCGCCTGCGACGGGGACGAAGTCAGCTTCGCAGCGCCCGCGGTCGATGCGGGCCCGCTCGACGTACTGCTGATCGCGGGCGTCTGGCGGCGCGTCCGCTACGAAGCCACCACGAACTCGTGGTTCCCGGATCTCGACGCGACCTGGGCCCGTATCCGTCGAACCACCCGGTCCTGGTCGCCGCCCAAGATCAAGCGTCTGTGTCACGTTACTTATTGACATACGCATAAGTAATAGAAAAGTATGCTAAGCTCGGTGCATGAGACC
>CAYLLY010000132.1:0-2733 GCA_964384595.1 uncultured Nitrospirales bacterium
TTGCTGAGGGGTTCACTGTCTTCACCGGGGAAACGGGCGCCGGCAAGTCCATCCTTGTGGATGCGGTGGACCTCTTGGTGGGCGGGCGGGCTTCGGCAGACCTCATCCGGGCGGGCGCCGAGGAAGCCGAAGTTTCGGGCGTCTTCTCCCTCCCCCCGGAGAGTCCGGTCGCGGCCTTCCTTAAGGAGCAGGATCTTTTCGGCGCCGGCGAGCATGATCTGATTCTCCGCCGCATCCTGTCGCGGGCCGGCCGGAACCGCGTTCACGTAAACGGGCGGCCGGCGCCGCTCACCGTCCTTCAGTCGCTCCGCGGGCTTTTGGTGGACATCCACGGCCAGCACGAGCACCAATCCCTGTTCAAGCCGGCACTGCAACTGGACCTGCTCGACGAGTTCGGCGGGCTGGCCGACGCGCGTCACGACTACGCGGCGGCGTTTGACACATGGCGTGAGCTGGAAACGCGCCTGGCGGACCGGCGGGCGGCGTTGGCGGACCGGCAGGCGCATGAAGACCTTCTGCGCCATCAAGTGGAGGAAATGACAGGGGCGAATCTGCGTGCTGGCGAAGACCGTGAGCTTGAGCGTGAGCGGCTGCTGTTGTCGCATGGAAGGCGGCTCGCCGAGCTGGTGCAGGCTACGTATGGCCCGCTCTACGAGGAGGAGCCTTCGATCCTGCAGGGCCTGGGCTCGCTAGCCGGTTCGGTAAAGGAGTTGGCTGCTATCGACCATGAAATGACGGAAGATCGAGACCGATTTACGGAGGCGTTGGCGCAGTTGACGGATCTGGCCCAGCGCCTGCGGGCCTATCGGGACAAGCTGGAGTTCGATCCCGAGCGGCTGGACAAGGTGGAAGAGCGGCTGGACCTCATCCATCGGCTCGTCAAGAAGTACGGGGGCTCGCTGGAGGAGGTCATCAAACGGGGCGAGACGGCACGGCGTGAGCTTCAGGAACTGGACTCCGGCGATGAGGCGCTGAAGGAGCTCTCAAAGCAGGTGACCGACGCGCGCGAGAAGGTCGGAAAGCTGGCGCAGGGCCTGTCCCGCAAGCGGACGAAGGCGGCGGGCGAGTTGGAAAAGCGGCTGGAGCGTGAGCTGAAGGACTTGCGGATGAACCATGCGCGGGTGCGCATCGCGGTGGAGCAGGAGGCCTGCGCGGATGGTCCACAGCTCACGTCAACGGGGATCGATCGCGTGGAGTTCATGTTCTCCTCCAACCTGGGCGAGGCGCCCCAGCCGCTGTCCCGGATCGCGTCGGGCGGGGAGCTATCGCGGGTGATGCTGGCGATGAAGACGGTGCTCGCCGAGCAGGATCGCGTGCCGGTCCTGGTCTTCGATGAAGTGGACGCGGGCATCGGCGGCGCCGTGTCGGAAGTGGTGGGCAAGCGGCTCCGGAATCTCAGCCGGCACGGGCATCAGGTGTTCTGCATCACGCACCTTGCGCCCATCGCGGCGCAGGCGCAGGGTCACTTCGCGGTCACCAAGGCGGCCAAGAGCGGGCGCACGGTGACCCAGGTGGAGCAGTTGGACAAGGCGGCGCGGGTGGAGGAAGTCGCACGCATGCTCGGCGGCGAAACCATCACCCCCACCATCCGCTCCACCGCCTCCGAAATGCTCAAACAGAAATGACTGAGGCGCGATGAGCGCTGAGGGAACGATTCGCCAGCAGATCATGCAGGCGATCACCGGCGCGAGGTGCTCCGCCCGCGATCTCGCGCACCGCGTCGGCGTTTCCGAACGTGAGGTGGAAGATCATCTGGCGCACATCGGCAGATCGGTGGCCCGCGACCGGCGGGGCCGGTTCCTGCTCGAACCCTCCATCTGCCAGGACTGTGAGTTCGTGTTTCGCGGCCGCACCCGCCTCACCCGACCGAGCCGATGCCCGAAATGCCGGAGCGAAACGATTTCCCCGCCGCGGTTCGGAATCGAATTCAAAAGGTAAGCGGTGCGGGTCCTGTCGCCGAGCAGCCCAGTCGAGCTGCGCGTTTCGGCGTCGCAGCCCCGCAGACTCGCCTGTACGCGCCGCGCTCGATCTGGGCGCCCGCTCGGCGCCACCCGCGCCTCCCTGGACATTCCCTCCAGCCAGGTGTATCTTTCGCTCAAGCAGATTTACGTATCAGAGAACTTTGGAGGCGTAGCGGTGACTGCGGTCTCGGGGCACGATAGGTCCATGAGGCTGATCCAATGAAAGCCAATACCCCCAAGATAGTTCTCATGATTGTCTACGTGATCCTGGTGTCTCTGGAGGCCTGCACCCAGGATTCCGATTGGGAGAGATACAGCGTTGCTGGGTCCAAGGCATACAACAGTGGAAATTATGCTCTTGCTGAAAAGGAGTTCACGGCAGCACTTAAGGAAGCAGAAAGGTTTGAGCCACACGACCCGCGTTTAGCTGCCAGCCTCAACAATTTGGCAGCACTCTACCACAGTCAGGGCAAGTACACCGCCGCGGAACCGCTCCAGCGTCGCGCCTTGGCCATCCAGGAGAAGGCGTTAGGGCCGGAGCATCCCGACGTGGCTACCAGCCTCAACAACTTGGCAGCACTCTACCACAGTCAGGGCAAGTACGCCGCCGCGGAACCGCTCCAGCGTCGCGCCTTGGCCATCCGGGAGAAGGCGTTGGGGCCGGAGCACCCCGACGTGGCCATGAGTCTCAACAACCTAGCGCTAGTCTACCACTTCCAGGGCAAGTACGCCGCCGCGGAACCGCTCCAGCGTCGCGCCTTGGCCATCCGGG
>CAYLLY010000132.1:2833-3011 GCA_964384595.1 uncultured Nitrospirales bacterium
AGAAGGCGTTGGGGCCGGAGCATCCCGACGTGGCTATCAACCTCAACAATTTGGCAGCACTCTACCACAGTCAGGGCAAGTATGCCGCCGCGGAACCGCTCCATCATCGCGCCTTGGCCATCTGGGAGAAGGCGCTGGGGCCGGAGCACCCCGACGTGGCCATGAGTCTGGAGAACAC
>CAYLLY010000132.1:3111-5804 GCA_964384595.1 uncultured Nitrospirales bacterium
GGGAGAAGGCGCTGGGGCCGGAGCACCCCGACGTGGCCATGAGTCTGGAGAACACTGCTTCCCTGTTGAGGAAACTTCACCGCAATACCGAAGCCACAAAAATGGAAGCCCGAGCTAAAGCAATCAGGGCAAAGCGCGCGTTATAGGAATTCGGTCGCCATTCACTTGGGCTAGGGCAGGTCCCCGATAAACATTCCTCAACCGCGTGTCTCCCCTCACCCTACCCTCTTCCCGATGTGGGCGAGTGAGAAGCGGTCAGTTCCTCGCCGTAGCGGGTCCAGTCCCTGCTTTTTTCGTGCCCCGCATTATACAAATTTCAGACTGGGGTGTCTGATTCAGTGAGGCTGGAACTGGAAGCCTTGCGGATTGGTCCTCTATGATGTATATATACATCGTCATAGGAGGGCGCCATGCAGCGGACGCAACTGTATCTGTCGGATGAGATAGCCGCGAAACTCAGAAGCTTGAGCAGGAAGGAGCGAAAAACCGTGTCGCAGCTTGTCCGTGAGGCTCTTGAAGCGAAGTATTTGGGAGAAGGAAGACTCCCGCTCAAGGACGCGCTGAAGGCCTGTCGTGGGCTGTGGGCCGATCGGAAGGATTTTGACGCCGGGCGGTTCATTCGATCGCTTCGGGAAGATAATCGCGCTCAACCGGCCAGTGATAAGGCATGAAGAAAATTCTTCTCGATTCGGACGTGATCATCGCGAATCTGAGGAATGAGACGCCCGTCACGGAGTTTCTGGATCGGCTCTTGGAAAAGGGCACGGTGCTCTATGTGAGCCCGATTGCGTATGCTGAAGTCTATGCCGGCCGGCGTCCGGGTGAGGATGAGGCGATCGGGGGATTTTTCCGGTCGGTCGAATGCTTGCACATTGACGGGGCCGTGGGCGCAAAGGCCGGGGAGTATCTACGGACCTTTTCGAGAAGCTCAGGCGTCAAGATTGCGGATGCGCTGGTCGCTGCTACGGCTTACTGCCATCAGGTCGGACTCTACACGCTGAACCGGAAGCATTATCCGATGAAGGATATCGAAATGGTCGGTTCTCTGAAGGCCTCGCACTGAGGCATTACTTCTTCGTCAGTTCCTCCAGCACCGTGCGCATCTTCTTGAGTTCCTCGCCATAACGGGTCCAGTCCTGGTCGCGGAGGGCGGCCTGGGCACGGTTGAAGTGGTCGAGGGCCTGCTTGGCCAGGGCGGAGGGGGCCGTCGAGGGTTGGATCGCCGCGGTTGCAGGTTGTAGGGGCACGGCGCGCCGTGCCCCTACGCCGGATGTTGCCGCGCTGCTGCCGAAGAGGCCTTCCAGCGCCGCTTCGAGGTTCGTGTCCATCCGTAGTTGATTCCCGTACGCCACAATAACCCGGCGCAGCTCGGGGAGCGCCCCCTCCGATGCCGAGAGATAAAGCGGCTGGACATACAGCAGCGCGTCTTCGATGGGGATGGCCAGCAGGCTGCCGCGGATGGCCTGGGAGCCGCGCTGGCTCCACAGGGTGAGTTGCTGCGAGATGGCCGAGTCCTGATCGATCCGCGCGTCCACCTGCCGCGGGCCGTACACGAGCTTCTGCTTCGGAAACAGATAGACGATCAGCTTGCCGTAGTTGGGCGCGTCGGAGCGGGCCGCGAGCCACGCCGCCATGTTGTCGCGCTTGGCCGGCGTGAAGGGGATCAGGAGGACGAACTCTTCCTTCCGCGCCTCCTTGTGCGTGCCGGTCTTGGGGAGCTTCATAATCGTGTAGTACGGCTCCATGTCCTTGTCCTGCTTCTTGGGAATGTTCCAGAGGTCTTCCTTGTTGTAGAAGATCTGCGGCTCCTGCATGTGGTAGGTGGCGAAGACATGGGACTGGATGGTGAACAGGTCCTGGGGATACCGCATGTGGGCCTTGAGATCGTCGGGCATCTGCGCCAGCGGCTTGAGGACGCCGGGGAAGATCCGCTGGTAGGCCTGAATCAGCGGGTCCTTCGGGTCGCTTATGTAGAGCTCGATCGAGCCGTCATAGGCGTCCACCGCGGCCTTGACCGAGTTCCGGATGTAATTCCCCAGGCGGCCGAACGGCTGGGCGTAGGGCATGCGATCGCTGGTGGTGTAGCCATCCATGAGCCACACGAGCCGTCCGTCCTTCGTGATGACGAGATACGGGTCCTGGTCGAGCTTGAGGTACGGCGCAATCTTCGCGACGCGATCGCGGATGTGCCGGTGGTAGAGAATACGGGACTCCGGCGTGATGTCGTTCGAGAGGAGAATCTTCAGGCTGCCGAAGTAGGTCGCGAAGATGACCTTGCGCGGAAAGGCCAGGTCCGTCACCCCGCCGCGGCCGAGGTAGGTCGCCGGCACGTTCTTTTCTCCGGAGGGATAATCGAACTCCTCGGCCTTCGTCCGCACGAAGACGTAATCGTTGGGGATCTCGCCGTAGTAGATCTCTGGCCGGGTCACCTTGAGATCGATCGTGGAAATCGGGGGGATGTCCTGCAGGAAGAACTCCGGCAGCCCTTCGGGCGAAATGCGGTTCACCGGACCCATGGTGACCCCATACCCGTGGGTGTACGTGAAGTGCTCGTTGATCCAGATCCGGCTCGGCAGGTTCTTGTAGGACAGCTCGCGCGGCGAAAGCATGACCTGGCGGTATTCGCCGTTGATGACGTACCGGTCGTTGTCCACGTCCACGAAGTCGTAGTAGGTGCGGATCTGCTGGAGCTG
>CAYLLY010000133.1:0-5778 GCA_964384595.1 uncultured Nitrospirales bacterium
AGGAACAGCTTCTCGTCCAGGTCGGCAAGAAACTTGTCCACCCAGTTCGGCATCAGGAGTTCCCCGAAGCGCTTGAGGTATTCTCCCGCGATCTGGTTCCGCGTGTGCGCGCCGTCAAGGAATTGCACCAGATAGAAAATGTTGGGTGGCAGGAACAGGATCCCCTCCGAAATCCCCTGCGGATCGCGGAGGCCCACCGATTGCGTCTCCCCTTCGCGCACGGGAAAGAATTCCAGGTTGCGCAGCTTGGGATAGTCCATCGCGCCGGGTTTCGCCTGGGTGTCCATCACTCCTCCCCGCCCTTTAGCCGGACGGCGAGTTCCCAGCCCGCCAGCGACAGCACGGTAATGAGAAGGAGGACCAGCGTCGCGTAGCCGTAGGCGGCGCCGGAGAACGTAATCAGGTCCCGGAACCGGCCGATGAGCAGCGACATGCGTGACATCACCGTATACCCGAAGGCCGCGCCGAAGGCGATCATCAGGAAATAGATGCCGGTCCGGGCCGTGACCATGCCGGGCCCGGTGTGCTCGACCGAGAAGAAGAAATAGAAGAGCACCGACACCACCCCCACGAGCAGGATGATCGTGTTGACGCCGCTTTGCGGCGAGGCGAGGTCGAGCCCCAGCGACAGCCCATCGGCTCCCATCGTCAGCAGCGGATTCACCGTGTCCTCGATCTGCTTCAGGATATAGGAGGACACAGCCCGAGGGATCGATACACCCGAGCCGAAGCCGACGATGAAGGCGAACGCGATCCTAGACAGCCAGGAGACCTTGGGGAAAAACTGCGTGAGGATCAGCACGCCGATCACAACCCCGACCAGGGGCTCATAATTTCCCCTGTTGAGTTCTTCCCATACCAGACGCTTGAACACGGTGTACCAGACTAACACGACCGAGTATCCGATCGAGACGCCGACGTACAGGTGCTCCCCCAGCTTGAAGAGCGGATTGTCCTTATACAGGAAACTGTAGATGAACAGCGTCAGCCCGGTGGCGACCCAGGCGCCCAGGACGACCTCTGTGGGCAGCATGGCCTCGGACATCAGCGCGGTCTCCCCTTGTCGCCGCGCAGCGCAAAGTAAAACACGTTGCACAGCACCACAAGGATAATGATCACGAAATGCGTGGCCGACTGGGCATCCATGCCCGCGACCGCCATGCCTTTCCGGCCGATCAAGGTTTCGTATTCCGCCGCCCCCTGCAGCCCCCCGATCAGGCCGTTGATCTGGCCGCTCCGCAGGAAGGGGTACAGGCCCGGCGCGATCACCCCGGTGGACCCGCCACCCATCTCGAAGCGGTACTTGTCCTTGCCGAAGACGTACCACATCTCGATGCCGGCCCCGCCGGCCGCCAGGCTGATCATATAATTCACGTCCCGCAGCGTGCGGACGCCTTCCAGCACCGGCATGCCGCGAGTCGGGGTCTTGCTGTAGTCGGACGGAAAGGCCTTGTACAGGTCCTGGCCCATCGAGATGATCAGGGCATACCCGCCCGGCGCCCACCCCAGAAAGACGTAGTCCTTGCCGCGCTCCTTCCCCATCTCCGCCGCCACCGTCGCGACGACGCCGTCCGCGAGGCTCGTGCCGGTGATCCAATGCGTCATGCCGATCACGCGAAGATTTTTGCGGAAGGCGTGCCGGAGCAGCGCGACCGCCTGGGGCTCGAGTTCCGGCTTTGAGGACGGGTCGAAATCGAAGGAGAGCAGGAAGACCGAGCCTTCCGGGAGATCTTCGATGTACTCGTAGACCGCCTGCACTTCCGGCGACACCTTGATCGGCAGGCCGAACGGATTGAGCAGCGGCAGCAGGGTCGCACCAGCGATCAGCAGGAAAATAAGCCGCCGGTCGATCGCGACCATGCGGCGGGCGAAGTCCTTCATTGGTCCTTCCCCCCGCCGAGATACGATCGTTCCTTGCCCAGAATGATCTTCAGGGAGAGCGCCACGGAGCCCATGCTCACGCCGATGAGGATGGCCCGGCGGACCGCGCTGTTCAGCACGTTCATGAGCCACTGGGTGATGTCCCAGGTCCAGGGCAGGAGGAACTGCCCCAGCGGAACGCGCCCCATCATGACCACCACCGCGGCGGCCAGCAGCACGGAAGCCTCCCGCGAACGGGCCCGGAACGCGCGGTAGGCCGCCGACGCGATGAAAAAGGCCAGGATCGAAAACATCGTGCCCTGCAGCGGCACCATCGTATAGTCGTAGAGCCATCCGAAGGACGTCTGCCCTCCGTCCACCTTGCTCTCCCCCCCGCTCCAAAATCCCACCGCCATGGTGACCACGATGGCGGCAAAGAGCACCCCGCTGTACCCCCACCCGGGCGCCTGCCGGCGGATCTTGACGGCATGCACGTGGAAGACGCTGGCGATCCCCAACACCAGCGCAAACCCGGAGATGATCTTCATCCAGTCGGAGACCTTGGTGATCGCTTCCTCCGAAACCGGATGGGGAATGTAGTATTGGAGGGCGAAGGCCACCCCCATGACGAACGTGATGGCCAGCGGAAGTTGGCGCTTGAGAAAAATCACTTGAAGTCCCTGAACAAGTCCAGGAGGTAGTTGAAGGCGTCCGTCTGGAGCATCACGCCGGTGGTCGCCAAGACCGTCCCGACGACCAGCACGCCCATGATGAAGGCCTTGCTGAAGTCCTGGCCGCGGAGGGTCCCGACCAGCACCGGCTCACGGGAGAGGTACGCGCTGGCGGCGTAAAGCTCCTCCCCGATCAGAGTGTAGTCGCAGGTGGTGACGAAGAACGGCAGCTGGTGGTCGGAGTCGGTTCCCGCGATCTGGATCGCCCCGGTGCCGGCGCCGGTCTCGGTCAACAGCAGGGACTCGGCGAAGTAGGACCCCATGAAGAAGTTCGCGGCCGGCTTCTCCCGCAGCATGATGCCGTCCACGGCCGCGGTGTAGCTGAACTGATCGTCCGTGATGAAGAAGTTGGCGTCCTCCTTGAACGCATCCGGCCGGCCGGCCTCGACGTACGCCTCCTTCACGATCTCCTGGCATACGGCCATGACGATCGGGTCTCGATGCGGGACTTTCAACGTCGTCTCATAGTGCGCCACCTTCTTCGCCACCTGTCCCAGAATGACGGTGGCCGCGATGGTGGACACGTCGCTCATGCCCCCGGAGCCCGTGAGGTAGAGGATCGGGCGGCCCATTTCCGTAGAACGGCCGATGGCTTCCTCGACCGCGTCCAACCCGGCGATGCGCCGCAAGTAGACGTGGGGATTGCGCCGGGCCGCGGCGATGCTCGCCAGCAACACCCCTGTGAAGGCCAGCACGAACACCAGATTGTTGACTTGCGACGAGTTGAAGTAATCGGGCGCGGCGACTCCCTCGGCCGCTTCCGACCAGACTTCCTGCCCGCTTTCACGGATCAGCAGTTTGACGGCATAGGGCTTCCCATTGTCAATCGGAAAGGCCTGGGAGGAAGACAGCTTGAAGTAATGATCGCCCTTGCCGGCCGGCTGGGCCCACCAGGGGAAATCTCCGATCTTGACGTAACGGCTGTTGGACGGAAACTCAGCCACCTTTTGGAAAGCGGCTTGCGGAGACTCGGCCACCCAGACCTGAACGCTTCGATCCTTTCGGTCGGAGGAAGAGGCCTTCCAGACGAGACTCAGGCTCTTGCCGGCGTCGTTCGGGGTATCAAGGACCCGAATCCCTTCCGGCGGAGATGGGGGGCTGGCGAACGCCGGCCCCCCGATGAGCAGCAGCAGCAGTAACGAGGCCGGAATCACTTACCAGTAACGATCTTGACGCTGACGGCGCCGCCCATGTCGCCTTCCTTCGCCCCTTCTTTCATGTACCCTGAGATGTCTTTTTCACCCTTGGGCTCTCCATGGCAGCTGAGACAGCCCTTGCCGTAAAAGAGCGGCAGCATGACCCGAACGGCCTTCCCGCCGTCCACGGTCTCACTGATGATCTTCTCGCCCTGGCGGGGATAGGACGCCTCCGCGAACTTCGCCAGGGTCTTCAATTCGAACTCGTCCGGCTGGTTCTTGGGATTCCGTGGTGGATTCATGGTCTGCTTGAGGTAGACGTTCGTCTTGGCCTTGAACTTGGCGGCCGCCTGGGTCCCGAAGGTCGCGGGAATGAAGCCTTTGTACCCCACGCCCGGCCGGTTGATCACCGGCTGATAGTCCACGACGACGCTTTTGCTCGCCTCAACGAGTTGCGGCAACAGCTTTTTGGCCAGTTCCGGAACCTTTTCGTTCTTGAGATTGGCGAGATCGACTTTCGCTCGGTCCTTGAACTTTTCGGTCAACTGTTTCTCGAACACGTCGGCCGTGAATCCCTTGTCGCCCTTTTCGGGATCATTGATGAGCGATTGGTTCGCCCCGACCGTCACCCGCCCCGCATCCAGCAGGACCGCGAGCAGCCGCCCGGCCTCGACCGCATCGCTGTCGGCGAAGACCACGGCTGGAGACAGTCCGATCCCGAGGAAAATTGCGCATAGGCCCGTGATGAGCGTTCCCTTTCTCTTCATGATCGGCCCCCCTTCTGGCTAGTGTTTCATTCTGGCTATCCTAAGATCTAACGTCGCCGGCCTCATTTCTGCGTGAGTTTGACGCTGATGGCCCCGGCAATCTCTCCGAGTTTCGCGCCTTCCCGTATATAGCCTGAGATGTCCCGCTCGTTCTTCGGCTCGCCATGGCACGGCAGGCACCCCTTGACGTGAAACAGCGGCAGCATGACCCGAGTGGTCTTGCCGCCGTCCACCGTCTCGCTGATGACCTTCTCGCCTTGTCGGGGATATAAAGGATCGGCGAACTTTTTCAAGATCGCCAGTTCAAATGCATCCGCTTTATTTCTTGGATTTCTCAGCACTTCGTCGAACGTGGTCTGCTTGATATACGAGCCGGTGCGGGCGGTGAAGATCGCCGCCGCCTGGGTGCCAAATGTCGCCGGGATGAAATTCTTGTACCCCAGGCCCTGCTTGTTGAGGATGGGCTGGTAGGTGGCAACGACCTTCTTACACGATTCAACGAGCATCGGGAGCAGTTTCTTGGCAAGCTCCGGCACTTTTTCGGTCTTGAGCTTGGTGAGATCGACCCCGGCCCGCTCCTTGAATTTCTCGAACAATTTCTGCTCGAACACTTCAGGGGTGAAGCCCTTGTCCCCTTTTTCGGGATCGTTGATCAACTGCTGGACGCCCGCGACCGTGACCCGGCCCGAATCATGCAGGATCGCGAGCAGCCGGGCGGTCTCGACCGTCTCCGCGTCGGCAAAGACCGCCGAGGGCGCAACCCCCATGGCAAGGGAAACGAAGACTACGCTCACAACAATGACGGCCATCCTCTTCATGTGGACTCCTTGCGCTGTCGGGTTATTGTCGGACCCCTACTGTAGGGGGTATCGAAAACTTATACAAGACCAGCGGAATAAAGTACATGAAAAATGGTAGCCTTGTCATTCCAGGTCACCCCTCGATCACTTCGATGTTCGCGCGCGGGACCACGGCCCGTGACCCATCCGAGAACATGACCTCCAGCACCCGAACGCGGCTTTCCGTGGGAATCAGCGTCAACTCCGCGGGCAGCCCCGCCACCTGCCCGATCCGGCCGAAAAACGGCTCCCGGATGACGCGCACCGGATCGCCGACCTTGATTCCCCCGCGCGCTTCTCCCGTCTGGCCGGCGTCGATCCCTTCCACGCGCTCTCCCGGCGCCAGCGGCACGATGATTTCCGGACGCATGACCCCCGCCCGGATCTGCGTCGCGCCGGAGACGCAGGCTTTCCGCCCCCCGAGCTTCTTCAGCAGCTCGAAGGT
>CAYLLY010000134.1:0-5756 GCA_964384595.1 uncultured Nitrospirales bacterium
AACAGCGCGATCCGATCGCGACCTATGAGGCGCGTCTGCGGCAGTGGGGGCTGCTCACCGATGAGGAACTGGCCAAGATCGAAGCGGCTGTGGACGCCGAGATCGCGGAGGCGGTCGCCTTCGCGGAAGCCGGGTCGTGGGAGCCGGTCGAGGACCTGACGAAGGACGTGTACACGCCGCCGCAGGCTGCAGGCTAGAGGCCATAGGCGATGGGCCGGGACCTGATTAGACGATGAGGAAGCTCAAGTACAGAGAGGCCGTGCGAGAAGGATTGCGGGAAGCGCTCAAGAGCGATCCGCGCGTCTTTCTGATGGGGGAAGACGTCGGCAAGTACGGGGGCACCTACGCGTGCAGCCACGGCCTTCTGGAGGAGTTCGGCCCCGACCGGATTCGCGACACGCCGCTGTCGGAATCCACCTTCGTCGGCGCCGGCATCGGCGCGGCGCTCGGCGGCATGCGGCCGATCGTCGAGGTGATGACCGTGAACTTCAGCCTCCTGGCGCTGGATCAGATCGTCAACAACGCCGCCACCATCCGGCACATGTCCGGCGGGCAGTTCAGCGTGCCGCTCGTCGTGCGGATGGCCACCGGGGCGGGACGCCAGGTCGCGGCGCAGCACTCCCACAGCCTCGAGGGGTGGTACGCGCACATTCCCGGGATCACGGTGGTGACGCCCGCGACGCCGGCCGATGCGAAGGGCATGCTGCTGGCCGCGCTCCGCGAGCCGGACCCGGTCTTCATCTTCGAGCACGCGATGCTCTATCCCATGGAAGGCGAGGTCGACGAGCACGCCGGCCCAGTGGACATCAGCAGGGCGGCGGTGCGCCGGCCCGGCAAGGACGTCTCCCTGCTCACGTTCGGCGGCTCGCTGTGGAAGACTCTGGAAGCCGCCGATCAGCTGGCCCTCTCCGGCATCGAGGCGGAGGTGATCGATCTCCGCGTGCTCCGGCCCCTGGACACGCCGTCGATCCTGGCCTCCGTGCGGAAGACGCATCGCGCCGTGATCGTGGATGAGGCCTGGCGCACGGGCAGCTTTGCGGCGGAGATCAGCGCACAGATCATGGAAGGCGCCTTTTACGACCTCGACGCGCCGGTGGCGCGCGTGTGCGGCGCCGAGGTGCCGATCCCCTATCCAAAGCACCTGGAAGACGCGGCCCTGCCGCAGGCCGCCGCGATCGTCAAGGCCGTCCAGGAGATGCGGCATGGCTGAGTTCACAATGCCCTCGCTCGGGGCGGACATGCAAGCCGGCACGCTGGTCGCCTGGCTGAAGAAACCGGGTGAAACAGTGAAGAAGGGCGACATCATCGCGGAGGTCGAGACCGACAAGGGCGTCATCGAGATCGAGAGCTTCATGACCGGCGTATTGGAGCGGACGCTTGTCGAGCCCCTGACGAAAGTGCCGGTGGGCACCGTGCTGGCGATCATCCGCGAGGAAGGAAAGCCGGCTACCGTGTCCCAACCGGTTGTGCCTGCCGCCGGGACGGGGCGGCTCAAAGTGTCCCCCGCGGCGAAGCAACTGGCCGCCGAGCTGAGTGTCGATCTTTCCGCCGTGCAAGGCACGGGTCCCGACGGCGCGATCAGCCGCGCCGACGTCGAAGCCGCCGCCGCGCAGGCACCTCTAGCCCCTAGCCCCGCGCCACGAGCCGGCGAAGCAGGCGATCGCCTGCTTCGCATGCGGCAGACCATCGCGGCGGCCATGGCGCGCTCCAAACGGGAGATCCCCCATTACTACGTCGGCACGACCATCGACATGGAACGGGCCCTGACGTGGCTCGCCGAGGAGAACCTGAAGCGGCCGGTGAAAGAGCGGCTCCTCTACGGCGTGCTGCTGCTCAAGGCGGTGGCCCTGGCCTTGCGGGAGGTGCCCGAGCTGAACGCCGTGTGGAAAGGCAATGAAGTCGTGCGGAGCGAGGCCAGGCACGTCGGCGTGGCGATCTCGCTGCGGCAGGGCGGCCTCATCGCGCCCGCCCTGCACGATACGGACAAGCAGAGCCTCGGCGACCTCATGCGGAACTTCCGCGACCTCGTGAACCGCGCCCGCGCCGGCGCGTTGCGGAGCTCGGAGCTGTCCGATCCGACCATCACCGTGACCAGCCTGGGCGAACAGGGCGTCGAGTCGGTCTATGCCGTCATCTATCCGCCGCAGGTCGCGATCGTCGGTTTCGGCAAGCTCGTCGAGCGGCCCTGGATCGTGGACAAGCAGGTCGTTCCGCGCTCCGTGCTGACGGCCACGCTGTCGGCCGACCATCGGGTGAGCGACGGCCATCGTGGCGGGTTGTTCCTGGCGGCCGTGGACCGTCTCTTGCAGGAACCGGAGGGGCTATGACGCCGAAGCTGACGTGCGACGAGATCACAACCACCGTGCTGCGGGCGCTCGGCGAGATCGCGCCCGAGGCGGACCTCGCGGCGATCAAGCCGGACGTGAGCTTTCGCGACCAGCTCGACATCGACTCCATGGACTTCCTGAACTTCGTGATCGCCGTGCACGAGGCGCTGCGCGTCGAGATTCCCGAGGCCGACTATCCGAAGCTGATCACGCTGAACGGCTGCGTCGCGTACCTGTCGGCGCTTCTCGCGGAGAAGACCTCCGCATAGGATGGAGGGGGATACGACATGCTCGACAATGCAAAGAAGCTACATCTGGCCTTGAAAATCCTGACGGTCCTGCAGGAGGACGACCTCCCGCTGGCCGACGCGGAGGAGATCCTGCGCCGGACGCTGGCGATGCTGCAGGCCTGGCACGGCGAGAAAGGCGGGGCGGGACGGTAGCGTGAAGGGGGAGAAGGACATGCAGACGTCGCTGCTCGGAGAAAAGCTCCAAACGATCTACCGCGACATCGCCGAGCAGGCCGGACGGGCGCGCGCCGAATACCAGTGCTCCGACCGGGACTGCGAATGCAGCCGTGATAACCTGCTGGCCTACCTGGCGTTGCGCGAGCATGACTTGCAGGAATTGCAGCTCGAGCTGGCCGAGCAGGGCCTGTCGTCGCTGGGACGCCTCGAGAGCAACGTGCTGCTCAGCGGCCAACAAGTCCTGAAGCACCTGGGTGTGTCCGTTCCACTCACCGAACTCCATGCGCCCACATCGGCTCAGGCGCGGGCCCTTCTCGCCCAGCGCAGCCGGGCGCTTCTCGGCCGGCCGCGCGAGGGACGCGGGACCCGGATCATGGTGACGCTCGACGCATCCGTCATCCACCAGCCGGAACTGCTGGAGCAATTGCTGGTCCAGGGCATGGACATCGCCCGCATCAACTGCGCGCACGACTCCGCGCACGAATGGGCCAGGATCATCGACGCGATCCGCCATGCCGAGGAGCGGCTGAACCGGAAAGGGCAGGGCGTGGGGCGCCGCTGCCGGATCCTGATGGACCTGGCCGGTCCCAAGGTCCGCACCGGTCCGCTGGCGCTCGAAACCCGCCCGCTGAAACTTTCAGTCCCCAAGGATCCCCTGGGCCGGCCCTGCAGCCTGCTCGAAGGGTATCTCGACAGTCAGGCCTCCCAAACCGAGCGGATGCGCGTCTTCGGCGAAGGGCCGCGGTTCGTGATTGCGCTTCCTCAGCAGGCCGGCGTGGAGGACCTGCGGGTGGGAGACATGTTGCGCGTGGAGGACACCCGTGAGCGCATCCGCCGGCTGTACGTGATGGATCGCGTGAGCCCGACGCGGGTCAGGGTGGGCCTGGAGCGGACGGCCTACGTGCAGGAAGGGACCGTGCTGCGCACCGAGCACAGCGCCGTCTTCACGGTCGGGCCGGTGATGCCGCAGCCGGTGGACTTGCGGGTGCAGGCAGGGGACACGCTGTTCCTGTACCACGACCCGGCGCGGCTCGGCCATCCGGCGCAGGGCGAGAGTCCCGCCGGCATCAGTTGTACCCTGCCGGAGATCCTGGCGCACGTGAAGCCCGGCCAGCGGGTGTTCGTCGATGACGGCAAGATCGCGGCAGTGGTCCGGGCCTGCCGCGAGGACTGCCTGGAACTGGAGATCACCGCGCCCCGCGGCATCCCGGCGCGCATCAGGCCGGAGAAGGGCCTGAACTTCCCCGATTCGACGATCGACGTGCCGGCGCTCACCGATCAAGACCGGCAGGATCTGGCCTTCGTGGTCAGGCATGCGAACGCGGTCGGGTTGTCCTTCGTGCATCGCCCCGGGGACCTCTGCGATCTTCGCGACGCGCTGGGGGAACTCGACCATGCCGACATGGGTATCGTGGTCAAGATCGAGACCAAGGAGGCGATCCACCGGCTGTCGCAACTGCTGCTCGCCGGACTCGACCTGCCCAAGTTCGGGGTGATGATCGCGCGCGGCGACCTGGCGGTCGAGGTCGGGTTCGAGAACCTGGCCCTGGTGCAGGAAGACATCCTGTGCCTGTGCGAGGCCGCGCATGTGCCCGTCATCTGGGCGACCCAGGTGTTGGAGACCCTGGCGAAGAGCGGCCTGCCGGCCCGCGCCGAGATCACCGACGCGGCCATGGGCCAGCGCGCTGAGTGCGTGATGCTCAACAAGGGCGAGCACGTCCTTGAGGCGGTGAAGACGCTGGCCGGCCTGTTGAGCTCCCAGGAGCGGCACCGGATCAAGAAGCGGCAGGTGTTCCGGGACATCACCGCGCAACAGGGCGTGTTCAAGAGCCTGCCCCCTGGCCAGGCCCCTGAGCGACGGCCATAAAGACGGGGAGGAACGGATTTGGAAAACGTCGCGGCATCTCTGCGGGGCAGGCCCATGGAACGGCAGGTGGAAGTGAAAGCCGGTACCGCTGTGCTCCAGGGGATCTTCGGCCTGCCGGAGTCCCGCGGCGTGGTGGTGTTCGCGCACAGGAGCGGCAACGGACGGCTGAACCCGCGCAATGCGATGATGGCGCGTCTGTTGCGGGAAGGAGGGCTGGCCACGTTCATGGTGGACCTGCTGAAGCCCGACGAGGCGCAGGTGCTGCACAACATCTTCGATATCAAATTGCTGGCGGACCGGATGCTGGCGGCCACGGAGTGGGTCGCGCAGCAGCCGGAGACCAAGGGGCTGCGCATCGGCTGTATGAGCACGAGCAACGCCTCGGCCGCAGCCTTGCAGGCGGCGGCCCGGTCCCGGGATGTGGTGGCGGCGGTGGTCTCGCGCGGCGGGCGCCCGGACCTGGCGCGAACGTTTCTGCCGAAGGTGAAGGCCCCCACGCTGTTGATCGTGGGCGAGAACGACCCGGCGGCGATCGAGCAGAACCAGAAGGCCTATGAGCAGCTCGTCTGCCCCAAGGAGTTGATTGTCGTGCCGGGGGCCTCGCACCTGTTCGAAGAGCCCGGGACCTTCGATCAAGTCGTCTCACAGGCGCGGGCGTGGTTTTTACGCTACCTGGTGCAAGAGCCCGCGTAACGCGGGCAAGTGGTGCCTGGCTCGCTCTGGTGCCCGGCACCGTTCTTCCACTCCCAAGGTGGCACGGGGACTGTCACCCTTTCGTTTCATCAAAGGTGACTGTCCCCCTTCTTGTGCCGTAGCTGTATCTTTTTGGATTCACGCGCCGGCCGCCTTCTTGAAGAACAGGCGGGCGTGGGGGAAAAGAAACCGGCTCCGCAATATCGCGATCTGGATGCCCTTGCAGGATCGTGGACGAAAGCGGAGGCGGTTGCCTTATTCCCACCAACGACATATGGATTGCTGCGAGCGCGATGCAGCATGGACTGTCGATTCTCACCACGGATGCTCATTATCAGCAGGTTCCCCAGGTGCTGGTTCGCTATATGGCGCCAGGCTGAGCCTCAAGCCCGCCCGGCGACC
>CAYLLY010000135.1:0-5743 GCA_964384595.1 uncultured Nitrospirales bacterium
TGAAACGGCATGTGGCGGCGGATGGTTTGGAAGTCGGATTCGTTGCAGGTGATGACCGTCGCCCCGATGCTGCGGGCTGAAAGGGCGATCAGGACATCGTACGCCAGTTCCCGGATCTTGTGCGCGTCGTAGTGCTCGCGGCTCCTGATGGCGCTCAACACTTCCGCCGCTTCGATCCAGTGCTGAGCCGTCGGGACGAGCACCTGACAGTTCTTCAGCAAGTCCTGGACGAACCGCCGTTCAATTCGGGTTTTCGCTCCCCTGAGCAGCTCATGCAGAACGACCGAGGAGCATCGCGGGATGATGGGGGCGTGACGTATCCGAAACGTGAAGCGACCGGTCCGGAAGTTGTCGATATAGACCGAGGTGTCGAAGACGGCGAACTTAGTTCTTTTCAAACGCGTCAGGCGCTCCGACCCCGCTGTACTTCCGAATGACCGTATCGTGGGCGGTTTTCTCGGTGACCAGTTCCAGCGCCTTCTGGATGGTCTCGCTGGCGGTCTTGGCGCCCAACGCTTTTTGCGCCCGCTTCAATTGGGCGGGGTTCAACCGGGCCGATATCTGTACGCGAGTCATGGATCAACCCTCCTGTCCGACAGGATACACGATTTGTCTGACAGATGTAAAGTTAGCTTCTCTCTTCCGCCGCCGCCTCTTCAGAGCAGAAACGTAGCCGGTTCGGCTGCTAATGTTTGGAGAATTGTGGAGAATTGGGGACAGATTTATTTTCCAATTTCCATAGTCTGAGCGGGTGGCGCCGGTGTCGCCGGAGGCGAAGGGGTGACGCCGAATGGGACCCGGGCGGAGCGGAAGGGCGTACAGCCCGGTCCGCGTGCCTGGTAGGGCGAAACGACCTGAGCACGTCCGGGTAATTCGGCGGCAGGACCCCGGAGCCGCAGGCGACAGGAAAAGTTAGACGGTGTTTCTCGATTGGCGGTAGGCGAGGATTCGTTCCAGAAAGCTCTTCACGGCTTGCGGGTCGTGGAGGCGGGTTTCTTCCTCGACCGGCATATCGGGAAAATGTTCCATGAAGGCCCGCGCGAAGAGACCGGTTTCGAGAGAACCCTCCCCGATGCCACAGCTTGGCGAGTCGGCTTTGAAAATATAGCCTGACAGGTCCAGAGCTTCCAGTTCGCGGACCCGCTGCTGGGCGAAGCGGTTCATCGCGTCGGTGTGATCTATCTTCGTAGTGATCGTGATCAGGCGCGGCGCGCGGGGAATGCCGACCAGCCGCATGGGCTCGCGCGGGGTGCCCAGGCCGACTTCCACTTCCGGGCACACCGGAACCCATTCCACGTGCGGACCCAGGGTTTCGATCAGAAAACCGTCTCGTTTGTGCCCCCCATCGTGCCGGACGTTCTCACCGAGCAGACACTGGCTGATTCCGATGCGAAGAGGCGGAGTATCCCTCATAAAGGTTTTCCGAGAATCTCCCGAAGCGCCTGCTCTAACCCGGGATACTGGAAGGTGTACCCTTCACGCAGCGCTACGGCCGGCTCAACACGTTGGCCGGTCGTCAATAATGTGGCGAGTTCTCCGAGAGCCAGTCGGAGGGCAAATTCCGGGACCGGGAGCCAAGAGGGCCGACCCAGGACATGCCCAAGTGTCTGACAAAACTCGCGCATTGTGACGGCGCCAGGCGCGGCGGCATTGACAGGACCGCTCACCTTCGGATTAGTGAGGGCCCAGTGGATGAGGCCAATGAGGTCCTGGCGGTGAATCCAGGAGACCCACTGGGAGCTGGGCGCGATTGGCCCGCCCAGGAAAAACCGGAACGGCAACGTCATCCGAGGCAGAGCGCCGCCGTCCTCTCCCAGCACCAGACCGATCCGTAGCCGCACGACACGAAGACCGAGCGCCTCAGCCCGAATCGCTTCCTGCTCCCAGGCTACGCAAAGATCGGCTAGAAAATCCGAACCCGGATGGGTCTCTTCAGTGACCGGTGTGGAGTTACGAGGCCCGTAATACCCGATCGCTGATGCATTGATCAGCGTCGATGGCCGTTTCGACAGCACGGCCATGGCCTGAACCAGCAGGCGCGTGGTGAGGATGCGGCTGTTGCACAGCTCCTCCTTGCGGTTTTTTGTCCAGCGTTTCTCGGCAATGTTCTCCCCCGCCAAGTTGATTACCGCATCAAACCCTGCCAACTCCTGCGTCCACCCCTCCCTGCTCCGGCCATCCCAAGCGAGAAGCGTGACGTCCGGAGGGAAGTCACCGCGGTGCGCATCGGGGGAACGGGACAACACCGTAACCCCGTGGTTTGTCTGAATGAGAGCCTTGCAGAGCGCTCGGCCGATGAAGCCGGAACCTCCGGCGATGAGGATGTTCATGGGTCCCCTTAAACTTGCTCCATTATAGTGGGAAATCGTGCAAGGCGGCGTGGTATTTGACACCCTCGCTGTCTCCCCCTAGAATGCCATTCGTATGAACGATCGTTTCCTCAAAGCCTGCCGCCGCGAGCGGACGGACTGCGTGCCGGTGTGGTTCATGCGGCAGGCCGGCCGCTATATGGAGGAGTACCGCGCCGTCCGCGCCAAGCACTCCATCCTCGAGGTCTGCAAGACGCCCGAACTGGCGGCGCAGGTGACGTTCCAGCCTATTGATCGTTTCCATCTCGACGCCGCCATCATCTTCGCCGACATCCTGCTCCCGCTCGAGCCGATGGGCCTCCGCGTCACGTTCGAGGAAGGCGAGGGGCCTGTCATTCACAACCCGGTCCGCACGCGCGCGGATGTGGAGGCGCTGCGGCTGATTGACGGCAGCGAGCTCAGGTACGTGGTGGATGCAATCGCGCTGGCCCGCCGCGGGCTCAATGGACGCGTGCCGTTGATCGGCTTCGCAGGCGCGCCGTTCACGCTGGCCAGCTACGCGATCGAGGGCGGCGCCTCGCGGAACTTCATCGAAACCAAAGGCCTCATGTACCGGGAGCCCGCCGTCTGGCACCGGCTCATGGACAAGCTCGCGCGCGTGGTGACCGCCTATCTGAAGAACCAGATCCAGGCGGGCGCGCAGGCTGTCCAGTTGTTTGACAGTTGGGTCGGGTGCCTGAGCCCCGATGACTATCGGGAGTACGTGCAGCCGCACGTGCGGCTGATCTTCGAGGGACTCAAGAACGAGGGTGTGCCGCTGATTCATTTCGGTACGGGGACCGCGACCTTGCTGGAGTTGATGCGTGAGGCCGGCGGCACGGTGATCGGGGTGGACTGGCGCGTGCCGCTCGATGAAGCCCGTCGCCGCCTGGGCTCCGACGTGGCGATCCAGGGCAATCTGGATCCCGTTGTGCTCTTCGCTCCCGTGCACGAGATCGAACGGCGCGTGGAGATGATTCTGAAGCAGGCGGGAGACGCGCCGGGCTTCATCTTCAACCTCGGGCACGGCATCCTTCCCAATACCCCCGTGGAGCATGTCCAGGCGGCCGTGGACCTGGTCCACAAGTTGAGTCAGCGTTAAACGTTATTCGTTAATCGCCGGAATGCCCCTCCGCAATTCACCTTTTACGTTTAACGATTAACGGATAACGATTAACAATGCCGGAAGCGCCAATCGGTATTCTGCTCATGGCCTTGGGCGGACCGGACTCCTTGGAAGCGGTGGAGCCGTTTCTTAACGATGTGCGGGGCGGCCGGCCGACCCCTCCCGAACTGCTGCGCGAGATCATGGAGCGGTACCGGGCGACCGGGGGGAAATCCCCGGTCCCGGCGATTATGACTGATCTCGCCCGGTGTCTTGAAGCGCGTCTCAACGCGGCCGGTCCGTCCCGTTTCAGGGTGTATCGCGGGTTCCGGCACTGGCATCCCTTCATCCGGGAAACCTACCGGGAGATCGTCAAAGACGGGGTCAAGCGGCTGGTCGGCGTGTGCATGGCGCCCCAGAACTCCCGGTTGAGCGTCGGCGCCTACGTCAAGAAAGTCGAGGAGGCGCAGGCTGAAGCGGGCGTGCCCGTTCGCTTCACCTACGTGCCGAGCTGGAACACCCATCCGGCGTTCATTCAGGGAATCGTCGCCAACATTCGCGAGGCCCTCGGGAAATTTCCGGCGGACGCGCGCGACCGCGTGACGCTCATCTTCACGGCCCACAGCCTTCCTGAGCGGATCCTCAAAGACGGCGATCCGTATCCGGACCAGGTGCGGGCGACGGTCGAGGCCGTGCTGGCCGCCCTCGGCCCGCTCCCGCCCGCCGCGACCTGGCGGTTCGCCTATCAGAGCCAGGGCAGGACGGGCGAGCAGTGGCTGGGGCCGACGGTCGAAGAGACGCTGTACGAACTGCACGGGTTCGGTTGCCGGCACGTGCTCATGGCGCCGATCGGGTTTGTGTCGGACCATCTCGAGATCCTGTACGACATCGACATCGAGTTCACGAAGCGGGCGCGCGACAAGGGCATGCAACTGGAACGCATGGCGATGCTCAATGCCACCGCGCCGATCGTCGAGACGGTGCTGGACGTCATTACCACCCACCTCAAGGAGACCGGCATCTGACCGTCGCGCGCACAGTGGTTGTGGTCGGCGGCGGGATCGCCGGCCTGAGCGCGGCCTACGCCCTGTCCCAATCCGACGGTCCGCCCATCGCCTGCACGCTGGTCGAAGGAGACTCCCGGCTCGGCGGCAAGATTCTCACCGAGCAGGTCGAGGGGTTCGTCATCGAGGGCGGGCCCGACTCGTTTCTTTCCCAAAAACCGTGGGGAATCGAGCTATGCCGGAAGCTCGGCCTGGAAGACCGGCTGATCGGCACGAACCCGGACACACGCCGGACCTTCGTGTATTCGCGCGGCCGTCTCGAGGAATTGCCGGAAGGGCTCGCGCTGGGCTTCCCCACCAGGCTGGGCTCGTTTGTGCGGAGCGGGCTGCTGTCCTGGCCGGGCAAGCTTCGGCTGGGCGCGGAAATCTTCGTGCCGCGCCGTCGCGAGGAAGGAGACGAATCCCTCGGCGGGTTCTTCCGCCGCCGCCTGGGCGATGAAGCCCTGGAGCGGATCATCGAGCCGCTGATGACCGGCATCTATGCGGGCGACGCGGATCGGCTGTCCATCCTGGCGACCTTCCCCCGGTTTCCCGAAATGGAGCGGGAGCACGGAAGCCTTGTCCGTTCGATGCTGGGCGCTCGGCGGAGGCGCACGGCATCCGACAGGGGAGAGGCTCCGCGCTGGACGCCGTTCGTGACGCTTCGGGGCGGGCTCTCGGAGTTGGTCCGGACCCTGGCCGGCCGGCTATCGGCGGTGAAGGTCTGCGTGGGGCGCCGGGTGACGGCGGTGCGGCGGTGCGGGACGGGACGGGGCTATGAGGTTCTGGTCGAGGGGGACTCGTCCCTGAAGGCGGATGCGGTGGTGCTGGCGACGCCGGCTTTCGGCGCCGCGTCGCTGCTTGAGCCGCTCGACGGAACGGTGGCCGGCCTGCTGGAGGGCATTCCCTATGCGTCCACCGCGACGGTCACGCTGGGCTATCGCCGTGAGGGATTCAGCCATGACCTCGTCGGCTATGGGTTCGTGATGCCGCGGATCGAAGGCCGCACCCTGCTGGCGGCGACGTGGTCGTCTTCGAAGTGGGACCATCGGGCGCCGGACGGCTCGGTGCTGATCCGTTGCTACATCGGCGGCGCGGGCCGGGAAACCGCGCTGGAGCGGTCCGACGAGGAATTGGTGGAATTGGCGCGCGCGGACCTGCGGCACGTCATGGGGGTCATGGAAAAACCGGCTCTGGTCCGCGTGTTCCGGTGGCCCCGCGCGATGCCGCAGTATCTCGTGGGGCAC
>CAYLLY010000136.1:0-5670 GCA_964384595.1 uncultured Nitrospirales bacterium
ATGCGGAGCACCCCGTGCGTGGCCGGGTGCTGCGGGCCCATGTTGAGCAGCAGTTCCTCCTGGCGCCGGACCGCCTTGGTGTCCTGCGGCAGGCCCTCGGCTTCTTTCAGGAAGGGCCGGTGCTGGTCTTCGGGAATTTCCGAGGCCAGCGGCGCGGCCGGCTCGTCGAGCCGCGGAAGAAACGGGAAGGTGCTGCGCCAGCCCCGGCCCTCCGTCGGGAAGTCCTTGCGCAGCGGATAGCCTTCGTCGTAGTCCTCCGGCAGGAGAATGCGGCGCAGGTCCGGATGGCCGGCGAACGTGACGCCCATGAGGTCGTAGACCTCGCGCTCCAGGAAATTGGCGCCCTTCCAGACCGTGGTGACGGTCGGAATGGTCGGGTCGTCTTCCGGAAGCCGCGCCTTGAGCCGGAGCCGGTGGTTGCGCGGGAGCGACTTCAGCAGGTAGATGACCTCGAACCGGTCTTCATCCTCGGGGTAGTCCACCGCGAGCACGTCCGAGAGCATGTCGAAGGAAGTCTCGGGGTCGTCGTGAAGAAAGCGGGCGATCTCGGGGACGGCCGCCGGCTTGACCTGCGCGACGAGGTCCTTGTAGGGGCCCTCCTCGCGGACCGCCAGCACCGCATCGGGGAACCGTTCCTTCAACTTGGTCAGTAGCGTATGCATCGTAGCTTGTCGTTATACGTTATTCGTTAAACGTCAAACGGTCTTGTTGCCTCTTCAAGCATTCACGAATAACGATTAACGTTTAACGGTTCACCTCACCAAAATTTTCTCATGCATCATTTTCCGCTGGAGCTGGATCAGGCCGTCCAGGAGCGCCTCGGGGCGCGGGGGGCAGCCGGGCACGTAGACGTCCACCGGCACGATCTGGTCCACCCCCTGGACGACGCTGTACGAGTTATAGTGGTTGCCGGACGTCGCGCAGGAGCCCATGGAGATGACGTAGCGGGGCTCCGGCATCTGGTCGTAGATGCGCCGGATCACCGGCGCCATCTTCCGGCAGACGGTGCCGGCGACGATCATCAGGTCGGACTGGCGGGGCGAGGCCCGAAAGACGCCCGCGCCGAAGCGGTCGATGTCGTAGCGCGACGACACCGTGGCGATCATCTCGATGGCGCAACAGGCGAGCCCGAAGGTCATCGGCCACAGTGAGCCTTTCCGGCACCAGTTGATGGCGGCGTCCAGGGTGGTCGTGATGACATTGTCGTCGAGAGTGTTTGAGATCAGTCCCATTCCAGCGCCCCTTTTTTCCAGGCGTAGAAGTAGCCCACGAGCAGGATGACGATGAACAGCAGCATTTCGACCAGGCCGAAGAGGCCGAGCTGATTGAAGACCACGGCCCAGGGAAAGATGAAGACGGTCTCGATGTCGAAGATCACGAACAGCATCGCGATGATATAGTAACGCATCGGGATGTTCGTGCGCGCGTCGTGGAACACCGGCGCGCCGCTCTCGTAGGGGGCCAGCTTGGCCTTGTAGGGAAGGGAGGGGCGGACGAGATAGCCGGCCGCGATGGACACGATGCCGAAGCCGGCCGCGACCACCATGAAGATCAGAACCGGCAGGTAATTGGCGGGCACCAGATCCGGCGTCATCGGGCGGCGGCCTCCATCGGGCGGCTCTCGGTTCGACTCGCGTGCAAAGCGTCCGGGAAGAACGGCCGAGACCGCAGGCCGTCCAGGTGGGGCGCGGGCATCCCCTTGTGCTGCACCAGGACCTTGTAGGTGGAGCCCATGCCGTCGGGCTTCAACAGATTGCGCATCGCGACCGATTCGGGCGATTCGGGATCGAGACCTTCAAAAGCCGACTCGATGCCGAGGCCCATCAGGAAGTGCAACTGGTTCGTAAAGCCGGTCTCCTCGAGCCCGGCGTCCCGACCGGCCAGCGCCAGACTCGTGAAGTCCACGTGCGCGGTTATGTCTTGAAGGCCGATGCGCAGATACGGCGTCTCGGAAACGCGGTGGCGGTAATAGCAGAGCAGCGTGCCGGTCTTTCTGGACGCCGCGTACAGGTCGGCGGCGGGATGGCCGTAGTCGATCGTCAGGACGAGACCCCGCCGCAAGGCGGCGCCCACCTGCCGGATCCAGCCGAGCGCCGGCAGATTCACTTCGGCCCGCTGGCCGACTTCAAGGACGATCCCGATGCGCTCGAAATAGGCTTCCAGCGCTGAAGAAAACGGCGGCGCCTCGATTTCAAGGAAGCGGCTCCCATCCCATCCGACGTAGATCTCCCGTAAGCCCAGGGGCCGCATGACCACGCGGTGTACCGGAAAGGCGTCCACCAGTTCGTTGGATAAGAAGACGCCTCTCACCGAACCGGCGGCGAACGCGTTCAGATCCGGCGCCCAGGTGATGCGAGCGTTCTCGTCCAGGAGCGGGCGCAGATGCTTTTGTTGCGCCGCGATCATGACGGGACTGCGCTCAATCAAGGTGTAGCGGATGCGGGAGAGAAACGCGGGGTTCTCGCGCCGATAGGAGTCGAGCAGGTGCCTGGCCAGGAGCCCTTTGCCGGCCCCCATCTCCACGACCGTGAAGTCGCCGGAACCCATACTCTCCGCCGCCTGCGCGACCTGACGGCCGACCAACTCGGCGAAGACGGGATGCACGTCGAGGCTGGTGTAGTAGTCGCCTTCGCGCCCGATGCGGAGACCGGGGGTCATGTAATAGCCAAAATCAGGATCGTAGAGCGCGGCCTCCATGAAGCCGGCAAAGGAGAGGGGCCCGTCCCGCTTGATGCGGGCGACCAGCTTGTCGACAAGCCCGGGATGACCGAGTTCCACCAAGGCGATCCTCCGCAACGCGAGCCAAAACCGTCTCAAAAGAGAGGCGTAACGATAGCCTAGGTCTTCCGGTTAGTCAAGCCGGAAGACATCGTCCGAACAAGGGGTTGGAGCTGAAATACCTACTGAAAAAATCAGATGGTCGGGTTGTTTCTGCCGAACTCCGGATACATCCTGTTCAGGCATTCCGGGCAAATGCTGTGGCTGAAGTCGGCATTCGAATGCTCGCTGACGTAGACCTCCACCATGTGCCAGCCCCCCTCGTCATCACGGATCTTCTTGCAATGGGAGCAGATGGGAAGTAGTCCGCGCAGGACTTTGATGTTGGCCGCCGCGTCCTGAAGCTCGGCGATCAGGCGCGCGCGCTCCTTTAGCGCCTGCCTGCTCTCGTTGATTTCGAATGTGAGATCTTCGTTGAGCCGTTCCGCATGCCCCTTCGCGGCGGCGAGGTAGGCAACCAGGTCCCGGTTCTCAAACCGCAGATTCAGGGACGTGATGATCATCTGGTGCAAGGTGCGTGCGATAAAGACCATGAGGATGATGTAGAGGGCCGTCATCCCGCCCATGACAAGATGGAGGTCGTCACCTTGAGCTAGAAACTGAATAGCGAGCGGAACAAGGGCGGGCGCGGCAAACAAGAGAAATCCGGTCATCACGGCGGAGCAGGCCGCCACGGATCCGGCCGTCATGCCGGCCAGCACGAAGGCGATAAACAGTTGCATGGGGAGCGACCCCGCGGGAAACAGGAAGATCCCAACGGAGCCCCAGCCGATTCCTGCGAGCGCGATTCCGATGAGATACCAGGTTTCCCATGGGGAGTCCTCGATGGGTGATGGCGGCGTGCGCCGGTACTTGTACGTCAACCAGAGGCGAACCATGGAGAGCATAATCATGTAAATCAACCACGCGACGAGGGCCGCATGCCGGACCTCGTTCCAGAGGATGAACACGAGGATCGGCGCGTTCACCAGCGTGGCCGTGATGGCCATGGGCGCCTTGGCGTAGAGCAGCTTCACCTGCTCCGCCTGGACCATCCGGCTCCGCTCGCCCATGGATTGGACTTCCCCCCTTAAGGCTGGCCTGCGATGCAAAGGCGGTTCCGGCCCCCCGCCTTGGCCCGGTACATGGCCTCGTCGGCCTTGCGGACGAGGTCTTCCTTCGTCTGCGCGTGGTCGGGGAACCCGGCGACGCCGATGCTGGGGCTCAGGTGCACGTTGATCCCCGCGTCCTGCAGGAACACGTGGGCGCCCACCTCGGAATGCAACCGCTCGGCCACCATCTTGGCGGTGGCGACGGTGGTCTCCGGCAGGATGACCACGAACTCGTCCCCGCCGTAGCGGGCCAGGATGTCGACGTCCCGGACGCTCGCCGCCATGATCTTCGCCACTTCGGCCAGGCATTGGCTGCCCAGCAGGTGCCCGTAACAGTCATTGATCGTCTTGAAGTGGTCGAGGTCCAGAAAGATCAGCGCCATGATGGACCCGTAACGCCGGCAGCGGCGGACTTCCCGGTCCAGGGCTTGCTCCAGGTAGCGGGAGTTGTAGAGCTTGGTCAGCTCGTCGATGACGCCGAGGCTGGCCGCCTGTTCGTGCAGGGTCGCCCGCTCCAGCGCGATGGAGGCCTGCTCGGACAGATGCGTGAGGAAACGCAGGTCCTGCCGGTCGAACGGCTTGCCGACCTTGTTCATCATCTCCAAGACCGCCACGGGACGCTTCTTGCTGAAGATCGGAACGCAGAGGACCGACCGCGTGACGAACTTGGTCGCCCGGTCGATGTCCGCAAGGAACCGCCGGTCCCTGCCGACGTCGGCGACCATTGCGGGCCTGCCGTGCTGGGCGACCCACCCGACGATGCCCTGTCCCGGCTTGATGCGCTGCCCTTTGAGCCGCCGGGCCTTGGGGCCGCCGACCATGTCGAAGACCAGTTCTTGGGTGGAGGCGTCGATCAGGAAGAGCGACCAAGCTTCGCACCGGATCATCGTCTTGGCCTTGTCGAAAATGATGCGCAGCACGGACTTGGGCTCGCGCGCCGACGCCAGGGCGTGGGTCGTGTCGACGAGAAAGCGCAGCTCGCGGACGAGCGCCAGCATGCGGGCCTGCACGCCGGCGGAAGGCTTGCGGGTCGGACGGCGGCGGCTGGCGCGGGACTTCGTGCTTGACGGCATGGGGGCTTCCGGCGCGCGATCAGGCTCCGTGGCACTTCTTGTATTTCTTCCCGCTCCCGCAAGGGCAGGGATCGTTGCGCCCGACTTTGTCCCCGCTCCGGCGGATGGTCTTGTCCGCGCTCCCCTCGGCGGCCTGCTCGCCGCGGTTCAGCGTGAGGGCCGGCGGCCGGCGCGGCCGCTCCATGGCGGCGGGCGGCTGCTCCCCCTGGACGACCTGGACGCGGAACAGGTGCTCCAGGACGTCCTGCTTGCACCGGTCCATCATCGCGGCGAACATGTCGAAGCCTTCCCGCTTGTACTCGATCAGCGGGTCCTTCTGGCCGTAGCCGCGGAGCCCGATGCCCTCCCGCAGGCTGTCCATGGCGAGCAGGTGGTCTTTCCAGAGGGTGTCGATCGTCCGGAGCATCACCATCTTTTCCAGGTACCGCAGCAGGTCCGGGCCCAACTCCTTTTCCTTCGCCTCGTACGCCGCGTGGATCTTGCGGACGAGTTCTCCGCGCAGGGCCTCGAAGCCGATACCCTTGGTATCGATCGTCCCGTCCTTGAGGTCGATCGAGAACTGCGCGTAGCAGGCGTCGGCCAGGCCCTTCAGGTCCCACTCCTCCTGATACGAGTCCTTCGGGCAGTACACGTCCAGCAGCCCGTCCAGAAGATCCTCGGCGTCGGCCTTGATGTCCTCGGACAGGTTCTCCCCGCCGAGGATCATGCGCCGGCGCTCGTAGACGACC
>CAYLLY010000137.1:0-2262 GCA_964384595.1 uncultured Nitrospirales bacterium
AGAGCTCGGCGTCCGCGGCGTCATCGCGCTGCTGGCCATCGCGGCGATGACCCAGGCGCTCAAGCACTTGATCGGGCGGCCGCGCCCCCGCTTCGCCCACGCCGATGAGTTCATGCTCGGGCCGTCGCTCGACTCCGGGCTGGACGCCTTCCCCTCCGGCCATACGTTCAATGCCTTCGGGGCGGCCGCCGTCGTCGCGTGGTTCGTGCCGAGCCTGCGTACACCGTCCTACCTGCTCGCCGGGCTGGTCGGCCTTTCGCGGATCGTCCGCGGCTCGCATTTCCCCACCGACGTGTTCGCGGGCGCGGTGCTGGGTGTGCTGATCGGGAGCCTCGCGGCGGCCGGTCTCAGGCGCTGGCGCGAGGACGCGCTGCCGGGCCTTCTGCGGGTCGGCGTGCCGCTCGCGACGGCCCTGTTTCTGATCGTCTGGGTCGTCCTGCATCCGGCGGCGCCCTGGTTGCAGGAGATCGGTGCCTTCGGCGCGGGCGCGGCGCTTGTGCTCGCGGGCGGTCTCCTGCGGGGAGTTGCCGCCTCATCCGGCGGAGAGCGTGGCAGCCCGCTTGGCGCTGCCGGAAGCGCGGCGGTGCTTCTGGGGGTGGCGACGGCCGTCGGTCCCTGGTGGGCAGGGCCGTTACTGCTGGCGGCGCTGATCCCGGTGAGCCTTGCCGGGCTTCGACCGGAAGCGACGGCGGCCACGCCGTGCGCGCCGCTCTGGAGCACGCTTCCTGTCTGGGGGCGGGAGGCGCTGGCGGTGGGCTCGGCGCTGCTGGCGATCGCCGCGCTCCGCTCCGTGAAGGGACTGATCCCGATCGGGTGAGCCGTCGGTTCAGAGCAGCAGGAAGCGCCACTTGAGGATGGTCCAAAACATGATGGCGCCGTGCCGCCAGGTGATTTTCTTGCCGGACTCGTAGGTCCGCGGGGTGTAGCGGATCGGGACTTCCACGATGCGTGCTCCCTTCCGCATCAACTTGCAGATCAGCTCGTTGTCGAACTCGAACCCTCTCGCCTTGACGGGTGTTGCGGCGACCACGGTCCGGCGGAAGGCCTTGTAGCAGCCTTCGTAGTCGGTGAACCGCTGTCCGTACAACAGGTTCGTGAGAGAGGTGATGAGCATGTTGCCGATGTAGTGGGAGAGATACGGCGACCGGCGCGTTCCGAAGAACTTCGGCTTGTAGAGAATGAACCGCGAGCCCATCACCACGTCGCTGTGCCCCTCCACGATCGGCCGGATCACGGCGGGATAGTCCTCCGGATCGTATTCCAGGTCCGCGTCCTGGATCAGCACGATGCCGCCGGTCGCGGCCTGGAAGCCGGCGGCGAGCGCCGCGCCCTTGCCGGCGTTCCGCTCGTGCGAGATGTGCCGGACGGCGGACAGCCCTTTCAGGACCTGCTCCGTGTCGTCCGTGGACCCGTCGTTGACCACGATGATTTCCTTTTCAATCGGCCCGAGGTCCACGGATTGGACGCGGTGGACGATCGTCGCGATCGTGCCCGCTTCGTTGTAGGCGGGGATGATGATGGAGAGCTTCATGGCACCATCGGCGTCCTGGCCAGCAGCACGTACCCGTTCCGGCTCAGGATGGTCGGGTAGGCGGAGGCGGGGGCGGGAAGCCGGGCGCGGAGGCGTTCCTGCGTGAGGATCATGATCCGGCCGGGGCGCTCCAGGAGGGGACGAAGCTTCTCCTCCTCGCCCGGCTTGATGACCTCGATGCAGGGCGTCGCGGCGGAGCAGCGGCGTTTGGCGTAGAACAGGAGGCTGGGGTGGGGGCGGCCGTAGGCCACGAGCGTGTCGGTCTCGTCCAGGTTCAGGCCGGCGACGACGGCAAGCTCCTGGGGGGGGGCGATGAAGTACCGGTTGAACCGCGGCAGCGCCACGGCGAGGATGAGCAGCACAACGGCGGCCATCACGGCCGATGAAATCCCGAAGCTCAAGCCCGTCCGGCCCGCGGTCAGCGCTGCATAGCCGAAGACGCCCATCCCTCCGAGGATCAGGAAGCCGACGGCCGTCGGCGCCCAGCCCGGCCCGATCTGCGCCGCGGCGGGGAACTCCAGCGCGATCTGCGCGTTGAAGCGGTCGTAGGCCCAGTCCAGTCCGATAAACGCCAGCCCCAGGCAACTCCCGATGCCGAGCGTAAACCAGAGGGAGAAGCGGCCCCACCGGCCCCCCGAGTCCGACAGGAGCCGGTCCCAGGAGGCGGCGACCAGCAGGGCGGCCGCCGGAAACAGCGGCGCGATGTAATGGGGCAGCCGCGTGGAGGACAG
>CAYLLY010000137.1:2362-5663 GCA_964384595.1 uncultured Nitrospirales bacterium
GCCGGGAGAAACCCGCTCCATGGAAAGAATCCCAGCAGCAGGATCGGAACATAAAACAGCACGGTTCCTCCGTGCCCGCCGATGACGGAGAAGAAGCGGGTGAGCGTATCGCCGCGCGCCGAGTCGGTATATCCGGAACCGTGGAGCATGAACATGGCCGCGTACCAGGGGGCCGCCACGGCGAGGAAGACCAGCGAGCCCGCGAACGGCCTGCATTCCCTGAGCACGTCCCGCCAGCGTCTCGTGAGCCAGAGGTAGGGGACGACGGCCAGGAGCGGCACCAGGACCCCGACGGGGCCCTTGGTCAGCGTGGCCAGGCCCATGCCAACGTAGAATCCCCAGTACCAGCGCTTGGCCGTGTTCTCTCCCCACATCGCGAGGAAGAAGCTGAAGATGCTCAGCGTGGTGAAAAAGATCAGCACCATGTCGGTCAGCACCATGCGTCCGACGGCCAGGACCTCGAAGTTCAGCAGGAGCATGAGGGCGGCCCGGAAGCCGACCGCCGGCCCGAGGATGCGCGACGCGAACGCGTACTGCATCAGGACCAGCGCGGTTCCGAAGAGGGCGGAGGGAAGCCGCGCCGTGAACTCGCTGACGCCGAACGCGAGGTACGAGCCGGAGATGAGCCAGTAGAGGAAGACCGGCTTGGCGAAGCGGGGCGCGCCGTTCAGGGTCGGCGTGACCCAGTCGCCGGACTCGACCATCTCGCGGGCGGCCTCGGCGTTCGATCCCTCGTCGCGATCCGTCAGGCCGAGCGTGCCCAGTCCCAGGAGAAACATCAGGGCGCAAAGGGTCAGGAGGAATGAGGGACGGGCGTACGAGCCCATCAGTTCTGCGGAGGCAGGGTGGAAGATGCGGGCGCCTTTACGTCAAGTGCGGTCCTGTTGCGGTAGATCAGCATGAGGTTGCGCAGGTACACCACGGCCCCGACGGCCTGCCCTGTGATGAAGACCGGGTCCTTGCGGTAAATGGCGTAGGCGAGCGTGATCAGGCCGCCGATCAGGCTGAGGTACCAGAAGGAGATGGGGATCGTGCTCTCCCGCTCCCGCTCGGACTGGAACCACTGGACGATCCACCGGGTGAAGAACAGCCCCTGGCCGCCGAAACCGATGATGAGCCAGATTGTTTCCGTGGTGCTCATGGAACCGTTAATCGTTATTCGTTAAACGTTAAACGGTTTCATTGGGATCTTCCACGATTAACGATTAACGTTTAACGTGGAATCTCTGTATCGATAATGGAGGCACCGCCGTTGCATCCACCGGACGGCGATCAGGTCGCGCAGGCTCTTGAAGATCCGGTTGCCGATGCCGTACTTCGAGCGGCCGTGGGCCCGGGGGAAGTGCGCGACCGGCGCTTCCGTCACCGTGAACCCGTGCATGCGGGCGAGCGCTGGGAAAAAGCGGTGCATCCCTTCGAAGAGGGGAATCCGCTCCACGACCCGGCGGCGGAAGATCTTGAGCGAGCAGCCGGTGTCGCGTACGCCGTCCCGCGTGACCGAGATGCGGACGGCATTGGCGATCCTGGACGACAGCCGCTTGACGAGGTTGTCGTGGCGGTCGCGGCGCCACCCGCAGACGAGGTCGTACTGTTGCGCCAGGGGCAGCAAATTTACAATATCGTGCGCGTCGTACTGGAGGTCGCCGTCCAATGTGACGATCAGCTCGCCGGCGGCCTGGTGGAAGCCGGCGTCGAAGGCCGCGGTCTGCCCGTAGTTGCGGTCGAAGTGGAAGGCGCGGACTTCCGGGTAGTCGCGGGCGAGCTGGTCCAGGAGCGGCCCGCTCCCGTCCGTGCTGCCGTCGTCCACGTACAGGATCTCGAACGACGGCACCTGCCCGGACAGGGCCTTGAGGATCTGGCCGGTCAGCGGGGAGAGGTTATCCCGTTCGTTGCAGATCGGAATGACGACCGAGAGATACGGTCTTGGGGATGGCGGCATGGCGCTATCTAATCAAACAGGCTTGCTATGCGTCAAGGCCCTTCGTTAGAATCCGTCGCAGCGTATGAGCATTCTGCCCGCGATCGTCACCAACGAAGACACGCCTCCCCAACTCATCGGCGAATTCAAGCCGGTGGACGACTGGCAGGTCCACCTCAACGCGCTGTTCTACGGGCTCCGGCGAGAGCGGGCCAGGGACTCGTATCCGACGCTGGCGAGCGCCGATTACCGGCTGGCGCACGCCCTGGCCGTGGACTTCCGCGATCACTGGGCCAAGCAAAAAAGCCTGCCGCCGACTCTTATGGTGCATGAATGGGGATGCGGCAACGGCAACCTCGCGGCCTGTTTCCTCTCGCATCTCAAGCAGCTGGACGCCGCCGGCGACCTCTACCATAAGATTCACTATGTGCTGGTGGACGAACAGCGGGACACCCTCCAGGCCGCGCTGGCGCATCCCGATCTGCGGCCGCATCGCGAGCGTGTCTCCACCCTTCAGGCGGACGTTCAAGAACTGCCCGGCATCAAGGACGGCAGCGTGCACTGGATTCTCTGCAACGAGCTGTGGAGCGAGCTCCGCACCAAGATCCTGCTCCGCAAGGAAGGGGAGATCATCGAGGAGCAACTCCAGCCGAACCTCAGCGAGGCCAAGTACAAGGAGTTCGACGACTGGTCCGCGTTCGTGCGGGCCTTCGCGGCGCGGGATGTGGCCGCGCTCAGGGCCTGCCCCACCTTCCTGGACGAGATCATCTGGGAGAAAGACTACCGGCCCGTCGACTGGAAACGCGTGCCGTACCGGAAGACCATCACCGACTGCATGAAACCGATCAACGATCTGGTCATCATGCCGGCGAACTTCGGCGCCTTCGCGACGATCAAGGAAGCCCTGCGCCTGCTGGCTTCCGGGGGGGGCTTTACCGGCTTCGACGCCGGCACTCCCGACATGGAGGTGCTGACGGACCCCGACAAGCCCTGCTACGGGCTCCGTGACGGGCAGTACACCTTCATCGTGAACTTCGCGCTCTGCGAGACCGTGGCGAAGCAGTTGGGCGTCAAGGAGGTGACCGTCGAACGGCAGCGGGAGTTCGTGTCCCGGATGCTGGGACTGAACCTGATCACCGTGGTGGACCTGCTGGAGACGTATCCTTCCCCGCGGAACCTCAAGCTCTGGGAACAGGACCGGCTGACCCTGAAAACCCTCAAAGCCCTGGACGTGGGGTATCAGTCCCCCTACAGCCGGACCATCGACTACCCGATCCGACCGGACACCCCCGGGCCTGAGCAGGCCGAGCTGGAGACGCTCCTCAAGGGGCTCCCCGCGACGGGGGTTCCGGACACGATCGCCTACCTGAGCGAGGAGGAAGT
>CAYLLY010000138.1:0-5648 GCA_964384595.1 uncultured Nitrospirales bacterium
GGGGTGATCAAGCTGGTCAAGGTCTACATCGCGATGAAGCGGAAGATCTCGGTCGGCGATAAGATGGCGGGGCGGCATGGGAATAAAGGCGTCGTTTCACGCGTCCTGCCTGAGGAGGACATGCCGTATCTGCCGGACGGCACACCGGTGGAAATCGTGCTCAATCCATTAGGGGTTCCCTCCCGCATGAATGTCGGGCAGATCCTTGAGACCCATCTCGGCTGGGCAGCCAAAGCGCTGGGGCTCTGGGTGTCGAGTCCTGTGTTCGAGGGGGCGTCGGAAGGGGAAATCAAAACCTTGCTGAAAAAGGCCAAACTGCCTGAGTCGGGGCAAAGTGCGCTGCACGACGGCCGCACGGGAGAGCCGTTTCAGAGCCCCGTCACGGTCGGGTATATGTATATGTTGAAGCTCCACCATCTGGTCGACGACAAGATCCATGCGCGCTCGATCGGGCCCTACTCGCTGGTGACGCAACAGCCACTCAGCGGGAAAGCCCAATTCGGCGGGCAACGGTTGGGAGAGATGGAAGTGTGGGCGCTCCAGGCCTATGGGGCCGCTTCGACGTTGCAGGAGTTCCTGACGGTCAAGTCTGACGACGTCCCCGGCCGCTCGCGGATGTATGAGGCGATCGTCAAGGGCGAACCATTCCTGGAGCCGGGCTTGCCGGAATCCTTCAATGTGCTGGTGAAGGAACTCCAGAGCTTGGGCTTGGACGTGGAATTGATTAAGGCAAAGTCATAAGGGGGTAGAAACTTGGAAGGGATCTCCACGGTTTTTGAAAAGCCGCGTGATGGCGTGTCGTTCGACGCGATTCGCATCCGGTTGGCGTCTCCGGAGAAGATCCGCTCTTGGTCCTACGGCGAGGTCAAAAAGCCTGAGACCATCAACTACCGGTCGTTCAAACCCGAGAAAGACGGGCTGTTCTGCGCTAAGATTTTCGGTCCGACCAAGGACTGGGAGTGCAATTGCGGCAAGTACAAGCGGATGAAGCATCGCGGCATCGTCTGTGATAAATGCGGGGTGGAAGTCATCCAATCGAAAGTCCGCCGCGAACGGATGGGCCATATCGAACTGGCCGCTCCGGTCGCGCACATCTGGTTTCTCAAAGGCCTGCCGAGCAGGATCGGCACCTTGCTGGACATGGGCCTGAAGCAGTTGGAGCGCATCCTCTATTTCGAGAGCTATGTCGTCATCGAGCCGGGCTCGACGGACTTGAAAGAGCAAGAGATCCTTTCGGAGGAACGATACCGGACGCTCATGCAAGATCCGCCGTCCGGTTTTAAGGCGGGGATCGGCGCCGAGTCCATCCGGGAACTTTTGCGGAAAATCGATATCGACGCCCGGTGGGCCCTGCTCCAGAAAAAAGTCAGGGAAACGAATTCCCTGGCGCAAAAGAAGAAATACATCAAGCAAATGCGGGTCCTGGAAGCGTTTCGTAAGTCCGGCAACAAACCGGAATGGATGATCATGGACGTCATTCCGGTGCTTCCCCCGGAATTGCGCCCGTTGGTTCCCCTGGACGGGGGCAGGTTCGCCACGTCCGATCTGAACGATCTCTATCGTCGCGTGATCAACCGGAACAACCGGCTGAAACGCTTGATGGAGTTGAAGGCTCCCGGCGTGATCATACGCAATGAGATGCGGATGCTCCAGGAAGCGGTCGATGCGCTGTTCGATAACGGCCGGCGCGGTCGCGCGATCCGAGGTCCGAACAAGCGGCCCCTCAAGTCCCTGAGCGACATGCTGAAAGGCAAACAGGGTCGTTTCCGGCAGAATCTTTTGGGCAAACGCGTCGACTATTCAGGGCGGACCGTCATCGTCGTCGGTCCTGAGTTGCGTTTGCACCAATGCGGACTGCCCAAGAAGATGGCCCTGGAACTCTTCAAGCCGTTCATCTTTCACAAGCTTGAAGAGCGCGGAGCGGCGACGACGATTAAAAGCGCTAAGCGGTTGGTGGAAAATGAAAAACCCGAGGTGTGGGACGTCCTCGATGAAGTAATCAAAGAACATCCCATCCTGCTTAATCGAGCACCCACGCTGCATCGTCTCGGCATCCAGGCGTTCGATCCGGTCCTAGTCGAGGGCAAAGCGATTCGCCTGCATCCGCTGGTCTGCGCGGCCTTCAATGCGGACTTTGATGGCGATCAGATGGCCGTTCATGTGCCGCTGTCGGTCGAGTCTCAAATCGAGGCGCGGGTGTTGATGATGTCCATCAACAACATCCTGTCTCCCGCCAACGGTAAGCCGATCACGGTTCCGTCGCAGGATATGGTGCTGGGCTGCTATTGGCTGACGCGTGAGCGGTTGGGATCCAAAGGCGAAGGCAAGATATTCAGCTCGCCCGACGAGGTCCGCATGGCCTACGACGCAGGTGAGATCTCTGAACACGCCCGGATCAAGGTCCGTGGGCTGACGCCTGTCAGAGAGGCCGGGATGACGGAGGAGACCATTCATGACCCGAAGCGGTGGAAGCACTATACCACAGTCGGCCGTGTGATTTTTGGGGGAATCTTGCCTGCCAGCATGCCTTTCGATGCGGTCAACCGCCTGATGACCAAGAAGGAGCTGACGAAGCTGATCGATACATGCTATCGCCAGGCCGGACACCGGGATACGGTCGTGATGCTGGATCGCATCAAAGACATCGGGTTTACGTATGCGACGCGTGCCGGCGTGTCCATTTGCATTGACGATATGCTCATACCGGCCAAGAAAGGCGATCTTATCCGGAAGGCCCAGGACGAGGTCACGGAGATCGAACGACAGTATGCGGACGGGTTGATCACCAACGGCGAGCGTTACAACAAAGTGATCGATATCTGGGCCCATGTGGGTGAGCAAGTCGCCAATGAGATGATGAAGGAACTTGGAGCGGAAAGCGGTGCCGGCGAACGGCGCAGCTTCAATCCGATATTCATGATGGCGGATTCGGGCGCTCGGGGCAGTACCCAGCAGATCCGCCAACTCGGGGGCATGCGCGGGCTGATGGCGAAACCATCAGGTGTCATCATCGAGACCCCGATCACCGCCAATTTCCGGGAAGGGCTGACCGTGCTCCAATACTTCATCTCGACGCATGGCGCCCGGAAAGGGTTGGCCGATACGGCGCTGAAAACCGCCAACTCCGGCTATTTGACCCGCCGCCTGGTCGATATCGCACAGGATGTCATCGTCAGCGAGCCGGATTGCGGAACCAATGAAGGCATTTTCGTGACGGCGCTGGTCGAGGGTGGCGAGGTGATCCAGCAGCTTGGCGATCGTATCCTGGGCCGAATTGCGGCCGAAGATGTCCGTGATCCGGTCACCGGTGAACTCATCGTCGGGGCCAATGAGGAGATCACTGAAGACAAGGCCGTGACGATCGTCGAGGCCGGATTGGATCGGGTCAAAATCCGATCGGCACTGACCTGCGAGTCACGGCGCGGGGTGTGCGTCCGATGTTACGGGCGTGATCTGGCTCGGGGCAAGCTGGTTGAACGCGGCGAGCCGGTGGGGGTCATTGCCGCGCAATCGATCGGTGAGCCGGGGACCCAGTTGACGATGCGCACGTTCCATATCGGAGGAACCGCCAGCAAAGTCGTCGAGCAGACGACTTTGGAGTCCAAACACGCGGGGACGGTGCTCTATTTGAGCTATGACTCTAAGAAGAACGCCGACCTGCCGAATCCGTCCATTGCGGTGAAAAATAAAGACGGGGATTGGGTCGTCATGAGTCGGACCGCCAAGATTGCGGTGTACGACGAGTCAAAGCGTGAACGTGAGAAATATCCGGTCGTTTATGGTGCGAAAATTAAAGTCAAAAACGGCGGCACCGTCACAGTCGGCCAACGACTGGTTGAATGGGATCCTTACTCGCTTTCCATCTTGACGGAGGTAGGTGGCCGGATCGCTTTCGGTGACATCACCGAAGGCGTGACCATGAAGGAAGAGCTCGATGAGGTGACCGGCTTATCGCGCAAGGTCATCATCGACCATCCGGGGGCCACCTATCGCCCCCGTATTTCGATCAAGGATGATGTGGGTAAGACGGCCAAGATTCCCGGAACCAATGCGGTGGCGCGGTATCTGTTGCCGGTCGGGGCCCACATCTTTGTCGAGAAAGGTCAGACCATGTACCCCGGCGACGTACTGGCCAAGATCCCGCGCGAGACGACCAAAACCAAAGATATCACGGGGGGGCTGCCGCGTGTGGCGGAACTGTTCGAAGCTCGGAAGCCGAAAGAGCATGCCATCATCAATGAAATCGACGGGACCATAGAATTCGGCGGGTATGTCAAGGGGATGCGCAAGATCATCGTCCGCAACGATATGGGGGACGCCAAAGAGTACCTGATCCCCAAGGGCAAGCACGTCAACGTTCAAGAGGGCGATTGGGTCAAGGCCGGTGAGCCCCTCATGGACGGATCGGCTAACCCGCATGACATCCTTGACGTCAAGGGCCCCAAGGAACTCCAGACATATCTGGTCGATGAGGTGCAGGAAGTGTATCGCCTCCAAGGGGTGACGATCAACGACAAGCATATCGAGGTCATTGTGCGACAGATGCTTCGAAAGGTTCGCGTGGAAGATACGGGCGATACGGATTTTCTCGCAGGAAGCCAGGTGGACAAGTTCGTCTTTTCCGAGGAAAATGACAAAGTCGCGGGAAAAGGTGGAAAACCTGCCGTGGCCAAGCCTGTACTGCTGGGGATCACGCGCGCCGCGTTGACCACCGAGAGCTTCATTTCGGCGGCGTCTTTCCAGGAGACCACGCGGGTCCTCACCGAAGCCTCCATAAACGGCAAGGTTGACCATCTGCTGGGTCTTAAGGAAAACGTCATCGTCGGCAGGTTGATTCCTGCCGGAACAGGGCTGGCCGATTATCGTGACACATTCGTTGTGGACGAGACTGAGGAGTTACCGGCGCTTTCCTCGCCTGAAGCCGACACGACGGCGCTCGTAACGGATTCCGAGTAATCAGTAGAGCGTATATTTTGTCCAACTAGCGCTCTCGCAAGGGGTTTCGGGCTTGACACGGATGAAGAAACCCTCTAAAATCTGTCGGCTTTGCTCCCTGTAGGGGCAGAGCGTAGCACATGAGGGGAAAGGATGCCGACGATCAACCAGTTGGTGAGGCATGGGCGGAAACTCACCCAGGGGAAGACGAAAAGCCCGGCCCTGATGCGATCCCCACAGCGGCGGGGGGTGTGTATCAGAGTGTACACCACGACGCCGAAGAAGCCGAATTCTGCCCTACGGAAAGTTTCGCGCGTCAGGTTGACAAACGGCATGGAGGTTACGTCCTATATTCCCGGCGTCGGCCATAACCTCCAGGAGCACTCAATCGTGCTGGTAAGGGGCGGTCGCGTAAAGGATCTCCCGGGTGTCAGATACCATCTCGTCCGCGGTGCCCTGGACGCGGTTGGTGTTCAAAATCGCCGGCAAAGCCGCTCCAAGTACGGGGCGAAACGTCAGAAAGCGGGAGTCGCGTGAACGTGAATATCTGCGGGAGGGATTAAGGTGCCGCGGCGGCACAGCACGACTCCACGGGAAGGGGCGCCTGACCCGCGGTTTCGTGACAAATTAATCGGGAAATTCATCAACTCGCTGATGCGAAAAGGGAAGAAAAGCACGGCTGAGCGGATCTGCTATGGGGCGTTTGACCTGAT
>CAYLLY010000139.1:0-5480 GCA_964384595.1 uncultured Nitrospirales bacterium
CGCGCTCCGGGTAGTTCATGGCGTAGGCGATCGGCGTCCGCATGTCGGGAAGGCCAAGCTGGGCGATCACCGAGCGGTCCTGGTACTCGACGAGCGAGTGGATGATGCTCTCGCGGTGCACCACCACCTCGATCTTCGAGGCGGGGATGTCGAAGAGCCACCGGGCCTCCACGACCTCCAGGCCCTTGTTCATCAGCGTGGCCGAATCGATCGTGATCTTGTCGCCCATCTTCCAGTTCGGATGCTTGAGGGCCTGCTCGACCGTCACGTGGCGCAGTTGCTCCTTCGTCAGATTCCAGAGGGGGCCGCCGGATGCGGTCAGGATCAGGCGGAGGATGTCCTCGGCCCGGTGCCCTTCCATGGATTGGAAGAGCGCGCTGTGCTCGCTGTCCACCGGGAAGATCCGGACGCCGCGCGCCCGGGCCTCGGCCTGCATGAGCCGCCCGGCCATCACCATCGGCTCCTTGTTGGCGAGGGCGATGAACTTGCCCGCCTTGATCGCGGCGAGCGTAGGCACGAGGCCGGCGCCGCCGACGATGGCCGAGATGACGAGGTCGGCGCCCGACATGGTCGCGACCTGCCGGAGTCCGTCCGCGCCGCTCAGGATGGTCGTCGTGAGCCCCTTGCAGCGCGCGCGCAGGCGGTCCGCGGCGGCTTCGTCGGACATGGCGGCGGCGGCCGGCGAGAAGGCGCGGATCTGTTCTTCGAGTTTCTCGACGTTCGTGCCCGCCGTGAGCCCGACCGCCCGGAACTTGTCCGGGAACTTGGCGATGATGTCGAGCGTGTTGGTGCCGATGGAGCCGGTGGAGCCCAGGATGGCGATCGTTTTCATATGGTCAGGGAGTCCGCACAGCAAGAAGGTAATAGTAGAGCACCGGCGTCGTGAAGATCAAGCTGTCCACGCGGTCGAGCACGCCGCCGTGGCCCGGGATGATCCCGCCGGAGTCCTTGACGCCGGCGCTGCGCTTCAGCACGGACTCGCAGAGATCGCCGAGCGGAGCCGCGACGCCCGCCAGCAGGCCGAGCGCGGCGGCGTCCGCCGCGCTCAGCGAGTCCAGGAACCAGGCCCGGCAGGCGAACGCGGCGGCGACCGATCCGACCAGCCCGCCCACCGCGCCTTCCCAGGTCTTCTTGGGGCTGAGGCGCGGGGCCATCTGGTGCCGCCCCAGGAAGGTGCCGACGTAGTACGCCGCGGTGTCGTTGGCCCAGGTCACCAGGAACAGGAAGAAGATCAGGAAGGCGCCGTCGGCCAGTTGCCGGACGCGGATCAGGTGGCCGAGCAGCCAGGCCACATAGAAGACGCCGAACGCGAGGACGGCCGTATCCAACAGCCCGGACTTGAGCTCCCGTCCCGCCAGGACGTGGCTCAACAGCACCGCCATGACGATGAAGGTGATGGTCGCGGGTTCGGCCAGGAGGCCGGGCACGGCGAAGCCCGTCGTGACCAGCAGCCCCAGCGCGAGCCCGAGGCCCATGGGCGGGGAATAGGGGCCGGGGAAGTGCAAGCGGTAGTACTCGTACTGAGCCAGGAGAATGCCGATCGCAACGAAGATGGAAAACGCCGCCGCCGGCAGATGGCGCACCAGGACGTAGAACAGCGGAAAGAAGACGAGGGCCGAGTAGACCCGACGGCGATCCACTAAGCGGACCTTTTGCCGACCTTCTCGTCCGAATGGTCGCCGAGCTGATCGCGGGTCCGGCCGAACCGCCGCTCCCGCCGCTGATAGTCGTGCAGGGCCAGCAGGGCCTCGCGGCGGCGGAAGTCCGGCCAGAGCGTGGGCGTGAAGTACATCTCCGTGTAGGCGAGCTGCCAGAGCAGGAAGTTGCTGATGCGCGTCTCGCCGCTCGTCCGGATGAGGAGATCCGGATCGGGCAGCCCGTGGGTGGAGAGGTAGCCTTCCAGCAGGTCTTCGTCGATCTGATCGGGTTTGACCACATCCTTTTTTACGTCCTCGGCAAGCCGGCGGACGGCGTCCACGATCTCCGAGCGCCCGCCGTAGCTCAACGCGACGGTCAGGTTCAGCTTGTCGAGGTGCGCGGTCTCCCGCTCCACCTTCCGGACCCAGGCCAGCGCCGACTCCGGCAGGGTGTTGACCCGCCCGATGGCGCGGAAGCGGGTGTCTTTTTCGATGAGGGCCTCCAACTCCATCTGCAGGTAGCTCTCCAGCAGCATCATGAGGGCGTTGATTTCGGCCGCCGGCCGCTTCCAGTTCTCCTGCGAGAAGGCGTAGATCGTCAGCGCCTTGATGTTGAGTTCCCGGCAGAGGTTGATCATGTCCCGGACGGACTTGATCCCTTCGGTGTGGCCCGCCATCCGGGGGAGTCCCCGTTGGGCGGCCCACCGGCCGTTGCCGTCCATGATGATGGCGATGTGCCGGGGGAGCAATTCTGGAACGAGGAGGGACAGAAGCTCGCTGTTCGACAGGTGGTCGAGCTCGGCGGCAGTGTCGTTCGTCATGGCAGGAGTCTACCGAGGCGTCCCGGCATTGTCAAACCGACGGGAATGCCGGGATTCCTGTCGGCAGGCTGCTTGCCCCTCTTCGTGATTGCGGCTATACTCCATCGGTTTTTCATTGAAGAGCAACCGGGAGGGCGATCGTTTCAGCCGTGGCGGCGGACCTGTTCAAAGACATGCAGCGCGGCGGGCACGAGCAGGTGGCGTTCTGCCGGGACGCCGACTCGGGCCTGCGCGCGATCATCGCCGTGCACAACACGCTTCTCGGTCCCGCCCTGGGCGGCGTCCGCATGTGGCCTTACGCCTCCACCGAGGAGGCCTTACGGGATGTCCTGCGGCTCGCCGAGGCCATGACGTACAAGGCCGCGGTGTCGGGGCTCCCCCTGGGCGGCGGCAAGGCCGTCATCATCGGAGACCCCCGGCGGGTGAAGACCGCGAGCCTGCTGCGGGCGTTCGGGCGCGCGGTCGAGAGCCTGGGCGGACGCTATCTCACGGCCGAGGATGTGGGCATGACCGTCGCCGACATGGAGATCGTCCGCAAGGAGACCAGGCATGTCACGGGCACCTCGGAGAAGGCGGGCGGCAGCGGGGACCCGTCCTATCTGACTGCGAAGGGAATCTTTTATGCCATCGAGACCTGCATGAAGGAAGTGTACGGCGATCCCTCGGTGCGGAACCGGACGGTGGCAATCCAGGGTGTGGGGAAGGTGGGCTATCAGTTGGCCGAGCTGCTGGCGACGGCCGACGCCCGGCTCATCATTGCCGACACGGACGCGCAGCGAGCCATGCTCGCCCGCCGCGAGTTCGAGGCCTGGCGGGTGGAGCCCGGCGAGATCCTGCAATCGGAGTGCGATGTCCTCGCGCCCTGCGCCCTCGGCGGCGTGTTCAACCGCAAGACGATTGCCAAGCTGCGATGCCGGGCGATCGCGGGCGCCGCCAACAATCAATTGGAGGAGCCGGCCGATGCCGAGAGGCTTGCCGAGCGCCGCATCCTCTACGCGCCGGATTATGTGGTCAGCGCCGGCGGGATCATCAACATCCTGGTGGGCCTGCAGGGCGGCCGCAAGGGCTATGACCGGGCCAAGGCCGAGCGTCTGGCCAAGCGCATCCCGCTCACGCTCCAGGAGATCTTCCGCAAGGCGCGCGCGCAGGGCATTACCACGGCGCAGGCCGCCGACGAGCTGGCCGAGGCCCGGCTGGAAGAGGCCCGATCCAAGAAAATAGATGTAGAGGCGCACGGCCGTGCGCCCTTGCGGAAACGAACCACACGAGCGCGAGTCCGTCGGTGAGACCGTATAATGGGTAAAGCCCTTTTCGCCGCAGGTTTGAGTCTGGTCCTGGCCGGGCTCGGTCACGTGTTTCTGGGATTGTGGCGGGGCATGTGGTTTGCGATCCCGAGCATGATCCTCCTGTACATTTATTGGGCCGGTTTCTGGGACCAGGACATGGCCATGGCGGTGTTTCTCTCTCTCGGCATCTTCGCCGCCTTTGACGCGTTTTCCTTCGCCCGGCGCGGGCATGGCATCGTCTGACGAAAAGCAGAGCGGTCTGCTCGTTGCCTACGACATCATGGCCGTGCCCGGGCGCCCGGCCAATCTTGTCGCGGATCTCCTGAAAGAAGGCTTGCTCGCTCCTTCCCCGCTGGGGGGCGAGGTGTTGTTCTTCGAGCATGGGGGCCGTCTGCTGGGACGGACGCTGACCGGCGGCGACGGTCGTGCCATGGTGCCGTTCACGCCGCAGGCCCTGGGGAGGATGACCGTGACCGTGCGCGTGGGAGAGAGCCGGAGGGTCACGGCGCGGGAGACGACGGCCGGGGTCTTCGTCTGGGACCGAAAACATCCGAGCGTGATCATCTCGATGAAGGCGCTGGTCTCCGTGTCCAGCCGGCCCGATCTGGGGTTACCGCTGCCGCGCTCAGGCGCCAAGCTCCAGAATCCCGACGGCAGCGCAGTGGAAGCGCTGACGGTATTGGCGAAACGGGTCCATGTGATGTACGTTACCGCGAGCGACCGGCTGGAGCTTTCCGAGGTGCGGCAGTGGGCGGACCGGAATCGCCTGCCTGCGGGGCCCGTCTTTCCTCTCAAGCCCGGCCCGATGAGTCTGTCACGCGAGCTCGAACGCTGGCGGCAGGAGGGGTGGACCAATATCAAAGGAGGGCTCGCCGGAACAGGGGATGAGGCCAGGGCGTTGGTGGACAGGAAACTGAAGGCGATCATTCCCCCGACTGCACCGGCCAAAGAGAAATGGCCAGACAAGGCGGTCGCAACAAAAGATTGGCAAGAAGTTACAAGGCAATTCAGGTGATTGGAGATGGTTTATTAATGAAAAAAATGAGATTTTTATTGTGCCTGATGATCGGCATGGTCTTTCTGCTCGGTGCAGCCGGATTCGCTCAGCAACCAGAATCAGCGCATGAGCCGGTTTCACACCAGCACGGCGCTCCGGCTGTCGCCGGCCAGTGGGACGGGTCGCCGGAGGGCAAGGCCTTTTCCGAGTTCAACCACCATCTGGCTGGGGTGTTTGTGCTGCTGATCGGGCTCAGCGAACTGCGGGGCGCGCTGGGCGTCTCGATGCTGGCCTGGTCCCGCTTCCTTCTGCCGCTCGCGATGCTGGGCGCCGGAGGTTTTCTGATGATCTGGAGCGATCACGACGCCTGGCCGATCGGGTCGCAGAGTTTCGCCCAGACCTTCTTGAGCGACGACTATGAGACCGTGCAGCACAAGGCGTACGCGATTCTATTGTTGGCGGTGGGCACCATCGAGTTCCTGAGGCGGATGGACAAGGTCACGCGCATAGCCTGGGGCATGCCGCTTCCGGTGTTTGCCCTGATCGGGGGCGCGATGTTGTTTCTGCACAGCCACGGCACGCACCCCTCGGCACAGATGATTGCGTTCCATCATTCGGTGATGGGGACGATGGCCGTCCTGGCCGGCCTGTGCAAGATCACCGCAGGAACAAAACCGCAAGTCGGACGTTCCCCCTGGGGCCTCGCCTGGTCCGCCCTCGTCCTCCTGATCGGCGTCGA
>CAYLLY010000140.1:0-5467 GCA_964384595.1 uncultured Nitrospirales bacterium
TCATCCAGTGCGCTTCCGGCATCTTGTGCTCGAGGAAGTTCTTGCCCCAGCTCGTATGCAGCTTCACGAAGCGCATGTCGCTGTGGTCGTTGTCCGACGCCTGGTTACCGGACCAGAACGGGGTGGAGGGGTTCTGGTCGCCGTGCCAGGTGTAGTTGTCATAGTTCCGGCCGCCCGTCGCCTTGTCCGGCCCCACCTTGCGGATATAGGCGTCCAAGAGCGCCAGGGTGATGCTGCAGTTCCGCCCGTGGCCGATCTTGCCGACGAAGCCCAGCACCGCCATGCCCGGCCGGTACATGAAGGTCTTCGTGCCGCCGCCCTTCGTGGACTCGATCTGCTCCGGCGCGTACCCCTGCTCGCGCAGGCGCCGCGCGCCCGCCTCGCCGGAATACCGCTCCGCAATCTTCATCTGTCCCTTGGCCAAGTACGTGCCCGCCGTGTCCCAGGACACGCGCAGCATGTCGTCCTCGCCGCGGCTGCTGAACTTGTACCGGGTCTTGACGTCCGGGGTCAGCTCCGGGCACCCGTCGTCTACCCAGGCCTTCCAGCCCTTGCGGATCATCGGCCCCTTCAGCCGGTACGGGCCGTACACCCGCCGATGGAACGTGTACCCCTTCAGGCACATGCGCGGGTTCCACGCAAACGTGCCGCGGTTCCCGTACAGGTCCTCGTAGGTCTGGTGATCGTAGTTCTGCTCGACCCGCATCACCACGCCGTTGCGCACGAACGCCCGCACCCGGCACGCATGCGTGTCGTTCGGCGAGCAAATGTACGAGAACGACGAGTCGTAGCGGTACTGATCGTGATAGACGCGCTCCCACGAGCGGTCCGGATACTCCCCGAGGGGGTTGCCCACCTCGATGACCGGCTGCAGGGCGGTCAAGGCAAACGCCTTGTCCGCGATCGCGAGCGCCGCGATCGTCCCCGCGCTCGTCTTGAGAAATTGCCGTCTTGTTAAGAACATCGTGTTTCCTCCTTCGTTGAAAAACACCCGCCCACTTCACCGAAGACGGCCCGCGTTCGGGATCCCGAAAGCGGACCCTCCACTCGCGACAAACCTTCCCACCTCCCTTCCTGAGCTGTCTCAAGGTTAATTCGCACCATCACCTTCCAACCCTCATGGGTTTGTAGGTGTGAGTAGCAAGGGGGTTGCCATCAGCGAGTTCTCACCAGAGTGCATGCCTTGAATGACTCGCAACTTATTGATCTGTATTGAAAATGAAGTGCTCTGAACGGATGGCCGGCACGGAAATTCAACAGTAAAAAAACGGCAGATGAGTATTCAGATATGCTTGAAGCGCAATCCGTGCGAAAAGGCTTTTTTAAATCAAGCCGTTACAGGAAGAATAAAATTGTATTCTGAGAGAAAATAGTTAGGTGTTGAACTTGAAATACGGGCGGCAGTAGACAAGACCTTTCAGCAATCCGGCAGAGCTGTTACGGTTCAGAAACAGATTCGGCTGGAACGATCGTTCTTCCAATGCAAGGGAAAGGGAGGCCGTCACCAAACGGAAACCTGTTCGCGGAAAAGCGACCGCCTAGGAACTGTTGGATTTACCGCGATCGAGAAACCGCTTGATGAGGAGGGAAAAATGCTGGCGAGGAATGCCGCTGTCCTCGGCGGCCTTGGTGATATGGCCGTCGTGCATCGCCAGTTTGGACCGCAGGTAGGCGGTGGTGAATTCGTCTAGCATCTTTTTCTTGGCCTCCATGTACGGCAGGGTAGCGTAAGCGCATGCATCCGACGAATCGCCGGCCTTGCCCGATGGAAGCAACGCTCTGATCTCGCCTTGCGTGATCGCATCCGCCGTCGCCAGCATGACGGCCCGCTCGACGACGTTGCGGAGTTCCCGCACGTTGCCCAGCCATGGGTATCCCATCAGCTCCGTAATCGCCGACGCGTCCAATTGGCACCGCGGCTTGCCCATCTCCCTCCCGAACTGGGCGCAGAGGAAGCGCGCGATCGGCGGGATGTCTTCCCGACGCTCCCGCAGGGACGGCACCTGAATGGTAAGCGCGGCAAGGCGATAGTAGAGGTCCTTGCGGAACGTTCCCCCCCCGACACTCTCCTCGAGATTACGATTCGTCGCCGCAATGAACCGGGTCTCCACCCGCTTCACGCGGGTCCCCCCCACGCGACGGACTTCGTTCTCTTCCAGCACGTGCAGGAGCTTGGCCTGTAAGGGGAGGGACAGGTCCCCGATCTCATCCAGAAAAATGGTGCCGCCGTTGGCGAGCTCGATCAGGCCGGGCTTGTCGGCCACGGCGCCGGTGAACGCACCGCGCACATGTCCGAACAGCTCGCTTTCCACCATCCCTTCCGGCAAGGTGGTGCAATCGATGACCTGGAACGGCTGTTCTTTTTCGCGGCTTTGCTCGTGAATCGCACGGGCGATCAGCCCCTTGCCGGTTCCGGTCTCTCCCGTGATCAAGACCGTGGACCGGCCCTGCGCCGCCTCGCTCACAAGCCGAAGCACCTCTTGAAACGCCGGGCACACGCCGACAAGGTTTCCGGCCTGCGCCTCCTGTCGGATGGTCCGTTTGACGGCGGTGTTGTATCGGAGAATTTCCGAGGCCCGGATGGCTCGATGCAACCGCATGCCAAGATCAGCCGGATTGACCGGCTTGAGAAGGTAATCGTACGCGCCGCGCTTTATCGCATCCACCGCCGTCTGTACGCCCTTCAGTCGCGTGACGACTAATACCGGGAGATCCTGGTCTATTTTTTGAATCTGCGCGACCAGGTCCAGGCCGTCTATGCCCGGCATGACGACGTCGGTGAGGACCAGATCCACAGGCCGCTCGCTCAGCAATCGCAAGGCGCCCTCGGCCGTGGCCCGCACCTGCACATCAATCTCTCCGGCGATCACCTTCAAGTCGGCTTGTTCGATGGCATGGAGCATCAGTTCGGTATCGGACGGATCGTCCTCCACGACAAGAACCGTGAATGGAGCCCGGCTCGAACGAGCGATCGGCACGGACTCAAGCTTGGAATCAGCCATGCCGCTCCCCCTTATTCGGCGGCGAGGCCGGGTCGGTTGCGCGCGCAAGAGGGCGCGCAGCGGCAAGATCGCCCAGAACCGGCAGCGTGAAGGTGACCGTACAGCCGGGTGGGCCTTGCCGCTCGATCCACACCTCGCCGCCGTAGAGTTCGACGATGCGCTTGACGATGGTGAGACCGATCCCCGTGCCCTTGGCCGTGGCTTGGTGCAATCGGACGAACGGCTCGAATACTCGATCTCGATGCGGCGGAGAAATCCCGCAGCCGTTGTCGCTCACCGAAAAATGCACGCGGTCTTCCTTCACGCGGGCCTCGATGCGGATCTCCGGATCGGGTCGGCTCCGGGAAAACTTGACGGCGTTGGAGATTAGGTTGTCGAAGATCTGCCGCAAATACGCCTGATGGCAGGGCACCATAGGAAGCTCACGAGCCACATGGGCACGCACCCTCCCCGCCTCCAATTCACCGGCCCTGGACTTGAGAACATCACTGATGACCAGCGCCGGGTCCACAGCTTCCACGGCTTCGTGACGGGATCCGACTCGAGCCACTTCCAGGATCATTTCAATCCGCTCCGTCAGGATCTGCCCATTCTCCTGGATCAACGCCAGCAAGCGCGCCACCTCGGTGTCCAGCTTCTCTTCGTACTTCGAAAGCAGGAGAGACGCCAGCCCTTCCATGCGCTCGCCGGGGGCCTTCATGTCATGGGCGAGCGTCTCGGCGAGCACCTCCAGTTGTTTCAGCCGCGATTCCAGGCCCTTCCCTTTCTGCTGCGCCGCTTCGTACAGGCGGGCATTGGAAATGGCGATGGCAGCTTCTTCGGCAAACCCCTCGGCTAAACGAACGTTCCAGGTCGCCAGCGGAACCATCCTGTCCCTCAAGAATGCCAGCACCCCGAACGGCTCCCCCTGCGAGAGCAACGGGATCGACAGCATGCTTCCCGCCAAGCGATTCTGCCGCACCACTTCAAGCCGTCGGTCGACGTGCAGATCCTCCCCGACGGCAGACGCCCTGGTCTCGAACGCGCGTACGGACACGGGGAACTCTTCCCACAAGAATACCGCTTTGTGCAGCCTCTTGTGCCAGTCGCCGGAGGCCGCCTCGACCACCCAGGAGCCCATCCGCTCGTCCCGCAGCAGGACCAGACAGACATCGACCTCCAGTAATTCAGACGCCCGGTTGGTAATCCGCCACAGCAGTCCGTCCAAGCCGTCCGGCTCGATCGAATTGATCTCGTTGCCGATCGCGTTAATGACTTCCACTTCACGGATATGCCGCCGGATACGATGCGCCATTTCTTCGTACGCCCTGGCAAGGTCTCCGATCTCATCGGAGGAGCGGATGGGAAGCGTGATGGTTTGCAGTTCACTCTCCTTGCCGAGCTCGGCCACCGACGTATGCAGCAGAGCCAGAGGAACGGTAATGGACCGCGTCAGAAGACGCGCGCAGAAAATGCCGAGCGCGAAACCCCCGACGACGGCCAGGAGCAATCCCCAGAACACCTGCCGGGCCAGCTTCGCCTCTTCCTCGTCCAAGCCCTTCAGGCGGCCATCCAGTTGATCCTCGATCATTCGGAGACCCCGCCGCGCGGCGTCCGAGAGCGCAAGGCCCTTCCCTAATTGAACATACTTCAGCCCCACATCGGGGCGTCCGGCCTGGACCAGCTTGATGAGCGCGCGCTTGGGTTCAAGAAACTCGGTCAATCGAACTTTCACGCTTTGAATGTCGGTTGAAAGCCCCGGCACGTCTCCGGCAAGCGCGACCGCCGCCGACACCGTCGACTCCAGTCTGGACTCGGCCTCAACCATCGGCTTCAAAAACTCAGCGTGCTGCGTGAGGAGATAGCCGCGGAAGGCATCCTCGATATCGACGACTAGGAGATGGAGAATACGGATCTGACCGCGAGCCTGAAATGCCTCTTCGTGTTTCTGCTGGACGGACAGGAGTTGCTGAATCAGCGTGACGTGAACGACCAGGGCGGCGATGAGCGGCACGCAGAGAACCAGCACCACCGTCCAGACTTTCTGACGGACGCGAAGCTGATCCCACCACCGACCAAGCTTCACGTTCATAGACCGGCTCTCCGAAGAACGGTTCTATTCTCTTAATACAGACGAGCGGTTTGTCAAGGGGACCTGCGGTTGCCTTACGGGGGTTCTTCCGGCTTCACGCTTCTGAGGAAGCCTTCGATTTCCTTGAGAACGACCTCGCGCTCGGCAGGCGTGAAGGTGTCCCAGTCCCGCCTCAGCGGGTCGAGTACCCGCCGGATGGCGTCATACAGGCTGTAGGCCCTCTTCCCTTCCAAAGCCATGATCTATGCCCTCCCCGGCCAGTCCACCTGCCCGGTTTCTTTGTGTATCGAAAAGAAACCCGTTCGTCAAGGCGACGGGCCCTTCGACAAACTCAGGACAGGCTTGAAAAGCAGGCGTGACCTCCGTAGGATGGCCCCCCGTGTTGCCGAATCCC
>CAYLLY010000141.1:0-5371 GCA_964384595.1 uncultured Nitrospirales bacterium
TCCATGCAGACGCTGGACGTCGAGAATCCCGGGCTGCCGGACCTGCAGTTCGTCCTGATGGTGCTGGCCCTGTGCACGTCCGACCTGCCCACGCTCAACGTGCCGGAGGACGTGCGGCAAACCATCTTTCACCGCTGCTGGGCGTTGCTCCATGACACGCCTCCGCCCGAGCGCAGGGAGGACCGCGTGCTCGATCTACGCGAGTGGACCGAGGTCACGCTCGAAGCCATGGTGGAGATAATCCGCGGCACGCTGTCGGCGCACGGCATCACGCAGCTCACGTGGGACCATCCGTCAAGCGAGCCGACCCGCACAACAACCCCGGAAGCGCTTCCTCTGGTCGAGCGGCTGCAGAAGCTCTATCCGGCCGCCCCCGACGTCGCCGACGATCCGAGCCAGCCACAGTGAAAGGCTATTGGGGAAAAACGGGACGAGCAGGACCGGTTCGTGGCAACACCGTAGTGGCACGGCGCGCCGTGCCCCTACCGGACCTCGTACGCTTGGTAGATCTTGCTTTTCCAGCGGTCCAGATAGGCGGGGAAGGTCAGGGACTCCGCGCCGGCCGGGCCCGTTCTTGTGATATACACGAGTGTGTAAGCTTCCTCGGCCAACGCCCCTTCCTGCTTGAGCCGGTCCACAAGGGACGGTCCTCCGGGCGTCAACATGCCCGGATCGCGCTCGAAGGCGCCGCCCTTCAGCTTTCTGGCGATCTCGTCCTGCGTCGCGTTTCCGACCAGCAGCATCAGGTACAGGGCATACCAAGCCGCCAGTTGCTCCCGGCGCGTCTCCTTCGTGATTTCCCGGTCCGGCCAGTAGTGCGAGGGGTTCGTGTACCTGCGGGCGAGGTCTTCGAAAAACGGCGGCACCCGGCGGATGTCGAGATAGGGTCCGTCCCCCCCCTCCACCAGGATGGATTTCGAGATGATCGCCAGTGCCCACAGAGAGTCGTTGGCCAACGGCGCGCTCGGGGAGTTCGGGCGTTCGACGATGGTCTCGTTATAGAGGACCTGCGCCGTTAGGGACTCGTAGAGATACAATGCGTACGGCGCCGAAAGGTGCCGGGCGACCGCCACGAGCGCCCCCTCGACCGCCTTCGGCTGCGCCGGCTTGGCCGGCTCCTGCGCCCACGCCGGCACTGTGAGCAGGAAGAGCGCAAAGGAGCAGCACCACAGGGTTCGGCGAGCAGGTCCCATGAATTTCAGCATACCTGTCCCGGCCGGAGGGGTCAACCCGGCTAAATTTCACTGTGGCACAACGGCTTCGTCCGTATTAGACTACTCTAGCAAGGAAGCTTTGCCGGGAGGTGAATGCCATGACGGATGAGCGGATAACGCAACGGTCGGCGAATCGAATTCCGGACACGGACTGGGCGGAAGTCCTGTCCGACCCCGGCGGCGGGTCTTTGGCGCTCGGTCACCTCAAAGACGTGAGCGAGGGTGGCATCTCGCTGGACTTGCCCCAATGTCTCCCTAAGGGGGCGAAGGTTCAGATCAAGCTTTCGCATATGACACCAGGCGGGCTGCTCCGGCACTTCCAGTTTAGAGGGACGGTCGTGCACGTCGAAATGTCCGGCGACGGCTGCATGCACGGCATCAAATTCAACGATGAGATGACGCCGCCGGAGCGGACGGCGTTGACGGACTACCTCTGCCAGGTGGAGTTTCGGCCGGCTTCCTGAACGATTCCAGGGCGCCTCGCGCGCCCCGACAGGGGCCATTTTCAAGAGGAAATAGCCCCTTCCCGGGATCGAGCCTCTTCCCAGCCTCCATACCCTCGCATTGACACATTGACCCTGCCTGAGGGGTGTCGTATAAAGGGGCCGTCCGAGCGCATCAATCTGGAGGTCTTATCATGCCTGATCAACTCGCGGAACAAATCAAAAAACTGGAAGCGCTCCGTCACGCGGCAGACTCGTCGGCCTTGGAAGAGTTCGATGAAGAGACCGAGCAACTCATTCTCCAACGGTTCGGTGAGGACACCAAGCATTGGGAAGCCTACGAGTTGGCCATGATGGGCGAAGCGGAAACCATCGTGAACATGCCGCAGTCTGCCCAGGAGGATGCGACTCAGGACCTGTTTCACAAGGGCATCGAGCAGCGCCGGCAGGTGCTCGAAGGGTGCCTGGCGGATCTGGCGGACGCGGCCGCCCGGCCGGTAGCGCAACGTGCAGCGCCGCCGCCCCCTCCGAAAGCCGCGCCCCGGCCGGCGCAGAAGAAAGCCAGTGCCGCGAAGAAAAAGAAGAAACCGGCGAAGAAAAAGACGGGCGCGGCCCGCAAGACGGCCAGGAAACCGGCGAAGAAGAAAAGGCACGCCATGGCCGGGAGAAAAAAAGCCGCGCCGGCGAAAAGAAAGAAAACCAAACGCAAATAACCAGGAGACGCCATGCCGACCTACATACGAGTTGCGGGAACGTCGGATGTGGCCGCCGGGGCCGGCATCGTGGCCACCGCCGACGGCAAGGACTATGCCGTGTTCAACCTGGACGGCGCGTTCCACGTCATCGACAACACCTGCCTGCACCGCGGCGGCCCGCTGGGCGAAGGCGAACTGGAGGGTGACACCGTCACCTGCCCGTGGCACGGCTGGCAGTACAACGTGAAGACCGGCGTCTGCCTGACCAAGGACGGGATCAAAGTCGCGTGCTACGACGTGAAGGTGGAGGGCGGGGACATCAAGATCGCCATCCCGTGAGGGGCGCAGGGTTCTAGCGAAGGTCCCAGATCACCTCGTGGTCGTCGTGCATGAGCGCGACGATGTGGTCCTGAAAACGGAAGTGCTTGACGGGCCAGAGGTGGCAGCCATAGTCCACGAGTAGGTAGTCCTTCCCCAGGAGCGCGTGGATCCTGGCCTTCTTGAGGTGTGCCAGGCCGACGCCGGCCGTCTTCAACACCGCTTCCTTCGCCGTCCAGTAGCGGAAGAACGTTTCCCAGTTATGATCGGCCAGCGCCCATTCGTCTGCGCCGGCGACATAGCCATACAACTCCTCGTTCCGGGGCTTGATCTCCTCGATGTCGATGCCGATGGGCGTCGGACCTACGACGGCCGCCACGAACCGCGATTTGTGAGACAGGGACCAATGGGTGTTGTCGAACGGAATGGGAGCGCCGCGCGCGCCCCTCGTGAGAGGGCCGAGGCTGACGCCGCTCGCCTTGCAGCAGAGAGCCAGCGCTTCGCGCGCCCGCCGGCTCTGCGCCAGCACGCGCTCGCGCCCGCGCAGGCGCTGGTCTTCAAGTGAGAGCGGCAAGATGACCGGGTGGAGCGTCATGGCCTCCTGAATCATACCACCCCCGTAATTTGCTTTACCAATACGGCGAGGATAGAATCCAGCCCCTACCGGCACGGAAGGAGCGTGGCATGCGGGCACTGGAGATCCTTGAGGAAGTCTCTCTCTTTTCCGACCTGACGATGGACGAGCTTGTCTTGATCGCGCCGCTCTGCAAAGTGATCGAGGGCAGGGCCGGCGACTTCATCATCCAAGAGGGCGAGCGCGTTCAGAACGTGTATATACTTCTCTCCGGAGACGCCACCATCAAGAAGGCAAAGGCCGATGGAAAACTCGTCCAGATCGATCAGGTCAAGAAGGACGACCTCCTAGGGGAGGTGACGTTTTTCAAGAACACGCCCGCCTCCGCGACCGTGGTGGCGAATTCCTCCTTCAAGGCTTTGGAGCTGGGCCATAAGGAATTGCATCGCCTGTTGGATGAACACCCGGAGTTGGGCCTGAAGATCTATAAAAAATTCGCCCGTGTCTTGAGTATGCGCATCAAGAAAATACTTGCCCGGCTCGTCGAATACCTGCCGGGGGCATAGACCTTTTCCGGAGACGCTAGGCGACGGCCTTGGCCGACTTGCCGGCGAGCAGATACTGGTCGACCGCCGCGGCCATCTTGCGGCCCTCGGCGATGGCCCACACGATGAGGGACTGGCCGCGCCGCACGTCGCCGCCGGCGAAAACACCCTCCACGCTGGACATGAAACGCTCGTCCACGGCGACGTTCCCGCGCGCGTCGTATTTGACGCCCAGGCCGTCCAGCAGGCCGTTCTTCACCGGGCCGGTGAAGCCCATCGCCAGCAGGACCAGGTCCGCCTCCATCTCGAAGCCGGTGCCGGGAACGGGCGTGAACTTGCCGTTCTCGAACGCGACCCGGTGCGCGTGCAGCTTGGTGACGTGGCCGTTGTGACCCGTGAACTTCGTCGTCGAGACGCTCCACTGGCGGTCGCAGCCCTCCTCGTGCGCGTGCGACGTGCGAAGCTGCATCGGCCAGAGCGGCCAGGGCGTGGAGTCGGCGCGCGCGGGCGGAGGCTCGGGGAGCAGTTCGAACTGGTGGACTTCGCTGCAGTCCTGCCGGTGCGTGGTGCCCAGGCAGTCCGAGCCGGTGTCGCCGCCGCCGATGATGACGACGCGCTTGCCCTTGGCCGTGATCGGCTCCGCGGTGATGGCGTCCCCGGCGTTGCGCTTGTTCTGCTGGGTGAGATAGTCCATTGCGAAGTGGATGCCCTTCAGCTCGCGCCCTGGGATGGGCAGGTCCCGCGCCTGTTCGGCGCCCATGGCGAGGCAGACGGCGTCGAACCGGCGGCGCAGTTCTTCCCCGCTGATGTCCACGCCGACGTGGACGCCGGCCTTGAACTCCACGCCCTCGGCCTTCATCTGGTCCAGCCGCCGGTCAACGACCCACTTCTCCATCTTGAAGTCGGGGATGCCGTAGCGCAGAAGCCCCCCGATGCGATCCGCCTTTTCGAGGACGGTCACGCTGTGGCCCGCCCGCGCCAGTTGCTGGGCGGCGGCGAGGCCGGCCGGCCCTGAGCCGATGACGGCCACGGTCTTGCCGGTGCGCCGGACCGGGAGCACGGGCTCGACCCAGCCTTCGTCGAAGCCCCTGTCGATGATGTTCCACTCTATGACGCGGATTGAGACGGGATCGCTGTTGATCCCCAGCACGCAGGCCGACTCGCAGGGCGCCGGGCAAAGGCGCCCCGTGAATTCCGGAAAATTGTTGGTGGTGTGCAGGGCCTTGAGGGCGTCTTTCCAGCGGCCGCGGTGCACGAGGTCGTTCCACTCGGGGATCAGGTTCACCACGGGGCAACCATTGTGGCTCTGGCAGAACGGCACGCCGCAGTCCATGCAGCGCGCGCCCTGTGCCTTGAGCTTGTCCTCGGGAATCGGCTCGTAAAACTCCTTCCAGTCCTGGACGCGCAGCTCCACCGGCCGGCGCTTGGGCCCTTCCCGGGCGTACTTCATGAAGCCCTTCGGATCAGCCATGGGACACCAACTCCTTCTCCTTCTGCGCCTGCTCCTTCGCGGCGGCTGCCTTGCGTTCCGCCAGGACCCGCTTGTAATCCACCGGCATGATCTTCACGAACTTCGGCAGCA
>CAYLLY010000142.1:0-5364 GCA_964384595.1 uncultured Nitrospirales bacterium
ACCGATTACGGCGCCTTCGTGGACCTCGGCGGCATCGACGGGCTCCTGCACATCACCGACATGTCCTGGGGGCGCATCGGCCATCCGTCGGAGATCTTCATGGTCGGCGACCGGGTCGAGGTGATGGTCCTCAAATACGACCGCGAAACGGGCCGCGTGTCGCTGGGGCTCAAGCAGAAGAGCGCGGATCCCTGGATGGGCGTCGCCGCCAAGTACCCCGTCGGCACCCGGATCAAGGGGCGCGTCGTGAGCCTGACCGACTACGGCGCCTTTATCGAACTGGAGCCGGGCGTCGAAGGGCTGGTGCACGTCTCCGAAATGACCTGGTCGCACGAAGTCCGGCACCCCTCCAAGATCGTGTCGGTGGGCGCGCAGGTGGACGCCCAGGTGCTCAACGCGGATGAAGGCGCCCGAAAGATCTCCCTCGGCATGAAGCAGGTGGCGCCGAATCCCTGGGACCTCGTGGAGACGAAGTATCCCCTCGGGACCAAGATCGAGGGCAAGGTCAAGAGCCTCACGGACTTCGGGGCCTTCATCGGCCTGGATGAGGGCGTGGACGGCCTGATCCACATTTCGGACATGTCGTGGACCAAGCACGTGAAGCATCCCTCCGAAATCTTCAAGAAGGGCCAGACGGTGGAGGTGGTGGTCCTCAAGATCGACAAGGAGAAGGAGCGGCTGTCGCTCGGCTACAAGCAGCTCACGCCCGACCCGTGGGAGCAGGAGATTCCCGAGAAGCACCAGGTCGGCAACCCCACGCGCGGCAAGATCACGAAACTCACCGACTTCGGGATCTTCGTGGAGCTCGACGGCGGCGTGGAAGGCCTCATCCATGTCAGCGAGACGGGCCTGGAGCCCTCCGTCCGGATGGAAGACCGGTTCAAGGTGGGCGCGGACGTCGACGCGAAGATCATCAAGGTCGACCGCGACGAACGGAAGATCGCGCTGAGCCTGCGGGAGCACCATCGCGACGGCGAGCGCCAGCAGATGCAGGATTTTCACGCCAGCCAGGGGAAGGTGGATCAGTCCCTGGGCCGGGCGGCCCGTAAGAACAAGAAGCACGAGGGCAAGGAAGAGGAGTAGCGGACGGGGTGGAGAAGAAGCGGACAGTCCGGATCGTGCTGGCCGTGATCGGAGCGCTGGTCATGGCCGCCGTCGTGTTGTCCGCGCTGGTCCCGCTCATGCTGGACGGCGCCTGGCTCGGCGGCGAGAGCGTCGCGGTCGTGCGGATCGAAGGAGTCATCGTGGACTCCCGCGACGCGATCGAGGAATTGCGGAAGTTCCGGGAGCATCCCGGCGTCAAGGCCATCGTGCTCCGCATCGACAGTCCGGGCGGCGGGGTGGTCGCCTCCCAGGAGATCTATTCGGAGGTGCTCAAGACGCGGACCGACGGCAAGGTGAAAGTGGTGGCCTCGATGGGCAACCTGGCCGCCTCGGGCGGGTACTACATCGCCGCGGCGACCGACAAGATCGTCGCCAACCCCGGCACGCTGACGGGCAGCATCGGCGTGATCATGGAGCTGGCCAACGTGCGGGGCCTGATGGAGAAGGTGGGCGTGCAGAGCGTGGTCATCAAGAGCGGCAAGCACAAGGACCTGGCCTCGCCGTTCCGGACCATGTCCGCGGAGGATCGCGCCCTCCTGCAGGGCGTGCTGGACGACGTGCACGACCAGTTCATCCAGGCCGTGGCCGCGGGGCGCGCCATGAAGGTGAACCAGGTCCGCGACCTGGCGGACGGCCGTGTCTTCACCGGACGGCAGGCCAGAACGGCCAGGCTCGTGGACGAACTGGGCGACCTGCAGGACGCGATCAAGCTGGCCGGAAAGATGGGAGGCATCGCGGGCGAGCCTCGCGTGGTCGAGACCCGCAAGCGCTTTTCGCTGCGCAACCTCCTCGATAATGTCTTCGACGGGAAGGTTTCTCCGCTTATCCCGTCCGGCATCAACCTGAAATACATGCTGGCGTTCTAGCACCGGGTCGATTGGGGGGCTAATCCATGACGAAAGCGCAGCTCATCGAGAAGTTGTCCGAGCAGGTTCCCACCCTGACCAAGCGGCAGGCCGAGGTGGTGGTCAACACCATCTTCAACGGCATCCGGACGGCGCTGGCCAAGGGCGACAAGATCGAAATCCGCGGCTTCGGCAGCTTTCGCCTGCGCAACCGCCGCATGAAGGAAGGCCGCAACCCGAAGACGGGCTCGACGGTCTCCGTTCCCGCCAAGCGCGTCCCCTTCTTCAAGGCCGGCAAGGAACTCAAGGAAATCGTCAACAAGTAGGCACCCGATGGGAGAGCCTGACACCAAGACCGAGGACGCCCCGGAAATTCTGTGGACCGAGGGTGCGCTCCGGCGCATGGAGCGGGCGCCCGCCTTCCTCCGGGGCATGGTGAAGCGGCTGGCCGAGAAGAAGGCCCGCGAGTTGGGCTACCGCGAGATCACCGAGGACATCCTCACCCAATTCAAAAGCCAGATGATGGGCAGCATGGGCGGCGAGGCCGGCATGCAGGAGGCCGCGGGCGACATGGCCGCCGGCCGCATCCCCTGGACGGCCGAAGCCAAGGCGCGGCTGGAGACCGTGCCCGAGTTCATGCGGCACATGATCCGGCAGATCGCCGAGGACGTGGCCCGCGAGCGCGGCCACATGGAGGTCAACGTCGAGCTTTTCCAGAAGGTGGAAGCGCTCGGCGACGAAAAGCTGCAGGAGGCGGCTCCGCTCCCATGGTCGGAGGGCGCGCAGGCGCGGCTCCGGCAGAAGATCGCGCAATCGCCCCCCATCGCCATGGACTTCGTGGCGGACATGGTCAAGCGGGACACAGAAGAGCGGGCCCGCGAGCTGGGGCTCGCCGTCATTGACGAGGCGGCCCTCACCGCCATCTGGGACGCCCCGCTCGCGCCCGTGACGTGGAGTGATGAGGCCTGGAAGCGCCTGCTCACCTCGCCCGACTTCGTCCGCAGCGGCATCCGCAAGGCCGCCGAGCGCCGTGCCCGCAAGCTCGGGCTCAAGGAGATCGACTCCGAACACCTCACGATGTTCCGCAACGAGGCGATGATGAAGGCGGTCAAGCGCATCCGGTCGTTCGGCTACAACGAGCTGACCTTCGACGCCTTCGAGACGGCGCTCCAGAAGACCAAGCGTCTCCAGGGCAACCCCCAGGCCGAGAAGCGCCTGCAGGAGATCCGCGAGCACTTCAAGGACCCCAATACGAAGAAACCTGAAGGCGGCACGCTCGGCGCCGAACTGATGGACCGGTTCCGCAAGTACCTGAAAGGCGAAGGGAAGCTCTAATCAGGATCGAACGGGACCTGTCGCCCGTTCACCCCCATCGTACACACTCCACCCATCCCCCAGTGGGTCCCTTCCGTTCCGTGCGACGGGGGGCCCCCGAACGGCGCCACCCCTTCGATCCTGATTCTCGCTAAAAAAAGTGGGGGACAGACTCCTGCGGTGCAGGTCCTCTGTTATCGATTTTGTACCCTTCAGGGCTTAGCTGAGGTGGTCTGAGGTTTTTCCGCGTCCCTTCGCTCCAATACCCCCTCCACCACGCTCAGTAATGCGTTCGCTTTTACGAATGGGGAACTCTGGCTGGCAGCCAGCGCGTAGGCTCCCCGCAAATCTCCCGACTTGGACTGAACCCGCGCGATTGCTTTCAACGCCTCGGCCTTCTCGGTTTCACCCCGGATACCGGCAGCCGTCTGCAACGACCCTGGAATGTCACCCGCCGCCGCCTGAGCGAACGCGATGTCTTTCAAAACCCTCTCCTTGCCTTCGAAGGGCTCCCCGATGAGAGCGACAGTCCGGAGGGCCTGTTCTACGGTCTTGGCGGCGCCAACGTGGTCGCTTACAAGTCTCGTCGCTTGAGACCCCGAAATTGTGCCCAGCGCCTTGGCCTTCTCAGGAATTTCAGACCTGATAGTAGCGACAGCCTGGAAGGCCTTCTCAAGGGTCCTTGCGGCGCCGGCGCGGTCTCCCGCCCTGGCCTGCGCTCCCCAGATTGGCAACGCGCCTGCAATCACAAAGTTCGCCTTCTCAGCATCAGACCGGATATTAGCGGCTGTCTTGAAAACGTGTTCAACGGTCTTGGCAGCACCAGCGTGGTCCCCTGCCCTCGCCTGTGTTGCCCCGATGCCACATAAGACGCCAGCCTTCGACATATTGGACGGGAAGCCGTCAACCGTCTCCAGCGCCCCCTGCACGTCGCCTTTCTTAAACTGAGCCCGCGCGAGGCCCGTCAACACGTCGGTTTTTACAGAATCATCTCGAGCACCAGCCGCGGTCTGCAGCGCCCCCTGGATGTCGCCAACCTTCACCTGGGCGCCAGCGATTGCGCTCAATGCTGGAGCCTTCATGGTTTTATCGAGAATACCGCCCATGGTCTGTGACGCTCCTTGAATGTCGCCCGCTTGCGTCTGGGTCCAAACGATTGAGTACAGGGCTTGAGCCTTCTCGGCTTCATCCAGAATCCCACCCGTGGTTTGCACTGCCCCGCGGACGTCCCCCGCTTCCGCTTGGGCCCTTGCGATCTCGTGCAAGCTCCACCATTTGTCGGCTGGCTTCTCAATGCTGGCAGCGGCCTGGAGAGCTTGCTCAAAGGTCTTTGCGGCACCAGCGCGGTCCCCCACCTTTGCTTGAGCCTCGGCGATGTTTCTCAACGCCTCGGCCTTCTCGGTTCCCCCCCCGATACCGGCAGCCGTCTGAGCTGCCCCGCGGATATCGCCCGCGTCCGTTTGGGTCCCAGCGATGGCACGCAGGGTTTGATCCTTCGTGGGTTCATCCAGAAGACTACCTGCGGTCTGCAACGCCCCGCGGACGTCCCCCGCCTTCGCTTGAGCCGCCGCGATTTCGCTCAGGCTATCCCATCTGTTAGCAGGCTTCTGGATGCGGGCAGCGGTCTGAAGAGCCTGCTCAATGGTCTTGGTGGCACCGGCACGGTCTCCCGCCTTAGCCTGCGCTTGTGCAACGGCCACCAAGGCTATAGCTTTCCCTCTTGTTCCGTCCGGGATTCCGTCAGCGGCTTGTGCCGCGACCTGCACGTGACCCGCATCCGCTTGGGACTCTGCGATTGCCACTAAGGCGATGGTTTTCGTGCGATCGTCCTGGATCCCGGTCACAATCTGCAGCGCTCTATGCACGTCTCCAAGGACCCTATTAACCTTCGCGAAGGTGTCGTGCATACACCCATCTTTCTGGATCACGCCAGCAGACTGTATTGCTCCCTCCACATCGCCCGCCTTCACCTGGACTGTCGCGATCCTCGCCATCAGGTTACAATCATCTGGGATACCGGTTGCGGCCTCTCTTGCTTGCTGAAGGATTTTCAGGATCTCTGCGGTTTCGTCGGCGCTGCCTTGTGCATAGGCAAGCCCTG
>CAYLLY010000143.1:0-5335 GCA_964384595.1 uncultured Nitrospirales bacterium
CTGGAGCTGGACCGGGGGCAGGGCATTCCGTTCGAAGGCAACTACACCTCGTGGCTGGAGCAGAAGCAGGCGCGGCTGGCCAGGGAGGAGAAGTCCGAATCCCAGCGCCGGAAAACGCTGGAGCGCGAGTTGGAATGGATCCGCATGTCGCCGAAGGGCCGCCACGCCAAGGGCCGGGCCCGCATCACGCGGTACGAGGACCTGCTCGGCGACGAGCAGGAGAAGCGGGCGGAGGACCTGGAGATCTACATCCCGCCGGGGCCGCGGCTGGGCGATATCGTCGTGGACGCCAAGGACCTCGGCAAGGCTTACGGCGAAAAGGTGCTTTTCGAGGGCCTCAGTTTCAACCTGCCTCGCGGCGGCATCGTCGGCGTGATCGGGCCCAACGGCGCGGGGAAGACGACGTTGTTCCGGATGATCGTCGGCAAGGAGAAGCCGGACAAGGGTTCCATCAAGGTCGGAGAAACGGTGAAGATCGGCTATGTCGATCAGGACCGCACGCTCGACGACAAGAAGACGGTCTGGGAGGTTCTTTCGGACGGGCAGGACAAGATCAAGCTGGGGAAGGTCGAGGTCAACTCGCGGGCCTATTGCGGGCGGTTCAACTTCGGCGGCACGGAGCAGCAGAAGAAGGTCAAGGACCTCTCGGGCGGGGAGCGCAACCGGCTGCACCTCGCGCGCATGCTTCGGGAGGGGGCGAACCTTGTCCTGCTGGATGAGCCGACCAACGATCTCGACGTGAACACGCTGCGGGCGCTGGAGGAGGGGCTCGAGCGGTTCGGCGGCTGCTGCATGGTGAGCAGCCACGACCGCTGGTTTCTCGACCGCATTGCCACCCATATCCTGGCGTTCGAGGGAGACAGCAAAGTCGTCTGGTTCGAAGGGAACTACAGCGAGTACGAGGCGGACCGCAAGAAGCGGTTAGGGAAAGAGGCGGAGCGCCCGCACCGCATCCGCTACAAGAAACTCACCAGATAAAAGAGCGGGGCCTGTCGCGGGGCTACCTCCCGCTCCCTGCGCGCGCGCCACGAATAAACAGATGCCGCTCGCTTACGGGCGCGGTTGAGGCAGACCCCGCTCCGGCCCTGGTGAGATTCTAGCGACACGGCGCCACCCGCTTCCTTGGCTGGCTTTCAAGGTGGAGCTTCGCTAGACTGGGGGCGTTTGGGCCGGGGTGGCGGAATTGGCAGACGCACAGGACTTAAAATCCTGGGCCTTTCAAGGGCATGCGGGTTCGACCCCCGCCCCCGGCACCAAACCAAGCTTGCTCGACCAGCACTTCAATCAAATGTGCCGGATATTCAATACCACTTCCCCTGAACCCGGCCTTATACCCCTTGTCCCCCTTGACTTGCCTTCCCGGGCGGCCTAGTCTACCTCCCAAACCGGACGTTGGAGGCGGAACATGAGAAGCGTGGCGCGAAATCACATGGCTGCTGGGGCCGCTTTTGTGTGCATGGCCTTGTTTTCATGTTCGGGCGGGGATTCAGGTTCTGTTGAGCTGGGCATTGCTGCTTTTGATAGCGGCGACTTCGCCACTGCCTTAAAGGAATTTCGCTCCTTGGCCAGAGAGGGCAATGCTGAGGCCCAATACAAGCTCGGGGAAATGTATTTCTCCGGCTTGGGCGTGGCCAAGGATTACGCCAAGGCGCGGTTCTGGTATTTGAAAGCCGCCCAACAAGGAGTGGTGGAGGCCCAGTTCAATCTGGGAGAGCTGTACGGCAAGGGTCTTGGGACTCCCAAGGATCACGTGAAGGCAGGCAACTGGTACCGGCTGGCGGCCGACCAGGGACACCCCAGGGCCCAGTTCAATCTGGGGTCAGGGTACGCAAACGGGCAGGGCGTGAAGCAGGACGTCGTGCTTGCCTACATGTGGTACGCCCTTTCGGCGCAACAAGGCGATGTGAAGGCTGTAGAGAGCCGCGCCCTGCTGTCCAAGGAGTTGACGCCGGCGCAGGTGGCCGAAGGCCAAAAACTGCTCAGTGAATGGAAGCCCAAGAAGGAGAAGGAGAGAGAGAAGCTCGCCGTGAATTAGCGGGGCTGAGGGGCCTTTCTTAGCAAGGCATGGAAATCGGGTTCCGATTGGAACCAGCCGGCGAAGGCGGTCTTGGGGACCGAGCACGCAACCTCGGTAATGCGGTGCTGCAATTGAGATGAAAGCCGAAAGATGATGCCGTCGCCGTAACCGATGTTGGCGGCTTCGTGGATGATTTGCCGCGAATCCCGATCGCGTATTTGGAAGACCCCGCCGGAGTAAACCTCCGGACTGAGATTGATGCTCATCCCGATCATCCGGTGCTCGATCATATCATCGTGCCAGGAATCGTAATGTTGTGAGCCCGGCACCATCCGGTAGACCCTGCCGGCAAAACATCCGATGGGGCCGCAAGCGGTGATCTGTCGGATGAGTTGGAACAACTGTGGGTCATTCGCCAGAAAACGCAGCGTGTAGGCGGCCTGATTCTCCGTCATGCAGATCTCCGTTCCGATCCCTTCGTGTGTTTTTGGATTGAATATGGCGGCGTCAATGTGACGCTGAATAACGTGAAGGAGCCCGGGCTCCAGAAGGGAGGGCAACAGAATGCAGTGGAGCCGATCGAATTGCCTGCGTAAGTGTTCCACGCCTCCCGCAAGCGCAGAAACCGCTATTCCCGTTCGTGTGAGTTGAACCATCCGCCCGCCACCGGCTTGTGAGCACATCACCGGTGGCTGCTTAGGTGTAAGCTCAGTGGGGGGCGTCGTCGTCGTCTGTGGTGTGCCCGGGTGAGGTCACCGTCTGCCCAGGCGGAGTCTGTGTCTGGCCTGGCGGAGGCATTATCTGGCCTGGCGGTTGTACGCAATAGCTCGGCAGGAAAAAGCCACAGGCAGAGAAAACGGGTGGAGGCTCTGCCCAACCAGGCGGCAAGGGCGCCAAGCCAGGCGGGTTGACCGTAGCGGCAGGCTTACCGTTGTCATTCGGGTTAGGCGATGACGGTGGCCCTGCCTGGCTCACATCCGGACTGGAGAGGAAGGTGAACCCCACGAGCATCGTGCCTGTGACGATCCACAATATCCGCTTCATGGTCTTTCTCCCTGTCGTGTGGCTGGTCCTATCTAATGAGCTAATAACATTATCTCACAATTATTCAACCTTAAAGGGCAAATTCAATACCTTCATGAGAACGAACAAGAATTCATATCCTCTTGCATCAAACTTATTGATATTCAATGAATATCTTACAGAACATGAAAGTGACCAGGTGGCCAAGAAACGTAAGTAAACGAGAACTCCCTATCAAAAAGGATAGAAAATGTGACGGAAAAGACACAGTATTCCCTTGCATCCTTCCCGTACCACATGCGCCGTCCTCCTGAGATAGCAGAAGCCGAGTTGGCTCCTGCTCGACAGTCCATAGCGCAGGCGCATGAATTCGGACGACGGAAAGAGCAGCGTAAAAAGATAGCGCCATTTCGAGCGGATACCCTTGAGCGCGAAGAAGAGCGCCACTTCCTCTCGCGAGGCCGATGGGGACATTCCCGCGAGTGACCGTGCGAGCCGTCCTGAGAATGCGCCGGCGGGTGACCGGTTCGACGCACGGGCAGCCGACAGGGCGAGTTGTGACAACACCTCTTCCGGGACCGGTGTATCGAAGGTGTCGGCCAGCCTTCCCAGCACCTCGGCCAGGAGCATCTCCTGTTCCATCTGTGCGGCAAGCCCTGTGACGTGCGCCCAGTCCGGCGCCGTGCGATCGTGTCGAATCAGGCGATCGAGCTCGTACAGCCACAGGAGCGGAGCGTTGCCTCCGTGGTGGAGATAATGGAAGCTGAGATGCAAAAGCAGGTCTTCCCGGCCGAGCGACCATGATTCCATGCCGAGGACGCGCCTCTTCACGCATCGGCTCCAGACGGCATCCATGTCCACGCGGTCTACGAAGGGGGGATAGGCGATCGTCCAATGGGGCTCCGCAACGATCCAGCCATGCCGGTTTTTGAGGAATCCGAGGGTATACGAATAGGCCTGGGCAAATCCGGGGCGGTGGTTCATTTCCCGAAACCCCAACTCGCTCAGCCGGTCCGCGACCTTCTGCAGATCTTTCTTGCGCACCAGAAAATCGATGTCGCCTGTTGGACGGGCCGTGATGTCGCCGTAGAACAGCTCCGCAAGCGCCAGCCCGCGAATGGGGGCGCAGGCAAGCCCGGCACGCGCGAACGCCTGCAGCACGGAGGCGAGTTCTTCCGCCAGCAGGAGATTACGCGCCGACATGCGCACGGCGCCCGCTTTGAGCTGTTCCTGCAGGGCCGTGGAAGGGCGGTGGGTAGGATGGGACTCATTGAGCCACCGGTACAGGATGGAGGTCAGCCCCTGTTGGTCCGCCTCACGGACGATCGTTTCCCACGCCTGGCCGTCATGGGATTGGGGAGCGCAGCCTTCGATGCCTGTGCCCCGCAGGATGGCCATAAGAAAGGGGTGTATCGGGAGTGCGGTCATAGGTTCGAGTCGGACGTGATTGCCGTGAGGACTTCCGGAAGGAACGCCAGATTACGCGGATACGACAGTGACTTGACGGGGATGCTCGCCGACAGCCGTGAGGTCCAATTGAATTGACGCGTGAGCCGGGCCCTTTCCACGATCACGTGGTTGAACGTGTTGGCGAGCAGCTCGAGACAGGCCCGGCGTTGCGAAAGGGGTGTGATCGTCACTCGTGTGAGCGGGACGCCCGTGGCCGGCGGTCTGAGCATGTAGATCGCTCGCAGCGGCGCGGCGGCGCGCGAGGATTGCCGGGACGCCAGGGGAATCACGAGCTTGGGGGTCATGGGATTCATCGGAGTGCCCGCGGCCCGGTCTCCGAGAATGGTCGTTGCGATCTCCGGAAAAAGCTTGATCCGGGAAGGGCCCGGATGCGCGGTGAAGCGGCGATCGTTCTCGGTGAGGACAAGGAGGTCATCGGTCAGCAGGGTGTGCCCTGCCCGGAGAAAGGCGGCGCCGAGGCTCGATTTGCCGTAGCCGCTGTCCCCGAGAAACGCCACCGCCTGTTGATGGACCACCACCACCGTCGCGTGCAGAGGCTCGATGCCGTGTTTCAACAGGGCGAAGGACAGCACGTGGCCCACCAGATAGGTGTGAAACGCCTCCGGGGTTGCGCCGTGGCATGCGCGACAGGCGATGCGCCGTCCCTCCGGCGAGACGAGGAATTCAAAAAGTCCGGGCCAGCGGAGATAGTCCGACCCGTCTGAAAGCCGCGCATGCCGGTACCAGTCTCCCGGCGCCGGCCCGCCCGGGTTTTCCAGACGGGCCTGTGTGAAAAATGAATCCGGCGCTTCGAAGAGGTCGACTGCGTCGTGGTGGGACTCCCGG
>CAYLLY010000144.1:0-5306 GCA_964384595.1 uncultured Nitrospirales bacterium
TGCTTCTTGGGAATGATCCCACCGGTCTCAAAGGCTGAACTTTTCAGTTCCATAGCGTTATCTCCCCAGTCCCCTCAGGGTCTCGGCCGGTACGAGTCGATGTTGGCGACGCGGCCGCTGGTGAAGGTGATCTCGATGAGCCAATCCTCTTTCGTGTAAACCCACCGCTGAATGTTGCGGCCGAAGGGAAAGATGTACTTGGGGGACCCGGCCCGGGTCAGGATCTCGGCTTGGGTCATGCCCGTGGAGAGCATGCGAAACTTTTCGAAGTCAATCTCGCCCGGTTTGCGCTTCTCCGGCGGGTGGCGCGTTTCTGTCGCGGGCGGGGGCATGTAACTCGAGGCCATCGGTTTCTGATAGGCTGAAGGAGCTTCTCCACTATAGGACCGCACGGCAAGCCGGGCCGCCGGCTCGTACTTCTTGCAATCGTGGGCAGCTTGCCTGTTTGAATAGACCTCGCTCCCATCCTCTGCCCGGCAGAGCCACAACTCGTCCTCGGCGGCGTAGAGGGGGGCGGCCCAGAGAAGCCCCGCAGTCACACCCCCTATTATAATGGAAAGCGTTGCCTGCCGCATGGCCGTTCTCTCCAACCGTCCTGTTGCTTCAATGAATCAGCATAAGACATGCCCGACAACCGTTTTATCGATAATTCAGGGGATTATGGACAGGGGACGGGGTGGACATGACTAACGTTGGTTTCCGGCTACCTGATTTCGCCTGGATGGTGCTTCAAAAGGGCTAACCGACCCGAATCGCCTCGCTGACTTCCGAGATGGTCTTCGCGGCGACGGCGCCGGCCTTCCTGGTGCCCGCGTCGATGACCTCGTCCACGAACTTCGGCTTCTGCGCCAACTCGCGGCGCTTCTCCCAGGTCGGCGTGAGAAGCGTGACCAGCCCGTCCGCCAGTATCTTCTTACAGTCGATGCAGCCGATGGCGGCGGTCCGGCATTCCCGGTTGACCTGATCGATGACCGGCTGGGCCGAGATGGACTTGTGGAGGGTGAAGACCGGGCAGATCTCCGGGTTGCCCTTGTCTGTCCGCCGGATGCGGGCGGGGTCGGTGACCATCGTCTTGAGCTTGGCGCGGACCGTCGGCTCGTCATCCGAGAGATTGATCGTGTTGTTGTAGCTCTTGCTCATCTTGCGGCCGTCCGTGCCGGGCACCTTGGGGATCTCCGTCAGCAGGGCCTGGGGCTCGGGGAAGACCGGCCGGTAGAGCATATTGAACCGCCGCGCGATCTCCCGTGACAGCTCCAGATGCGGAAGCTGATCCACGCCCACCGGCACAAAGTCGCCCTTGTACAACAGAATGTCCGCCGTCTGCAGGACGGGGTAGCCGAGGAACCCGTAGGTCGAGAGATCGCGCCCCTCGATGTTCTCCTGCTTCTCCTTGTACGTCGGGTTCCGCTCCAGCCACGACACCGGCGTGATCATGGAGAGCAGCAGGTGCAGGATCGCGTGCTCCGGCACGCGGGACTGGATAAAGAGCGTGGAGCGCTCGGGGTCGAGCCCCGCGGCGAGCCAGTCTACGAGCATCTCACGCGCGTACTCGCGGATGCGCGCCGTGTCCTCGTAATTGGTGGACAGGGCGTGCCAGTCGGCGATGAAGTAGAAGCATTCGTGGTCGGTCTGGAGACGCTTGAAGTTGTCGAGTGCCCCGAAGAGGTTGCCCACGTGCATCAGGCCGCTCGGCTGCATTCCGCTCAGAACACGTTTCGCCATGCTGGTCCCCGGGGGTTACGAGGCAAAGGTCGAGATGATCGTCGTCGTCAGCGTATTGACCAGCGGCCCCATCAGGGATCCGAAGAAGTGGATCTGCGGGTCCACCATGACCAGGAGAAAAATGATCAGCATCCCGTAGGGCTCCAGTCGGCTGAGCGCTTCCGCCTGTTGCGGAGGCAGCAGGCTGACCAGAATGCGGCCGCCGTCCAGCGGCGGGATGGGGATCAGGTTGAAGACCATCAGCACCACGTTGATGAGGACGGAATACGCGCACATCCAGGCCAGCGGCACCAGCAGCATGCCCAGAAGGTCCCTGCGGGCGCCGGGGCCGCGCAAGGAGATGGAATCAGCGACGGACGGGTCGATGGCGAGAATCACGCTCAGAGCCAGGGCGCTCGCAATTGCCAGCAGGAGGTTCATGCCGGGCCCGGCTGCGGCCACCAGGGCCATGTCGCGGCGGGGATTGCGCAGATTCCAGGCGTTCACCGGGACGGGCTTGGCGTAGCCGAGCAGGATGCCGGTCGGGAAGATCAGGCACAACAGGGGAAGCAGGATCGTTCCGAAGGGATCGATATGGGCGGATGGGTTGAACGTGAGGCGCCCCTCCAGGCGCGCCGTCGAGTCGCCGTAATGGTTGGCGACCCACCCGTGGGCGTACTCGTGGAACACCATGGCCAGCAGCAAGGGCATGGCCATGTACGAGATGGTATGGACGATGTGGCCGATGCTGTTCATCGCGCGTCGGTGACCGAAACAAATTTGCCGTTCTTCACCCGGATGATCGCGTAGCGCCGCTCCAGGCTGCCCGCCGGCGTCACGGTCAGCGGGCCGACGAGCCCCGGCACGTTCTTGGCGTTCTTCAGGCTCTCCCGCAAAGCGCGGCCCGTCGTCGCTCCCTTCAGTATAGCATCCAGAACCAGCTTGGTGGCCTCGTAGGCCTGGGCCGCGAACCCGGACGGGGGCTGCTGGAAGCGCTTTACGTAACGCTCCACGAAGTGTCGCACGGCGGGATCGGGACTGTCCATGGAAAAACTGTCGGCGAAGACGGCGTCTTCGACCCCCCGGGGATCGATGCGGACCAGCTCCGGCGAGTTCATGCCGTTGGTCCCCAGCACTCCGACCGAGGCCGCGTAGAAGCGGAACTGCCCCGCGATCAGGCTGATCTTTTCGGCGTCGCCGGGCAGGAAGATCGCGTCGAAGCCGGGCTGGTAGACCTTGTCACTCTTGCCCTTCTTGGGGGTCTCGATTTTCTCGATCTTGCCGTGCTTCTTCAGGTCCGCGTCCTTGAGGCGCTTGATGGGCGGGCCGAAATCGCTGTCCTCGGGCGCGTAGGTTTCGGCGGCGATGATTTCCCCTCCCAGGCGGCGGATCTCTTCCGTGAACGATTGGGCCATCTCCGTGCCGTAGGCGTCCTTGGCGGCGAGGATGCAAAAGCGCTTCCAGCCCAGCGGGCCGGTCGCGTAGGCGGCCAGCTCCCGGACGAGGGCGCGGTTGTTGACGGCGGTGCTGAACAGGTAGCGCCCGAACCTCTGCACGTCCGGGACGGTCGCCGTGGGCGTGATGAAGACCACTTCGTTCGCGTCCGCGGTCGGCGCGACGGTCTTCATCTCACGGCTCAGCAGCGGACCGATCACGGCGATCGGCTGGTAATCCTTCAGCAGATCCTCCAGCTCGCGGGTCAGGTGCCGGGCCTCGCCCTCCGTATCTTTGACCACGAGGCCGACGGCGAGGGACGGGGATGCCTCGGCGACGATCTCGAGGGCGATGCGGGCGCCGTTCAGCACGTCGGTGCCGTAGGGGCTCAGTTGTCCCGAGAGCGGGAGCAGGGCGCCGATGCGGACCGCTTTGCTCTTGAGCTTCTTCCTCAGCTCGGTCAGCGTGGCGCTTACGCTTCCGGCCCGCTCGTGCTGGGAAAACTGTCCCAGGAACTCCCGCGCAACGCGGCTGATCTTGTGATCCTCGCCGGAAGCCTCATACAGCTCAAGCAGGCGCAGGAGCGCCACGTCGGACGGGAACGATCTGGCGTACTTGTCCGCGATGCGCCGGAGATCCTTTTCGAGGACCGTGGACTTGAGGAGGTCGCGCACCCGGTCTTCGATCTTTTTGCGCTCTTCTTCGGAGGACAGCTTGGCGGCCTCGACGGCGGCCTCCACCGCGCGTGGGTGGTCCTGCTTGCTGAGATACGTCTCTTCGAGCTGCCGGTGGATCGTCAACAGGACGGCCTGGTCCGTGGTCTGGGCCTTGGCCTCCAGGAGCAAGGGAAGCGCCGCATCGGGCTGACCGGTCTTCAGCAGCGCGGATGCGAGGGCGAGCTGTGCTTCGGGAACCAGTTCCGATTCCGGGTATTCCTCCAGGAGACGCCGGAAATAAGGGCCGGCCTCGTCCGGTTTATTCAGTTCGGTGAGGATCTGCCCCAGCAGCCGGTAGGCCTCGGGCACCTGCGCGCTCTGGGGCGCGTCGGCGATCAGCTTCTCGAGAGCTTCGATGGCCGGCTCAAGCTTGCCGGCGTCCTTCAATTTTTTGGCGGCCTCCATCTGGCTCTTGGCCTGCTCCTCAATCTTGGGCGCGAGGGGAGCGGAAGGAGCCTGAGCGAAGGCGCGCGCGGGGAGCAGGAGGCTGCCCGCCAGGACGCCGATCGCACAGAAACGCACGATGCCGTGCCTGGATGGGGGCGGGAATCGCACCGACGATTACGGAGCGGCTGGTTCGGGGCTGGTGGGCATGAGGTCAGGCCAATATAGGTGCGAGGGCGGAATGAAGTCAAGAGAGGCCTGTGGTAAACTTTCGGACATGCGGACGATACAGGTTACACTGGTGAGCGTAGTCCTGCTGGCGGGCGGATTGTCGCTCGCTGTGGCTCAGGCGGCCGATCCGTCCAAGGAGGTCGTCGCGAGGGACGGCGCGCCGATGGTCCTGGTGCCGGCCGGGGAGTTCTGGATGGGGCTTTCGGAAGGCGAGGGGCTGGACGATGAGCAGCCGCGCCACAAGGTCCATCTGGACGCGTATTACATCGACAAGTACGAGATCACGACAGAGCGGTACGCGAAGTTCCTGGCGCTTACGGGATGGCAGGCGCCGCTCAACTGGAGCATGGTGAAGTTCCCCGATCATGCGAACCGTCCGGTCATCGGGGTGAGCTGGATCGACGCCGACGCCTACTGCCGGATCAGCGGGCGGCGGCTACCCACCGAGGCGGAGTGGGAGAAGGCGGCGCGCGGCACGGCCGAGCAACGGTTTCCCTGGGGCGAGAAGCGGCCGCACGCCTCGATCGCGCTGTTCGGCCAGATGACCAAGTTCGCCTACGATATCCTCAAGCCGGTCGGCAGCTATCCCGAAGGCGTCGGGCCCTACGGCGTCTTCGATCTGGGGGGGAATGTGGCGGAGTGGGTGCAGGACTGGTACGACGGGGAATACTATCGCGAGAGTCCCGAGAAGAACCCGCAAGGACCGCGACACGGCCAGTACAAGATGGTGCGTGGGGGGTCTTGGTCCGACATGCCGGTCTACCTGATGGCGGCTGGTCGCACGTCCAAGCTGCTGCCGGACACGCGCAACGCCTTCATCGGCTTCCGCTGCGCGCAATC
>CAYLLY010000145.1:0-5259 GCA_964384595.1 uncultured Nitrospirales bacterium
AAGACGAACCTGGCCCGCATCCTGAACCACGGCACGCTGAAGGGCACCGGCAAGTGCCTGATCCTGCCCGTGGACCAGGGCTTCGAGCATGGCCCGGCCCGCAGCTTCGCGGTCAACCCGCCGGGCTACGACCCGCGCTACCACTTCGAGCTCGCCATCGAGGCCGGCTGCAACGCCTACGCGGCCCCGCTGGGGTTCCTGGAGGCCGGCGCAGCCGACTTCGCGGGCGACATCCCGCTGATCCTCAAGTTGAACAACCACGACGTCCTGAACGACGAAAAGGACCCGGCGCCTGCCGTCACGGGGAGCGTGCGGGACGCGCTGCGGCTCGGCTGCGCGGCGGTGGGCTTGACCATCTACCCCGGATCGGCGCACTGCAAGGTCATGTACGAGCAGGCCCGCGAGATCGGCGAAGAGGCCAAGCGACACGGCCTGGCGGTCGTGATCTGGTCCTACCCGCGCGGCAGCCAGATCAGCAAGGACGGCGAGACGGCGATCGACGTCGTCGCCTACGCGGCCCAGATCGCGGCCCAACTAGGCGCGCACATCGTCAAGGTGAAGCTGCCGACTGAGCATCTGGAGCAGGCGGCCGCGAAAAAGGTGTATGAGGCCCAGCAGGTGCCCATCAAGACGCTGGCCGAGCGGGTGCGGCATGTGGTCCAGTCCACCTTCAACGGGCGTCGCGTCGTGATCTTCTCCGGCGGGGCCACCAAGGAGGACGACAAGGCCCTCTTCGAGGAGATCCGCGCCATCCGTGACGGGGGCGGGTTCGGCTCCATCATGGGACGCAACTCCTTCCAGCGCAAGAAGCCCGACGCGCTCCAGTTCCTGAAGACCATCACCGGAATCTATGCCGGCACTATCCCGTAAATCCGCCGCGATCGGCCTGCTCCTGATCGGGGTAGGCGCGATCCTGGGGTTGGTCGTCGCGTCCGATCTCGGCTGGCTGCCGATCGGGCACGCCGTGCCCGACGCGCCGACTGTCGCGAAGCCGGCCGCCGTGCCCCCTCCTGCCGGGGGCGGCGCCGACCGGAATTTCGTCGAGGTGGCCAAGGCCGTGACGCCATCCGTCGTGAACATCTCCACGACACGAATCAGCCGGCTGCCCGAAGGGCACGGCGGCGGCGCGCCGTTCGACGATCCCTTCTTCCGGCGGTTCTTCGGGGACGAGCTGTTCCGCCGGTTCGAGGCGCCGAAGGACCGCCGCGAGCGCAGCCTGGGCTCTGGCGTGATCGCGGACGCCAACGGGTACATCATCACGAACAACCACGTCGTGTCCAAGGCGGACGAGATCCGCATCCTCTTCTCGGACAAGCGGAGCCTCACCGCCAAGGTGGTGGGCACCGATCCCAAGACCGACATCGCGGTCATCAAGGTGGACGCCAAGGACCTGCCGGTCATTCCCTGGGCCGATTCCGACAAGCTCCAGGTGGGCGAATACGTCCTGGCCGTCGGCAACCCGTTCGGCCTGAACCAAACGGTCACGATGGGGATCATCAGCGCGGTGGGACGCGCCAACGTGGGGATCGCCGAGTACGAGGACTTCATCCAGACCGACGCGGCGATCAATCCGGGCAACTCCGGCGGGGCGCTGGTGAACGCGCGGGGCGAACTCATCGGCATCAACACGGCCATCTTCAGCCAGAGCGGCGGCTACATGGGGATCGGGTTCGCGGTGCCCAGCAACATGGTCCGCTCGGTAATGGAGCAATTGATCAAGGGCGGCAAGGTCGTCCGGGGCTACCTGGGTGTGTCCATCCAGGAGTTGACGCGGGACCTCGCCAAGCAATTCGGCGTGGCCGAAGCCAAGGGCGTGCTGATCAGCGACGTGCTGGCCGACAGTCCGGCCAAGCGCGCCAAACTGGAACGCGGCGACGTCATCGTCGAGTTCGACGGGCGCGCCGTCGAGAACCCGACGCAGTTCCGGAATCTCGTGGCCCAGACACCGATCGGCAAGAAAGTGCGCGTCAAGCTGCTCCGCGGGGGCAAGGAGCGCGACCTCGACGTGACGATCGCCGAGCAGCCCAAGACCATGGCGCAGCCGGAGAGCCCCGGGGACGAGTCGGGCGAGACCCGCTCGGCGGGCGCGTTCGCGGGCATGGACGTGCGTGAGCTCACCCCGGAGATGGCGCGGCGATTCAATCTGCCCCGCGACGGCCAGAGCGGCGTCATCGTGGCGCGCATCGCCGACGGCAGCCCGGCCGCCGAGGCGGGCCTGCAGGTCGGCGACCTCGTCACCGAGATCAACCGCAAGCCTATTACCGGCATGCGCGACTTTCAGAACGTGACGGGCAGCCTGGCGGCCAAGGAACCCGCGCTCGTCCTGGTCGTCCGCAACGGCCGCAACCTCTATCTCACGATCAAACCCTAACGTGTAGGGGCGCTGCTTGCTGCGCCCCTACGTGCCTCTACCGTTCCCGGTGTGCTGATTCGGGAGGTCCTGTGCTATCATAAGGAAATTGCGAAAGGGGGTGGCAGTATGGTGCTCCGTGCGACACTGGTCGTTCTTTGCATCGTGCTCGGTCTTGCCCTGTTTTCGGACGGCTCCGGCCAGGAGAGTGGCTGGCTGTTGGCCGGGGGAGTCGGCCTGCTGGTGGCCGCCATTGCGTTGGGGGTGGAATACACACTGCGGGAGGCTAAACCCGGCGTCCTTCTCGGAGGCGCGGCGGGTCTGACCGCCGGCCTGCTGCTCGCGGGCATTGCCGCGTGGGCGGTCGCGGTGACGATTCCCGCCTTTGAATCCGTTCCGGTGCTCGGCTTCCTGTTTCTGGCGACCTTTCCTTATCTCGGCCTCATCTTCGGCATCAAGATTTTCTCCGCCGCCGGAATTCTCGGTCAGCCGGAAACCGCCGCCGCCGGGCACGCTTCGGTCAGCAACAAGATTCTCGATACCAGCGTGATCATCGACGGGCGTGTCGCCGATCTGTGCGAGACGGGGTTCCTGGAGGGGACGTTCGTCCTGCCGCAGTTCATCCTGAACGAGCTGCAGCACATCGCCGATTCCTCCGATCCCCTCAAGCGGGGGCGCGGCCGGCGCGGGCTGGACGTCCTTGCCAAGATCCAGAAGATGGTGGACATCGAGGTGAGCATCATCGACGAGGACTTCCCGCACATCAAGGAGGTGGACTCCAAGATCGTGATGCTGGCCAAGAAGCTGAACGCCAAGGTGATCACCAACGACCTCAACCTCAGCAAGGTGGCCGAGCTGCAGGGCGTCCGGGTGCTCAACATCAACGAACTCTGCAACGCCCTGAAGCCCGTCGTGCTCCCGGGCGAGCAGCTCCGGGTCTTCGTGCTGAAGGAAGGGAAGGAAGCCGGGCAGGGCGTGGCCTATCTCGACGACGGGACCATGATCGTTGTGGACAACGCGAAGCGGTTCATCGGGTCGAACGTGACCGTCGTGGTGACCAGCGTCCTGCAGACGCAGGCCGGCCGCATGATCTTCGCCAGGCTGAAGGAAGAAACGGAAAGCCAGGAAGTGCCGGTGTCCCGCAATTGAGTCCGGGAAGACCTTAAACCATGGCGAAGCTCGGGAAAGTTGTGGCCGTGGTGCCGGCGGGCGGCACCGGCAAGCGGATGGGCGCTGGCACCCCGAAGCAGTTCCTTATGCTGGACGGAGTGCCCATGATGCTCCATTCCCTGCGGGCGCTCGAGCGGGCTCCCAGCGTGGCGGAAGTCGTGCTGGTGGTGCCGAAGCAGGAACGCGCCCGGGCGCTGACCGAGGTGGTGGAGCGGTACGGGCTCAAGAAAGTGCTGAAGGTCGTGCCGGGCGGCGCGACACGCCAGGAATCGGTGCATCACGGTCTCAATGAAGTGGACGCGGACGTCGAGATCGTTGTGGTGCACGATGCGGTGCGGCCCTTCGTCACGGAGGACCTCATCGAACGCTCGATCGAAGCCGCGCGCAAGCACGGGGGGGCGATCGCCGCGGTGCCGATGAAGGACACGCCGAAGCAGGCCGGCCCGGACGGGCTGATCCAAAAGACGCTGGACCGCGCCGGGCTCTGGCTGGCGCAGACCCCGCAGACGTTCCGGCGCGCGCTGGTCGTGGAGGCCTATCGGAAGGCGGAGATCGAGCGTCTGCACGCGACCGATGACGCCGCCCTGGTCGAGCGGTTGGGGCACAAGGTCGGCATTGTCCAGGGCAGTTGGGAGAACATCAAGATTACGATGCCGGAGGACATGATCCTGGCGGAAGCCATTCTGGCTTCTCGCCGGAACCGTTAAACGTTAATCGTTAAACGGGCATAGTCCTGCTTTACGATTAACGAATAACGTATAACGAGCAACGAGGCTATGCGAGTAGGCATCGGTTACGATATCCATCCGCTGGTTGCCGGCCGCAAGCTGATCCTGGGGGGGATCGAGGTCCCGCATGCGAAGGGGCTGCACGGCCACTCGGATGCCGACGTGCTCACCCATGCGGTCTGCGACGCGCTGCTGGGCGCGATGGGGGAAGGCGATCTGGGGACGCATTTCCCCGCGTCGGACCCGCGGTACAAGGACATCGCGAGTCTCAAGCTCCTGGAAGCGGTCGTGTCCATGATGGCCCGGAAGGGTTGCCGGCTGGTGAACCTGGACGCGGTCATCAACGCGCAGGCGCCGCGGCTGGGGCCGCATCTTCCCGCGATGAAGGATGCGCTGGCCAAAACGATGGGTGTGGAGCCGGCCCGCGTCAACCTGAAGGTGAAGAGCGGCGAGGGGCAGGGCGCCGTGGGGCGGGAAGAGGCGATGACGGCCCAGGCGGTGTGCCTGATCGAGGGGATATAATAAGACCGGCATGTTCGTGAAGATCAAAAACGACCTGGCGGCGGCGCAGGAGCGGGACCCGGCGGCGACCAGCAAGCTAGAGGTGTTCCTCACCTACGCGGGCTTCCACGCGCTGATGGCCTACCGGATCGCGCACCGGTTCCACAAGTGGGGCATCCCCATCCTTCCGCGCGTCATCTCGCAGTTCGCGCGCTGGCTGACGGGGGTCGAGATCCATCCGGCGGCGAAGATCGGCAAGGGCTTCTTCATCGACCACGGGATGGGGGTCGTGATCGGTGAGACGGCCGAGGTCGGCGACTATGTGACGCTCTTCCAGGGGGTCACGCTCGGCGGCACGGGCAAGGAACGGGGCAAGCGCCATCCGACGCTGGGGAATCACGTGGTGGTCGGCGCGGGCGCGAAGATTCTCGGCGGGATCAAGATCGGCGACAACGTCAAGATCGGGGCCAACTCGGTGGTGCTGAAATCGGTGCCGGCGAACTCCACGGT
>CAYLLY010000146.1:0-5224 GCA_964384595.1 uncultured Nitrospirales bacterium
TGGTGGAACGGCTGATCGAGGGCCGTCCCGAAGCGGCGGCCGTGCGTGAATTCGTGGCGCGGGTCTCCCGGCAGGAGAAAGCGGTCCGCACAGCCGCCGACCGCGAGAAGGAAGGCATCTTCACGGGCGCCTGCGCCGTGAATCCCTTCACGCTGGAGCCGATTCCAATCTGGGTGGCGAATTTCGTCCTGTACGAGTATGGGACCGGCGCCATCATGGCCGTGCCCGCGCACGATCAGCGCGACTTCGAGTTCGCGACCAAGTACGGCGTCCCCGTTCGGCTCGTCATTCAGAATCCCGCCGGCTCTCTGGCCGAGCCGCTGTCGGCTGCCTATGAAGAGGAGGTCGGCACGTTGGTGAGCAGCGCGCAGTTCTCCGGGCTGGGGGTCGCCGAGGGGAAGGCGAAGATCGCCGACTACGTGGAGGCCAAGGGACTCGGCAAGCGCACCGTCAACTATCGGCTCCGCGACTGGGGCGTCTCGCGTCAGCGGTACTGGGGCACGCCCATTCCGATCATCTACTGCACAACCTGCGGGACGGTACCGGTGCCGGATGCCGATCTCCCGGTGGCGCTGCCGATGGACGTGCCGTTCACCGGCAAGGGATCGTCGCCGCTGGCCCAGGTGGCATCCTTCGTGAACACGACGTGCCCGAAGTGCGGCGGCGCGGGCCGGCGCGAGACCGATACGATGGACACCTTCGTGGATTCCTCCTGGTACTTTCTCCGCTACTGCTCCCCGCGCGAGGGCGCCCGCCCGCTCGACCCGGCCAAGGCCGGTCATTGGATGGCGGTGGACCAGTACATCGGCGGCATTGAGCATGCGGTGCTGCATCTGCTTTACGCCCGTTTTTTCACCAAAGCCGTCAGGGATCTGGGACTCATCAAGGTGGACGAGCCGTTCACGTGCCTGCTGACGCAGGGCATGGTGTGCAAGGAGACCTACCGGTGTGAGGAGCACGGCTGGTTGTTGCCGGGCGATCTGCTTGGAAGCGAAAAGGGCGGCTGGCGCTGCACGCAATGCCGGCGGCCGGCCGAAAAAGGCCGTGTCGAGAAGATGTCCAAGTCCAAGAAGAACGTCGTGGACCCGGAGCACCTGATCGCCACCTACGGCGCGGACACGGCCCGGCTCTTTTCGCTCTTTGCGGCCCCGCCGGAGAAGGACCTGGAGTGGAGCGACGCCGGCGTGGAAGGGGCCTCCCGGTTCCTGGCCCGCGTGTGGCGGCTGGTTCATGATGTGGCCCCTGCAATTCAAAAGGCATCGGCACCCGCCGGTGATGCGGCGAAACGCATACAGGACCTTCGACGTCTCACGCACCGGACCATCAGGAAGGTCACGGAGGACATCGAGCGGGAGTTCCAGTTCAACACGGCCATCGCCGCGCTGATGGAGCTCGTAAACGGCCTCTACAAGTTTACTGCCGAATCCCACGATGCGCTCAACGCGGATGGAGCCGCCGCCCTGCGCGAAGCGATCGACTCGCTGCTGCTGCTGCTCTCCCCGTTCGCCCCGCATATTGCGGAGGAGCTCTGGGCCGTGACCGGCCACGCCACCAGCCTGGCGCGGGGGCGCTGGCCCGCACACGATGCGGCGCTCATCCGGGAGGAGGTGCTCACGATCCCCGTCCAGGTGAACGGGAGGGTTCGGAGCAAGCTGTCCGTGCCGGCCGAATGGAACAAGGAGCAGGTGGTCGCGGCGTCGCAATCGGATGTCAAAATCAGGGAATGGATTCAGGGCAAGACGGTCAAGAACGTCGTGTATGTGGACAAGCGGCTTGTGAATATCGTGGTGGGCGACGCGTGAGGAAAGCCGTGCTTGTCCTTGTGCTCGCCCTGTCGACGGCCGGGTGCGGCTACGAGTTCGGCACCACGGTCAGGCCGGCCCAGGGCGTATCGTTGCGGGGCTTGCACCTGGCGGTCCCCGTCTTCGTCAACGATACGTTCGAGCCGGTCCTCGACAAGCGGGTCACCGAGTTCATCCGCCGGCAGTTCCTGCAGGCCGACGGTCTGACGCTCTCGAACGATGTCGGTGCCGCGTCCCTCGTGCTCAAGGGGACCATTATGGGATATGGAGTCGGGCCGATCGCATTCAGCCGCGGCGAGGTCCGCGAACAGCGCGTCAGCCTCTCCGTGGAGGTGACCTTCGAGGATAGGAGCGCCCGCAAAACGCTCTGGAGCCAGACGTACACCGCCTCGGCGGAGTTCTTTCTGAGCGGCGATCTGGCCACGAACCGCGCGCGGCAGGACCGGGCGGCCGACGAAGCCTGCCAGGCGATGGCCGAGCACATCGTTTCGCACGTGATCGAAACGCTTTCCGACGCCGGGGCCGCCCGATGAAGACGAAGCGGGAAGCATGACCGTCCCTGAGCTGAAGCGGCGGGTGGGCGCCGGCGAGTTCGCCCCCCTGTACCTGATCGTCGGCGAGGAAGGGTTGCTCCGGGATGAGGCGGTGGCGGCGATCCGGGCGGGGGTCTTGGGTCCCGACGAGGCGAATGTGGGGGCCTTCAACTGCGACGTGGTGTACGGCGATGAAACCGACGCGTCGGAGATCCTCACGCTGTGCGGCAACCTGCCCATGTTCGCCGCGCGCCGCCTGGTGGTGGTGCGCGACGTCGGGGATCTGCGGGCGAAAGACGCGGAGCGGCTACTGCCCTACCTGGATGCGCCGGTGGAGACCACGTGCCTGGTGCTGACCGGCAGGAAAGTCGACGGGCGCGTGAAGTTTTTCCAGGCGCTCAAGAAGGTCGCGGTGGCGGTGGCCTGCGAGCCGCTCGAGGCCAGGGCCTTGCCGGCATGGATTCGTGAGCAGGCTGCCGCGCTGGGATTCCGTCTGGACGAGCCTGCGCGGGCGCTGCTGCAGGAAGCCGGCGGCGGCGACCTCGGCGTGCTGCGGCGCGAGCTGGAGAAGCTGTCGGCGTATGTGACGCCCCGGAAGACGGTCACGGTGGCGGATGTGGAGGCCGTCCAGGGTGCGGATACGGGCGGCACGGTGTGGAACCTGCTGGAGGCCTTGCGGCGCAAGGAGCGCGAAGGCGCGTTGCGCTTTCTGGGAAAGGTCCTTGACGCGGGCGAGCCGCCGTTGAAAGTGCTCGGCTTCCTGGCCGCGTGCTGGCGGCAGGAGTGGAAAGCCAGAAGGTTCTCGGAGGAGATGCTCCGCGACTTCGAGCAGTTCCGGGAGGCCGATTCGCGCTTGAAAGGCGGAGGCGGGGGACGCGGGAGGGACCGGCTGGCGATGGAGCGGATGATCCTGAATCTCTGCCGCGGCGCGGCGCGGGCTACGCCGGCACCACGCCCTTCCGCACCTGCGCGGTGAGGCGGGACAGCTTGCGCGACGCGGTGTTCCGATGCAGCACGCCCTTGGAGGCGGCGCGTTGCAGGGCGCGCGCGGCTTCGCGGAGCAGGGCCGCCGTTTCGTCGGTCTTCTTGTTCTCGACGGCGGTCTGTAGCTTCTTGATGACGTTCTTGACTCCGGAGTGCAGGGAGCGATTCCGCGCCCGGCGCTTCTCGGACTGGCGGGCGGCTTTCAAGGCATTCTTATGAACGACCGGCATAGGCGAATTCCTCTGGTGAAACAGGCATGATTGCTACCATGGCCCTTGTTCCGAAGTCAAGGCAGCCCCATGACGCAAACTGATCTACTACCGTAATTCCCACCTACGGCTTTAGTCGGTTTTTCCCACACATTTTAAAATTACCAGCGAAAAACTATTTTCTACTAATTTAGTTTTTCCTTGACATGTCCTAAATACTAATTTAGTATGTTGTAGTATTTGACTAGTAATTGGAGGCGGCAATGGCAATAGTAGAGACACCCCCAGATGCTCGTAAGACACTGGCTGGTGTACTGCGTGATCCCAGCTTCCTTGATAAAACACGCGATCCCGAATTCCAAAGGGTGATTCAGAGGGCTAACGAACGGTATGTGCCTTGGGAAAGATTCCGGTCTTGGCCTTTACCATCAGGTTTTAGTCCTGACGCGGTATGGGCCTATTTAAAGCTAGGACGAATGGCCAGTAAGAAAGCTGTTCCTCTCAAAGATAAACGGGGCGAGCCGTTTTCTTATTGGATAACTGATTCAATGTTGAAGGCATTGAATGTGATCGACCTATGGTCTGGAGGAACAATCACGACTGACCAGCCTATGGGATTGCCTCCTAAGGAGCAATATATCATTAGCTCACTCATGGAGGAAGCTATCGCCTCAAGCCAACTTGAAGGGGCTGCTACGACAAGGCAGGTCGCGAAAGAGATGCTGCGGTCTGGAAGAAAGCCTGCCAACGTGCATGAACAAATGATCGTAAACAATTATGAAACGATGCAGTACATCCACGCCAATAGGGCAATGAAATTGACTCCAGAGAAGCTAATGGAAATTCATCGACTTGTGACAGAAAAGACCATTGATCCCAGTGAAGCAGGACAGCCAAGAAAGCGGGACGACATCATTGTTAGTTATAACAATGAGACAGCGCACATTCCACCTCTCGCTGCAACTTTACCGGAACGGATTCAAGTGCTCTGTGATTTTGCAAATAACAATGAGGGCGAATATTGGATTCATCCGGTTATCAAAGGAGCCATTATCCATTTCGGTCTGGCTTACGATCATCCTTTCACAGACGGAAACGGTAGAACCGCGCGAGCCTTAATGTATTGGTATTTGCTTTCTCGCAAGTATCTGTTGTTTGAGTATCTTGCGATCTCTAGATACTTTCTGCGGGCACCGGGTCAATACGCGCGAGCTTATCTTTACACTGAAACGGATGAGGGCGACTTAAATTACTTTTTGCAGTACAACTTAAGGGCGATCACGCTTGCGATCGGGCAGCTAAAGTTGTACTTAAACCAAAAACAAAGGGAAATATCCCGATCTAATGTGCTCTTGCAAAGCTACCGTGGACTCAACGCAAGGCAAAAAACTTTAATCTATCATGCCATTCGGCACCCAGAGGCAATCTATAGGATTGAGGAACATAAAAACTATCACGGGATTGTATATCAAACAGCGAGAATGGACCTTCTTCATTTAGCAACCAAGGGGTTCCTAAAAAAGCAAAAGCAGGGGAAGGAATTTGTATTTCTGCCGTGCGATGGAATGATTGAGAAACTAAGAACGAAAGACGCAAGGGAGACAAAGCGCCTTGAAAACCCTATGCAGCAGAAACTTCTTGACATTACTTGACCGCACAAGGCGACCCCATGTCGCTTAAGCCCCGCGAGCGATTG
>CAYLLY010000147.1:0-5192 GCA_964384595.1 uncultured Nitrospirales bacterium
ACGTTCGACCGAAGAGTCCACATAGCGCGCGGTGGCGCCCGCGGCCGCTTCCTCTCCCAGCACATGCCATGGCTCGATCGCCTGGCGCAGCTCAAGCTCGATCCCGTCATACACGACGCTGCCGTATCGGGGGAAGCGGAACTCCACAAACGGCGCGAACCACTCCTGCTGGAACGGATACCCGGCCTCCTGCACATCCCGTACGACATCCCGCAGGTCCTGCGCGACAAAGTGTGGCAGCATGAACCGATCGTGCAGCTCGGTCCCCCAGCGAACCGCCGGCACCCGATACGGCGTCTTCCAGAAGCGCGCGACCAGCGCGCGAACCAGCAACTGCTGCGTCAGGCTCATGCGCGGATGGGGCGGCATCTCGAATGCCCGGAACTCCACGAGGCCGAGGCGGCCGGTTATGCTGTCCGGCGAGTAGAGCTTGTCGATGGAAAACTCCGCGCGATGGGTGTTGCCCGTCAGATCGACCAGCAAATGGCGGAGCAGCCGGTCCACCAGCCACGGCGTGAGGGTCTCCTGCCCCGCGACCTGCTTCTCCGCCATCTGCTGAAACGCGATCTCCAGTTCGTACAGGCCGTCATGGCGCGCCTCGTCCACGCGCGGCGCCTGGCTGGTCGGTCCGACGAAGGGCCCGGAAAAGAGGAACGACAAGGCCGGATGGTTCAGCCAGTAGGTGACCAGGCTCCTGAGCAGGTCAGGACGGCGCAGCATCGGACTGTCCGCCGGGGTGGGCCCGCCCAGCGTGACATGATTGCCGCCGCCCGTGCCGGTATGGCGCCCGTCCAGCATGAACTTTTCGGTGCCGAGCCTGGAGACCCGCGCTTCCTCATAGAGAATGTGCGTATTGGCGATCAATTCGTCCCAGCTCTTCGCCGGATGGATATTGACTTCGATCACGCCGGGGTCCGGGGTGATCTTCAGCGACTGCAGGCGAGAATCATGGGGCGGGGGATAGCCCTCGACCCAGAGCGGGGCGCGCAAGTCGGCCGCCGTTTCTTCGACCGCATGGACAAGATCCAGATAGTCTTCCAGGTACGACTGGGGCGGCAGGAAGACATGCAGGCGTCCCTGGCGGACCTCGACGCACAGGGCCGTCCGGAGCGCGTCCTTGGCCGATTCCCCGATGGCCCATGCGGTGCGGACGGCAAGCTGGTGGACTGGTCCAGAAGCGTCCTCCGCTCCCCCGCCGACGACACCCAAGGGACCGCGCGGTTCCAGCGGGTCCCGTTCGGGCTCGATTTCGACATCCGCCGGAGCCACCCACGGCAAGGAGGTCAACGGGAGGCGGTAGCCGATCGGCGAGTCCCCAGGCATCAGGTACAGGCGACCCCGCTTGAGCGGCCAGGGACCGGAAATCCAGATCGCCTTGCACGCGCCGGATGAGCGGCCCCGAGCCTTGGCGGCGGCCTTCAACGGCAGCACATAGCCCGCCACCTCGCCCAACCCTTTGTCCAGGAGCCGGGCCAGCGTGGAGCGCTGCTCGGGATCCTTCAGATCGTGCTGCAGCGGATCCACATTGATCGGCAGCGTCTGCTCCTCCATCAAGTAGTGCCAGACATCTTCATAGGCGGCAATGACGAACTCAGCGCTCAGGTTCAGCCGCGCCGCGAGCCGAGTGGTGAATTGCTTCGCCTGCTCCGTCGCATAGCCGTAGTGAACGGCCTCGTCCGCGATGAGCGTGGGATCCCGCCAGACCGGCTCGCCATCCAGGCGCCAGTAACAACCGAGCGCCCAACGGGGCAACGGCTCGCCGGGATACCACTTGCCCTGGCCGTAGTGCAGGAGCCCGCCGGGCGCGAAACGATGTTTCACATTCTTGAGCAGGTCGCCCGCGAGCTTGCGTTTGGTGGGCCCCAGGGCCGCCGTGTTCCACTCATCGCCTTCCATGTCGTCGAGAGAGACAAAGGTCGGCTCGCCACCCATGGTCAGGCGCACATCGCCGGCCTGCAGGTCCCCATCGACTTGACGGCCCAGGGCGTCGATGGCCTGCCACTGTGCCTCGGTATAGGGTTTCGTCACGCGCGGCGATTCGTGAATCCGGGCGACCGCCATGGCCAAGTCGAGCGTGGACTCACAGACATCCGTCGAGCCGATCACCGGCGCGGCGCCGGCCGGTGAAGCCGTGCACGCGAGCGGGATATGGCCTTCGCCGGCCAGGAGGCCCGAGGTGGCGTCCAGCCCGATCCATCCGGCGCCGGGAATGTACGCCTCGGCCCAGGCGTGCAGATCCGTGAAGTCCTGCGCCGGTCCCGCCGGGCCCTCAAGCGGCTTCACGTCGGCAGTCAGTTGAATCAGATATCCCGACACAAAGCGTGCGGCGACGCCCAGGTTGCGCAGGATCTGGACCAGCAGCCACGCGCTGTCGCGGCAGGAGCCACGGTGCAGATCCAGGGTTTGCTCGCAGGTCTGAACGCCGGGTTCGGGTCTGATGATGTAGGCGACATCCCCCTGCACGCTCCTGTTGAGCAGCACCAGAAAGTCGTTCATGTATTGCGCTTCGCCGAGATGCGCCGCTTTAAACCGGTCCAGCCAGGCGGCCAGTTGCGCTCCACGGGGTTCCGCCTCAAGAAACGGTGCCAACTCCTTTGCCAAGTCCGGAGGGTACGCGAAGGGAAATCGCTCCGCGTAGGACTCGACGAAGAAATCGAACGGGTTGATCACCGTCATCTCGGCGACCAGGTCCACCACAATCAGGAGCTCGGTGGCGCGCTCTGGGAACACGAGCCGGGCCACATAGTTGCCGTAGGGATCCTGCTGCCAATTGATGAAATGCTCGGCCGGCTGGACCTTGAGCGAATAGCTCTGGATGCGCGTGCGGCAATGCGGCGCCGGGCGCAGCCTGATTTCGTGCGGGGACAGACTCACCGGCCGGTCGAAGCGGTAATGGGTTCTGTGCGTCAGCGCGACGTGAATGCTCATGGGCTATCGTCAATTCTACCAATGCGGTTCCGGCAATTCGCCCAGCACACGCCGCAGGCCGGCCTCCCACTGCCGGCGGACCGTGTCGAAATACGGGTCCTGGTCCATGATGCGGCGGTACATGCTGACTCTCAGGCTGTCGCGTTCGTAGCAGAGCAAATCGATCGGCAGGCCGACCGAGATGTTGCTGCGGATCGTCGAATCGAACGAGACCAGCACGCACTTGGCCGCCTCCATGAGGGGAGTGGCGCCGGTGATCATGCGGTCGAGGATCGGCTTGCCGTACTTGAGTTCGCCGTTTTGAAAAAAGGGCGTGTCGGGCGTCGCTTCGATAAAATTGCCTTCCGTATAAACATTGAACAGGCAGTGCCGTTGCCCGCTGATCTGCCCCCCCAGAATGAAGCTGGCGCTCGAATCTATGCTCCGCTGCATGAGAGACGGCCCGTCGCGCTTCTGCACTTCCCGCAACGTTTCGCCTACCAGACAGGCGGCTTGATACATGGTCGGCGTGTTCAGGATGTGCTCCCGATTTTGCTGCGTCCCCTGCTCCAACAGACTCACGACCGCCTGGGTCACCGCCAGATTCCCCGAACTCAGCATCACGATGACGCGCTCGCCCGGTCGCTCGAACACCGTCATCTTACGAAAACTGGCGACCTGATCCACGCCGGCATTGGTCCGTGAATCCGACGCGAGCACCAGTCCTGCATCCAGTGAGACGCCGACGCAATAGGTCATCCGACACTCCTCCTCAGGTTTGGCGAGAAACGCGGTTCACAGGAGGGTAGACGAAGATTCCGCAGGGGTCAAGCCGCGCAAAGGGCAAAGGGGGGCAGGTTCTCGAATTGACACCCTTTGCAGCCCTGTGTCACAATCCGGTGCACATCATGTCGAACAAATCCTTTACAGTTGAAGAGGTGGGGTCATGGGCGGCCATAGTCACTGGGCGACCACGAAGCGGCACAAAGCGTCCGTAGACGCCAAGCGCGGCAAAATCTTCACCAAGATCATCCGTGAAATCACCATCGCCGCGCGCCTCGGCGGCGGCGATCCGAACGGCAATCCCCGCCTCAGACTCGCGATCCTCAAAGCCAAAGACGCCAACATGCCGTCGGATAACCTCAAGAAGGCGATCCAGCGCGGGACCGGCGAGCTGCCGGGCGTTCATTACGAAGAGTTCCAACTGGAAGGCTACGGGCCGGGCGGCTGCGCCCTGCTGATCGACCTCACCAGCGACAACCGGAACCGGACGGTGGCCGAGATCCGCAACATCCTCACCAAGCAGAACTGCAACATGGCCGAGGCCGGCGCCGTTTCCTGGCAGTTCCATAAAAAGGGCCTGCTCGTGGTGGAAAAGGGCAAGGTGGACGAGGACAAGCTCATGACCCTGGCGCTGGACGCCGGCGCCGAGGACATGAAAACGGACGAGAAGACCTACGAGGTCATCACCGGCACGCACGAGTTTGAAGCGGTGAAGAAGGCCCTGGCCGACGCCAAGATCGAGACCTCCCTGGCCGAGATCACCTTCATCCCGGAGAACCACGTCAAGCTGGATGCGAAGAACGCGGAACAGGTACTGAAGCTGATGGACACGCTGGAGGACCACGACGACGTGCAGAAGGTCCACGCCAACTTCGACATTCCGGAAGAGATCATGGAGAAGGTCGCAGCGGCAGGATGATCGCCTCGCTCACCGGACGCCTTGCATCCAAGCACCCGGGAGGAGTCGTCATCGATGTGCAGGGCGTCGGCTACGACGTCCTGATCCCCCTCAGCACCTACTACCGGCTTCCCGAGCCAAATCAGTCCGTTACCCTCGCCATTCATACTCACGTCCGCGAGGACGCGATCCAGTTGTTCGGTTTTTCCACGCAGCGCGAGAAGGACGCCTTCCTGATGCTGCTCGGCGTCTCCGGCATCGGGCCCAAGCTGGCCTTGAGCGTGATCTCCTCGCTGAGCGTGGACGACCTCGCGGCGGCCATTCGCAACGACGATCACAAGACGCTGGCGTCCGTTCCCGGCATCGGCAAAAAATCGGCGGGACGCCTGGCGCTGGAGCTCAAGGACAAGGTCGAAAAGCTGGGCGCCGCCGCCGATCATCGCACGGCCAGGGCCGCCGAACCGTCGAACAAGCTCATGGACGACGCCCTCTCGGCCCTCGTGAACCTCGGCTACAAGGCCGGCGACGTGAAGGACGTCATCAAGCAGGTGCTGGCCGGCCGCAACGGTGAGACGCCGCTCCAGGACCTCATCCGCTCGGCCCT